>NZ_VCKX01000218.1 GCF_005889725.1 Nonomuraea zeae
AATAATGAACCTGAAATATATGATCAATGAATGTAACTATTTTATATACCACTGTTCTTTTCCCTGTTTTTTTTTTTTCAAGCAGATGACGGAATACGATTTGTCTTAGGGTCTCGTGGGCTCGGAGATGTGTATAAGTGACAGGGTCCAGGTCATCAGCTACGGGATCAGGCCGTCGCTGTCGTACGCGGTGCTGGACCTGGGATACGGGTCCGCCTGGCTGGCGGTGGTCGCGGCGATGTTCGCGATCCCGCCGCTGGTCCTGGCGATCGCGACCGGACGCCTGGTGGACCGCATGGGGGAGCGGCCGAGCATGGTGATCGGCGCAGCCGCGCTGGCCGGCTCGTCGGTGCTCGCCTACCTCGGATCGGCGCAGATCGCGCTGCTGATCACCGCCACCGCCCTGCTCGGCATCGGCATCATCTTCTCCATGGTCGGGGAGCAGTCCGCGGTGGCGGGCCGAGCCCGGGACCGGGGGCTGGACTCCGTCTTCGGCGTCTACACGTTCGTCACGTCGCTCGGGCAGGGCGTGGGCCCGCTGCTCCTGCTCCTGCCGTCCGATCCGGGGACCCAGTCGCCACCGCTGGAGCCGATCGCCGCCGCGTGCGGAGTGGCGAGCCTGGTGACGCTGGCCGTCTCCTTCGGATTCGGCACCCACCACTGGGCCGCGTCGCCATCCGCATCCCCGGCCGACTCTGAGTCCCCGGCCGGCCCTGATTCCCCGGCGGGGTCCTCTGCGGGGTCCTCGTCTTCGGTGCCAGAGGGGCGCCGCTGGCCGGCCCAGCGCCTGCTCGCCATCCCGGGGATGTGGCGGGCGTTGCTGGTCAGCGGGCTGATCCTGGCCTCGATCGACGTGACGCTGGCCTATCTGCCCGCGCTGGCGCACAGCAGGGGGATCGCGCCCGGTTGGGTGACGGCGATGCTCGCCGCCCGTGCGGTGATGCAGATGGTGTCCCGCATCAACCTGGCCCAGCTGGTGCGCAGGCTCGGCCGCCGACGGCTCACCGTGCTGGCCTGCGCGGTGTCGGCGCTCGCACTTTGCGGCCTGACGCTTCCCGTGCCCGTTGCCGTGCTCGTCACGCTCACCGCCGTGTACGGCTTCGCGGCGGGCGTCTGCCAGCCGATCACGATGGGCTGGGTCACCCAGCTCGCGCCCGCCGGCACCCGCGGCACCGTGCTGTCGCTGCGGATCGCGGGCAACCGGCTGGCCCAGACCGTGATCCCGGCCATGTCCGGAGCCGCGGCCGTCATGGGCGGCGTCTCGGGCGTGCTGGTGGTCACCGGAGCCACCCTGGGCGCCGCAGCATGGTCGGCCTCAGCAGTCCCGGACACCGAGGACTGACACGCCGGAGGGCCCCGTCACACCGAGGGGCCCCCGACACCCGGGGGAGACCCCAATACCCCGAGGGACCCCATCACGCCGGCGGGACCGACACCGAAAGACGCCCAGATACTGAAAGCGCTTTCTGGTTGGTCCTTTAATAGCACGCGTGATGAACGTCACACCCAAATAGTGTATCTGAATTGAATGGCGAATAGTCCACGCACTACTGCACTTCCCCACTCAGTAGCTGTGCACGGTGTATATCCAGATTTCCCAGCATCCTTTCGATGTGAAAGGGCTGCGGAAGAGCCGCAGCCGGAAACATTCGAAGGAAACAGAAATGCAGAGCACGACAACTCGGCGGCGACTGCTCGGACTCGGCGCCGCGGCGCTCGCCACCGGAGCCATCCTCGCCGGTCAGGCCGGCCCCGCCCAGGCGGCGATCGCGGACGTCGAGATCAAGATGACCCTGTGCGTCGTCGACCAGGTCACGCCCAGGATCGACTGCAAGGTGGACGCTCGGCTGCCGGTCCCGGTGCCGGTGGACGGCCTTTTCGCGCGCAACTTCTCGACCACGTTCCAGCCCTCGGGCAGCCCGCTGGAGGCCACGTACAAGGTGCGGGTCACCAGGAGCGCGACCGGCGCGCCCGTGATCGCGCAGGCGACCCAGGTCCTGCTGCGCAACAAGGTCACCTCGCAGCAGCTCGGCGTCACGTCTGGGTCGCAGGTGCAGCTCCCCGTGAACCAGCAGCGCAGCAACAGCACGACGGTGGTCGACACCGTCAACTTCCCGGTCGGTACGCCGACCTCGCAGGCGAACAACGCGACCGGCAACTTCGCGGTCACCTGGCACGTGAGCTGACGAAATTCCGAACCAGGCTCCGCCCCATCGGGGTGGAGCCTGGTTTCGTGTTCCCGGAGAAATGGAGAGAGCGCGTCCCGGAATTCCGGCATGATTTGCCACTGTGCGCGCGACGGGCTCACACCAGGGCCAGGTAGGCGGCGAGCTCGTCGGGCGAGTCGGTGGCGATGCCGACATATCCGTCCGGCCGGACGAGGGTGTGCCGCCGTCCCCCGTACGGCTCGGCAGGCGCGTACGCCCGCACCTCGGGGCCGCCCGGCACCACGGGCGCGGGGTCCGGCGACAGCAGCGTGAAGTGCGGCCCCCGCAGCAGGTCGAACATGCGCGCCACGCTCCCGTCGGCCAGGCGCAGCGGCCCGTCCGGGACCCGGTCGCCGCCGCCATCGCGGGCCAGGGAGCTGCCTCGATAGCCGACATTGAGCTGGTAGGTCTCCTCGTCCCGCTTGATGGACTTCTTCTCGTGCAGGTCGGTGCTCAGGCCGAGGACGCGGGCGGCGATCGGGCGGCGTTCCTCCTCGTAGGTGTCGAGCAGCGCCCGCGGCGCCCCGCCGAGCACGCGGGCGAGCTTCCAGCCCAGGTTGTACGCGTCCTGCACGCCGGTGTTGAGCCCCTGGCCGCCCGCAGGTGAGTGCACGTGGACGGCGTCCCCGGCGAGGAAGACGCGGCCGACGCGATACCTGTCGGCCAGGCGGATGTTGACCCGGTAGAGGGATGACCACTGCAGCGAGGTGATGCGCACCCCGCGCAGCATCGAGCGCTCGCGGAAGAGCCGCTGGAAGCCGGCCTGCGTCAGGTCCGGCGTGACGCCCGGCCTGAGCGAGGCGAGGAGCTGGAAGGAGTCGGTCCCGGCCATGGGGTACAGCGCGATCATGCCCTTGCCGGGCCGTACCCAGACGTGGATGTGGTCCCGCCCGAGCCCCTCGACGCGCACGTCGGCCAGCGCCATGCGCTCCTCCTCGCGGGTCTCCCCGGTGAAGCCGATGCCGAGCGCCTTGCGCACGGTGCTCTTGCCGCCGTCGGCCGCGACCAGATATCCGGCCCGCAGCGTCGTGCCGGTGCCAGTGCCAGTGCCGGTGCCGGTGCCGGTGCCGCTGCCCGTGCCCATGCCCCTGCCTGCGCCCCCGCCTGCGTCCGTCCCCCTGCCCGTGCCCGTGCGCAGCCTGGCCGTTACGCCCTGCGCGTCCTGCTCGAAGCCGGCCAGCTCGACGCCGTACTCCACCTTCCCGCCCAGCTCGGCCAGCCGCTCGCGCAGCACGGCCTCGGTGCGCCACTGCGGATGCATCAGCACCATCGGGTACGGCACGGCGTCCGTGGCCGCGGCGAGCTTGTGCATCCGGCCCTGGTACACCGGGACCCGGCCGATCCTGACCCGGAGCGGCGGGTAGAGGGTCGAGACCGGCAGGATGCGGCCGGTCACGCCGAGGTCGTCGAAGATCTCCAGCGTGCGCGGCTGCAGCCCCTTGCCCTTGGAGCCGTACGCCGGCTCGGGCGCCCGCTCCACGATCCGGTGCCGGATCCCGCGCCTGGCCAGCTCCACGGCGAGGGTGAGCCCGGTCGGGCCGGCGCCCACGATGAGTACGTCCGTCTTCTCGATGTCGGTCATGGGCACACCGTGACAGGAGGCGCTGCCGGATCTCTGTCAGCGCTCTGCCGGGGGGACGGCGTGCCTCCGAGCAGGAGATCACTACCCTTGACCGTCATGCGCATGAGGCTCAATCAGATCGTGGTGGACTGCCGGGACCCGCACACGCTGGTCCGTTTCTGGGCCGCTCTGCTCGGCGGCGACCCGGTGGACCGCGCCCTGGGCTGGTCCCACGTGGAGCCCCCCGGCGGGGTGCGGATGTCGTTCCAGCCGGTGCCCGAGGTCAAGTCGGTGAAGAACCGGTTGCACCTGGACATCGAGGTCGAGTCGATCGAGCCGGCCGTCGCCCGGGCGCGGAGCCTGGGCGCCACGCGGATCGGCGAGACGGTGACCGACGAGCAGGGTTCCTTCCAGGTGATGGCCGACCCGGAAGGCAACGAGTTCTGCTTCGTGAGCGCCTGAGCCGGGCACAAACTGAAAAGGCGTACCTCTGGCCGGATGCGGGATGGACAAGGAGACTCGTGACGTAAAGGCCGGAAAAGGGAGGTATGGCGCGGTGCTACCCGAATGGCTGGAAAGCGAGCTGGACACGGTCCCGGACTTCGACGCCTTCGCGGGAGCCGAGGAGCTTGCGCGGCTGCTGGAGGCGGTCGCAGCCGCGCACCCGGACGTGGCCACGCTGCGGGTCGTAGGGGAGTCCAGGCAGGGCGAGCCGCTGCTGTGCCTGACCATCGGATCGCCGGGACCGGCCGAAGCGCTGGTCTTCGGCCTGCCGCACCCCAACGAGCCGATCGGCGGGCTGACCGCCGTCCACCTGGCGCGCCGGCTGTGCGCGGACGCGCAGCTGCGGGCCAGGCTGGGTCATCGCTGGCACGTCATCGCCTGCATCGACCCGGACGGGCTCCGGCTCAACGAGGGCTGGCTGCGCGGGCCCTTCACCCGTGAGCACTACGCGCGGCACTTCTACCGCCCCGCCGGGCGCGACCAGATCGAGTGGACCTTCCCGCTCGACTACAAGGACGCCCACTTCGACACGCCGCTGCCGGAGACCAGGGCGCTGATGCGGCTGATCGACGAGCACCGGCCGGAGCTGGTCTGCTCGCTGCACAACAGCGAGCTCGGCGGCGTCTACTACTACCTCAGCAGGACCGAGCCCGCCCTCTACCCGATCCTGCAGGAGGTCCCCGAACGCCTCGGCCTGCCTCTGCACCGGGGCGAGCCGGAGGCGCCGCACATCGTCCGCTACGCCGACGGCGTCTACCGGGTGGGCTCGATCAGGCGGGCGTACGACCGGATGGCCGAGCAGGGGCAGCTGTGGAGCGGCGATTCGGGGGACAACACCGCCTCGTACGCGAGCAGGCACGGCGCCCTCACCCTGATCAGCGAGCTGCCGTACTGGATCGACCCCACGGCCGACGACGAGACCCCGACCGGCACGTCCTACGCCGAGGCCCTGGCGGGCAAGGCCGCCGCGGTGGCCGAGCTGGCCGAGGTGCTCCAGCGGGGGCTCGACGCCGTACAGGCGGATCTGGTGACGCCCGATTCGCCGTACTGGCGGGCGACCCGGTTCTTCGCCGGACTCATGGCGCGCACCGCCGAGAGCACCGCGGCCCGCGCCCGCCTGCCCGAGTCGGACCGGCCCGCCACCGTCGCCGAGGTGACCACGCTGGCCGGTGACGGGCACAGCTTCCAGCTCCGCTACGGCGGGATCCTGCTCAGAGGGCTCGACGACGAGCTGGCCGCGGGCAACCGCGCGGAGCCGATCGCCCGGACGCGGGCGCGCACCGCCGCCCGCTACGAGAGGTGGCTGGCCGCCGACCCCGCCTCCGCGTACGCGGTGATCCCCATCCGCTCCCTCGTCGCGACCCAGTACGCCGCCACCGTCGCCACCGCCGCGCACCTGGCCGGTCCATGCGGGCGGGGAGCCTCGCGAGCCGAGTGAGTCAACTCGGTACCCGGCCGTCGCGGTCGCGTTCCCGCTGCCCGGCGCCGACGCGTGGATCAACGGCCAGACCTGGTCCATCGACGGCTGAGGCTCCGTGCGCGACCGGACGACGATCCTCGATGCCACCCGCACCGCATCGGGGACTTAGTCCGATCGGAGGCGAAAGATGCCCGCATATCCGCGATTAGGCCCTCGTCGCTCGGCGTAACTCGGGTTACATTCACGTTAATTTGCCCTCTCTTATCCCCCGAGTAGACCGAAGGGAGAGGCATGAGAGCGAGAACCGCAATCGCGGCCATGACTGCTGCGGCGATCCTCATGCCGGCCGCCGCGCACGCCACCGGGACCACCACAGGACCCGCTGCCGGCCCCGCCGTGGCCCCGCCGCCCGACGACCAGTTCCAGAAGGTGACGCTCAACGACGAACCCGGTGAGCCCATGGACCTGGCGGTGTTACCGGATTCGAGGGTCCTGCACACCACCAGGAAGGGCGAGGTCTGGTTACACGACCCGAAGACGGGCCTCAACACGCAGGCCGCCCGGCTCGACGTCTACCAGCACGACGAGGAGGGCCTGCAGAGCATCGCCCTCAGCCCCGGCTTCGGCAAGGGCTCCAAGAAGGACGACTGGGTCTACCTCTACTACTCACCGCCGCTCAACACGCCGATCGACGACCCGGCGACGCCCGGGGTCAACGAGGGCGACGCCCCGCTCACCGGCGCCCCTGCGGACTTCGCGCCCTTCAAGGGGCTGATCAGACTGTCCAGGTTCCGCTTCGCGGGCGCGAGCATCGACCTGCGCACCGAGCAGCGCATCCTCGACGTGCCGGTGGACCGCGGCATCTGCTGCCACGTCGGCGGCGACATCGTCTTCGACGCCGCGGGCAACCTCTACCTGTCCACCGGCGACGACACGAACCCGTTCGCCTCCGACGGCTACGCCCCGCTCGACGAGCGGGCCGACCGCAACCCGGCCTTCGACGCCCAGCGCAGCGCCGGCAACACCAACGACCTGCGCGGCAAGATCCTGCGCGTCAGCGTGCGCGCCGACGGGTCCTACACGATCCCGCGCGGCAACCTCTTCAGGCCGGGCACGGCGGGTACCCGCCCGGAGATCTACGCGATGGGCCTGCGCAACCCGTTCCGCATCGAGCTCAACCGGTCGACCGGGGAGCTCTACGTGGGCGACTACTCGCCCGACGCGCGCGCGGCCGACCCGGCGCGCGGACCGTCGGGGACCGGCAAATGGACGGCGATCCGCAGGGCCGGCAACTACGGCTGGCCGTACTGCGCGACCGCGCGGCTCCCGTACGTCGACTACGACTTCGCGACCGGTGTCTCGGGCGCGGCGTTCGACTGCGCGGCGCCGGTCAACGAGTCGCCGCACAACACCGGGCTGCGCAGGCTGCCACCGGTCGTGCAGCCGGACGTGTGGTATTCCTACGGGCAGTCCGCGGAGTTCCCCCAGCTCGGCACCGGCGGCATCGGGCCGATGGCCGGTCCCGCGTACGCGTTCGACCCGAGCGACACGCGCGGCAGAGGCCCCGTGGCCTGGCCGAAGTACTTCGACGGCGTTCCGCTCTTCTACGAGTGGACCCGCGACTACGTCAAGGCGTTCCACCGGGACGGGCGGATCGAGGACGTGCTGCCCTCGTTCGTGTTCGACAACCCGATGGACATGGAGTTCGGCCCCGACGGCGCGCTCTACGTGCTGGAGTACGGGGACGGCTTCTTCCAGGAGAACCCGGACGCCCAGCTCGCCCGCTTCGACTACATCGGCTACACCGGCAACCACACGCCCATCCCGGTCGCCGCGGCCTCGGTGACGGCCGGCCACGCGCCGCTCACCGTCCAGTTCACCAGCGCGGGCACGACCGACCCCGACGGTGACCGGCTCCGCTACGCGTGGGACTTCGACGCCGACGGCAGGGTGGACTCGCGCAGCCCCGAGGCGTCCTACACCTACCGGAGCAACGGCCTCTACCACGCCACGCTCAGGGTCACCGACCCCGCCGGCATGTCCGCGGCGACCTCGGTGCGGATCGTCGTCGGCAACGCCGCGCCGGTCGTCGAGCTGGTCAGGCCCGCCGCCGGGACCCCGTTCACCTTCGGCGACGTCGTCGAGTTCGAGGTGCGGGTCACCGACGACCAGCCGGTGGACTGCGCCAACGTGACCGTGGACTACGTCCTCGGCCACGACGACCACGGCCACCCGCAGACCACGGCCCGCGGTTGCACCGGCTCGATCCAGACCACCGAGCCGAGCGGCCACGACCCCGAGACCGACCACCTCACCGGCGTCTTCGTCGCCGGCTACACCGACCCGGGCGGCGCCGGCCTGCCCCCGCTGAGCGGCAGCGACGAGGTCGTCCTGCAGCCCACACGTTAGGAGCTCCCATGTGTTACGGCTACGGCCCCAGCAGGCGGTCCCTGCTCGCCGCGGGTCTCGGGCTGGGCGCGGCCGCCGTCGCGGCCGCCTCTCCCGCCGCGGCGGCGACACCGCGCGGCTCCGGCGGCCACCACGTGCCGCCGGGCCAGATCAGCATCCAGCTCTGGACGGTCCGCGACGACCTCGCCCAGAACTATGACACCACCCTCGCCTACCTGGCCGAGATCGGCTATCCGAAGGTCGAGCTCGCGCTCGGCTACTTCGGGCGTACGGCCCGCCAGCTCCGCGACTTCCTCGACGGGCTCGGCATCCGCGCCAGCTCCAGCCACGACGGCCTCACCGCCGACGACGCCGCGCTGGAGACGAAGATCGAAAACGCCCTGACCCTCGGCCAGTCCTTCATGGTCGTGCCGTACCTGAACTCGACCAGCCTGGACGAGTGGAAGGGATGGGCCGAGCGGATGAACGTCGAGGCGGCCGCCGCCCGCTCGGCCGGGCTGCGCTACGGCTACCACAACCATGCCCACGAGTTCACCACCGACCTCGGGGGCGGCAAGACGCCGTGGGACGTGCTCACCGCCGAGCTCGATCCGCGGCTGGTCCACCTGGAGATCGACATCTACTGGGCGGTCACCGGCGGCATCGGGCGCGGCGTCGCCGACCCGGTGCGCTTCACGCTCGGCGTCATCCGCCGGGCGCCGCAGCGGGTGCTGCAGTTCCACGTCAAGGACCGGCACCTGGACGGCGACATGGCCGACCTCGGCACCGGGACGATCGACTTCCGGCGGATCTTCGACGCGCACCCCGTGAAGGAGTACATCGTCGAGAACGACACGCCGGACGTGACCCCCCGGCGTACGGCCGAGGTGGGCTACCGCTACCTGCGCAGGATGCGCTTCTGACACCACGCCGCCACACGCCGCCACACGCCGCCACACGCCGCCACACGCCGCCACACGCCGCCGCGCGAGGCCCGGCCCCGTCCCGGCCTCGCGCGCCCGGCGCGGGGGAGGAGGCTCCCTAGGAGTATCGCGGCCCCCCTCCCTGGCCGGTTCCGCCCCGAGGCGGAACTAGCGTGGAAGCCATGAGCAAGGACAGCGCGCTCGGGGACTTCCTGCGTGCCCGCCGCGAGCAGGTGCGCCCCGAGGACGTGGGCCTGCCGGCCGGCGGCGTGCGCCGGGTGGCGGGGCTACGCAGGGAAGAGGTCGCGATGCTCGCGGGAGTGAGCAGCGACTACTACGTACGGCTGGAGCAGGGCCGGGAGCGGCACCCGTCGGCGCAGGTGGCCGACGCGCTGGGCCGCGTGCTCGCCCTGGAGGAGGACGCGCTCGCCCACCTGCACCGGCTCGCCCGCCCGGTCCCCTCCCGCCGCCGCCGGGCTCCCGGCAAGGAACGGGTCAGCCCGAACCTGCTGCGGATGATGGACGCCTGGCCGCACACCCCGGCCCTGGTCCTCGGCCGCTACATGACCGTCCTGGCCGCCAACGCCCTCGGGCGGGCACTGTTCGGCGGCCATGCCCACAGCGGAGACCTGCTGCGGCTGGTCTTCCTCGACCCGGACGCCCGCGAGTTCTATCCGGACTGGGACCGGGTGGCGGCCAACACCGTCGGCGGCCTGCGGGCGGCCGTCGGGCTCGACGACGACGATCCCCGGCTGATCGAGACCGTGGGGGAGCTGTCGGTGAAGAGCGCGGCGTTCCGCAAGCTGTGGGCCCGGCACGACATCAGGCAGAAGACCCATGAGACGAAGCGGTTCAGGCACCGGCTGGTCGGCGAGCTGGAGCTGACCTACGAGGCGCTGACCGTGAACAGCGCCCCCGGCCAGCAGCTGATCGTCTACCAGGCCGAGCCGGGCAGCCCATCGGAGCAGGCCCTGTCCCTGCTGGGCAGCCTCACCGCCACCGAGCCGGAGACCAGGCCGGAGCACAACGAGCGGCCAGGGAACACCGTCCGGCGCAGCCCCGCCAAGGGCGAGTAGGAGACCACGGCACAGATCTCCTTCGCCGCACCATGACCAAATAATTCATCCGATGGCCCTACATTTGGGAAAAACAATGACCAGGGGCGGCCGATCGTCGGGCCGGCCGCCTTCCGTGCCAGCTGGTCCGGCCCGTCCATGCGGCGGTCCGGCACCCGCATCGAGGACTACGACGAGATCGCGGGCGCGCGGCGCGCGGCCACCCTGGCCACCTACGGCCACCAGCCGGGTGGCCCCGCCCGCGCCGCCGAGGCGATCATCACCGTGACCGAGGCCGAGCAGCCGCCGCTGAGCCTGCCGCTCGGCGAGGTCGCCTACGACGTCGCCCAGGACAGGCTCGATTCGCTCAGGACCTCGTTCGACGCCTGGCGCGAGCTCACCCTCGGCGCCGACCACCCAACCACATCCGCCTGAACGACGAAGGAAAGCACATGACCACCATGACCCCGGACCACCAGGACCGGAAGATCGTCCTGATCACGGGAGCGAGCAGCGGCATCGGGGAGGCCACCGCGCGGCGGCTGGCCGCCGAGGGCCACCACCTCGTGGTCGGCGCCCGCCGCACGGACCGGCTCGCCCGGCTCGCCGCCGCCATCGAGGCCGAGGGCGGCAGCGTGGACCCGCGCCGCCTCGACGTGACCGACCGCGCCGACGTCGCGGCGTTCGCCGACGAGGCCGTACGTGCCCACGGGCGGGTGGACGTCATCGTCAACAACGCCGGCGTGATGCCGCTCTCCCGCCTGGACTCGCTGCTCGTCGATGAGTGGGACCAGATGATCGACGTCAACGTCCGGGGCCTGCTCCACGGCATCGCCGCCGCGTTGCCGCACTTCCAGCGGCAGGGGAGCGGGCATTTCGTGACCGTCGCCTCCATCGGCGCCCACCAGGTGGTGCCGACCGGCGCCGTCTACTGCGCCACGAAATACGCCGCCTGGGCGATCACCGAAGGGCTGCGGCAGGAGCTCGACCCCGGCATCCGCGTCACCACCGTCTCGCCCGGCGTCGTGGAGTCCGAGCTCGCCGCCACCATCACCGAGCCGGGCGCGAAGGAGGCGATGCGCACCTACCGGGCGGACTCCATCCCGCCGGACGCCATCGCCGAGGCCGTCTCGTACGCCATCGGGCAGCCGGCCGACGTCGACGTCAACGAGATCGTGATCCGCCCGGCCCGCCAGCGCTGAGCCCCACGGCCGGCCCCCGGCGCGGTGACCTGCGGTGTCGACCGACTGTCGACGGACTGTCGACGGCGGTTGTGACGATCCTTCGCAGTGACCGCTTCAGCCTGACCTCTCAGACTGACCTTTCAGCCGGAGGGCCGACCGATGGCGCCCAAGCCCGTGCCGCCCCATGACTTCGCCGATATCCTGGTGCTCCCGCACTTCGACGCGCACGTCGTGCGCAACGCCACCCCACCGCTCCAGCTCAAGCTGGACGTGATGTTCCGCTTCCGCAGGAACGAGTTCCAGCAGCGCTACGACGTGCCGACGGTGGTCGGCAACGAAGACTTCGCGTGGACCATCCAGTTCTTCGCGCCGCACAACGAGCCGCCGAAGCCGGCCCAAGGGGGGCAGCCGGCGCAGCCGGGCCGCCGCTTCGACAACCTGCCGACGGTCGACCCCCTGACGGGCGTGGTCACGGCCACCACGCTCGGGGTCTACCTCTACCAGATCGAGCTGAAGGCGGCCAACGGCGACCGGCTGGGCTCCGCCGTGGGCCGCCTCCAGGTGCACGACCGCATCGTCGACTGGTGGTTCGGCAACGACTCGCTCACCACCGCGCTCTCGCCCGGCCTCGCGCACTCGCAGGTGTCGATGTACGCCAGGTTCAGCGACGACAACTCCGGCGCCGACCTGGTCGGCGACATCACCGGTCACGACTACTTCCCGCTGACCTCCGGCGATCCGGCGAAGGTCGCCGTGGACCCGCGCGGACGGGTGCGCGGGCTGGCCGTGACGACCGCGCCGGTGACCGTCTCAGGGCAGGCGCCCGGCAAGGTCAACACGCTGCCGGTACGCGTCGTCGACTACGCCAAGGCCCGCCAGGATCTGCGTCCACTCCACATCAGGGACCTGGCGCAGGCCCAGCAGCTGTGCAACCTCGCCTTCGTGGCGGAGGGGTTCACGGACACCGCGGTGGACAAGGAGCTGTTCGACAGCCTGGCCACGCAGACGTCGGTGGCGCTGTTCACCGACAAACCCCGCCAGGAGCCGTACGCGGAGCTCGGGAACAGCTTCAACGCGTTCAAGGTGTTCGCCCCCTCGCAGCAGCAGACGATCACCTGCGGGTTCCAGGTCACCGACAACAACGCGGTGCTCGGCAACAACGGGAACCCGATCCCCTTCCCCGGCCGCGTCCCGGGCGGCGTGGCCGGCGACTTCAACCTGGAGCAGCTCGTCCAGATCGTCGGGCTGCCGAAACAGGGCGAGACCCGGACCCCGCAGCAGCTCAGGGACCTGTGGGCCCGGCAGGGCCTGCGCGGCTACTCCCCGAACAACGTGCGCGGCGACGCCCTCGTCAACGCCTGGCGCAACCACGTGTCCGACGGGTTCCTGCAGGCCTCGGACACCCTGTTCGGGCTGTACCTGGGCAGCCGCTGGGCCGACGGGAGCAGCGTGCCGACCTCCGGCGAGCCCGCGGCGCCCGTGCCCTCGCCGCTGGTGGACGAGCCGGGGCAGGTGCTGTCCCAGTTCATCGCCCGCCTGTACGACTTCTACAAGCAGCGGCCCCAGCGGGAGATGACGCTCGACCCCCGCCGGCACCCGCCCGAGCTGTACGCGACCAAGGACCTCACCAATCCCGGCAACTCGGTCATCGCCTACCTGGCCGGACTCCAGTACGTCCACCCGCCGAACCACCCGATCGGGCAGAACTGGGTCCCGCACGACGGCGAGCTGCGGCGCAGCAGGGGCCTGGTCGCGATCGTCGCCTACGACGAGTTCCTCGGCGGCACGTGCTTCAACAACGGCACGCTGACGGGGGAGACCGTCTCCAGCGCCCAGGCCATCCGCTTCACCAACCCCGATCCGAGCCGCCCCGAGCTGATGAGGCGGGTTCCGCCGGCCCCGCCGACCCCCGACCGGCCCCTCGGCATCGTCAACGCCGACCACTTCATCAACAAGGTCGCCCACGAGCTGGGCCACAGCTTCAACCTCGGCGACGAGTACGAGGACTTCGGCAGCACCGCCGACCCCGGCGTGGCGCTCGACCGCAGGGACCCGGAGGCCGACAACCTGTCGCGGATCGGCTTCCTCCAGGTCCCGGGCCCGCAGCGGCTGATCAACCCCGACCTGGTCAAGTGGCTGGCGCTGCCGCGCATGCGGATGTCGAGCCGGCTCCTGACCATCGCGCTGCAGGACGACGCGCCCCCGCACAACATCACGGTGACCGTCCCGAAGGGCGAGATGCCCCAGTGGGTCAGGGCGTGGAACGAGAAGATCCCGGTCAGCCTGCTCGGCTTCGTCGTCACGCCGACCAGGAGGCAGCTGCCGCTGCGGCTGGCCGCCGCCGATCTGCGCTTCCTGCCGAACACCACGATCGTCGCCCCGCCCGACGAGAACGCGGGCACCTTCGTGCTCGCCAACCCGACGGGCGCGCTCTACCCGTTCTTCGAGGCCGGCTCCGTGGTGTACGTGCCGGTGGCCGACGCGAACGGCCAGCCGGTCACGGTCACGGACCCCAGGGTCGCCGCCTTCCTGCGCCAGACCCGCACCCCGCTGAACTCCACCCGCGACCTCACCCGCCCGGACCAGGGCGTCCAGACCCCGGTCCCCGTGCCGCAGTTCGCGCCGCCGCTCGACGCCTACCGGGTGGTCGGGATCTACGAGGGCGGGAACGGCTGGTCGCGCGGCTTCTACCGGCCCGCGGGCGCCTGCAAGATGCGCAACCAGGAGGACGCCGACGACAAGCGCGGCTCGTTCTGCTTCGTCTGCAAATGGCTGATCGTCAACCACGTCGACCCGAGCCGGCACGCCGCCGTCGACAAGAAGTACTACCCGAGGTGAGACATGGCTGAGCTCGGTACCTTCGACAGGCTCGTCGCCGAGGTGGGGCAGGCGCTGCTGCCGCTGCGCCAGGCGCTCGGCTCCACCGACGCCTTCGTCGGGCTGCTCAACGACCTGGGGTGGACGGCCTCCGACATCCCGCAGCCGCTGCGCGATCTCGGCACCGACCTGGACACCCTGGACGACGCCCTGCGCCGGCTGCTCGGCGACGGCGGCGTCAACCTGGGCGGCGCGCAGGGCGACCCGGGCGCAGAGCCGGCGGGCGGCGTCTCCGCCGACGAGGCGGCCAGGGTGCTGGCCGCGGCCCAGGGCGTCGTGAACGGGATCAGGGCGATCGTCAACGCGCCCGACTCGGCCATCCCGGCGGCACTTCGCGCCGACGGGTTCCGCACCGTCTTCCCCGGGCAGCTCATCGACTACCTGATCATCACCTACCTCCAGCGGTTCCATCCGGCGATCGGCTTCGCGCTGCGCGCGCTGGGCGTGATCAAGTCCGTGTACGCCCCCGCGACCGGCGGCCGCCCGCCCCACATGCGCCTGACGATCGACGCGGGCGACCTGGCCCAGGTGCTGGCGGACCCGTCCGTGGTGCTCAAGAACGCCTACGGATGGGGCGAGCCCGGCTTCGACTACCCGGCCCTGGCCTCGCAGATCGACAACCTGCTGATGTCCGCGGGCCTGGACGTCTTCATGACCAAGGTGGAACCGGACACCGCGCAGACGCTCCAGGGGGTCCCGCCGGACCCGTACGCGGCCCCGCCCGAGGCGCTGACCGTGTCGATCTTCGACCGGCAGGTGTCGGACACGGCGCGGACCTCGGCCGCGGTCCGGCTGATCCGGCTGCCCGGCCAGGGTGCCGGCGCGCCGGGGCTGGCCGTGCTGCCGTCCTTCTCCGGCGACCTGGGCCTGCGGCTGGAGCTGGGGCCGGACCTCGCGGTGACCATCCGCAGCGACCTCGACCTGCAAGGCGGGGTCGGGCTGCTGATCCGTCCCGGCGAGCCCGTCGAGATGATCCTCGGCTTCGAGTCCGGCCAGGGGCCCGTGCACGCGACCGGCTCCATCGAGGCGCGCGTGGAACGCGACGGCACCGGCGGCGAGCCGGTCGTGCTCCTGGGCGCGCCGGACCGGACCCGGCTGCAGTTCAGGACCGTCGCGGGCGCCGCCGGGGTGCGGCTGGCCGGCGGCGAGGTGGACGTCTTCGCCGAGCTCGACGTCCAGGGGCTGGAGTTCGTCTTCAAGCCGGACGACACCGACGGTTTCATCGCGGCGATCCTGCCCGGCGACGGCTTCACCGTCGGAGCCGACCTGGCCGTCGGGATCTCGCACAAGTCCGGCTTCTACTTCCGCGGCACGTCCAACCTGGAGATCGAGCTTCCCGTACGCGAGCAGATCGGCCCGATCGAGCTCCAGGGGCTCACGCTCGCCGCGAACCCGTCGAACGGGGCCGTGCCGGTCGAGCTGGGGGCCTCGTTCAAGGCGGTGCTCGGGCCGATCACGGCCGTCGTGGACCGGATCGGGCTGCGCGCCCTGTTCACCGGGCGGCCCGAGCACGACGGGAACCTCGGGCCCGTGGACGTGTCACTCGGCTTCAAGCCGCCGACCGGGGCCGGGCTGTCGGTGGACGCGGGCGTCGTCAGCGGCGGCGGGTTCCTGTCCTTCGACACCGCCCGCGGCGAGTACGCCGGGGCGATGGAGCTGGAGTTCGCCGACTTCCTCCAGCTCAAGGCCCTCGGCCTGATCAGCACGCGGATGCCGGACGGCTCGTCGGGATTCTCGCTGCTGATCGTGATCACGGCCGAGTTCGGCACCGGGATCCAGCTCGGGCTCGGGTTCACCCTGAAGGCGGTCGGCGGCCTGATCGGGCTGAACCGCCGGATGAACCTGCAGGCGCTGGTCGAGGGCGTACGGTCGGGCGCGATCGAGTCGGTCGCCTTCCCGCGCGACGTGATCGCCAACGCGCCGCGCATCCTGTCCGACCTGAGCAGGTTCTTCCCGCCGCAGCAGGGCACGTTCCTGATCGGGCCGATGGCCAAGATCGGCTGGGGCACCCCGACGCTGGTCAGCATCGACCTCGGGGTCATCATCGAGATCCCGGGGAACATCGCGGTCCTCGGCGTCCTGCGCGCGGTGCTGCCCACCCAGGACCTGCAGCTCCTCGTACTGCAGGTGGACTTCCTCGGCGCGTTCGAGCCCGGCAAGTCGCGGCTGTGGTTCTTCGCCCGGCTGTTCGAGTCGCGGATCCTGACCATGACCCTCGACGGGGAGATGGGCGTGCTCGTGGCATGGGGCGACAGCAAGGAGCTGATCGTCACGGTCGGGGGCTTCCACCCGTCGTACCGGCCGCCGCCGCTGCCGTTCCCGGTGCCCAAACGCATGACGGTGGACCTGCTGAACAGCGGCGGCCAGCTGATCAGGGCCACCGGCTACTTCGCCATCACCGCCAACACCATCCAGTTCGGGGCGGGGATCGAGCTGCGGCTGGGGTTCGACGACTTCGGCATCGAGGGGCACCTGGCCTTCGACGCGCTGTTCCAGAAATCCCCCTTCGCGTTCTCGGCCCACGTCAACGGCGACGTCACGCTGAAGGTCTTCGGCATCGGCGCGTTCACGATCAACCTGGACTTCCGGCTCGAAGGGCCGGCCCCGTACCGGGCGCACGGGCGCGGCTCCATCGGGTTCCTGTTCTTCGAGGTGTCCGCGGACTTCGACCGCACCTGGGGCGACGAGCTCGGCACGCTGCTGCCGCCGGTCCTGGTGCTGCCGCTGCTGGCCACCGAGATCGGCAAGATCGAGAGCTGGGCGACCCGGCTGCCCAGCGGGGACGGGAAGGCGCTGGTCAACCTGCGCCGGCTGCCCGACACCGGCGAGCTGGTGCTGCATCCGCTCGGCACTCTGTCCGTACGGCAGCGCGCGGTGCCGCTCGGCGTACGCGTGGACCGGGTCGGCGGGCAGCGGGCGAGCGACGGCAAGCGCTTCAGCCTCACCCCCGCGCCGGGCAGCGGGCTGACCCGGGCCGCCGTCACCGGCGACAAGTTCGCGATGGCCCAGTACCAGGACATGAGCGACGCGGCCAAGCTGTCCAGGCCCTCGTTCGAGACCCAGGACGCGGGGCTGGAGCTGACCGCCGCCGCCGGGGCGCTCGCCTCACCCCGGGTGGTCCGCCGCAGCGCCCGGTACGAGCTGCACATCATCGACGGCGGGACCGCCGCCTCACCCCAGGCCGCCCGCGCCCGCGCGGGCCTGGCCGCCACCGCCGCCCCGAAGCGCTTCCACAACGTCAACCCGGCGGTGTACGGCGAGCTGCTCGGGGGCAGCAGCACCGCCCGCGCGCCGCTGTCGCAGCGGGAGTCGCGGCTCAGGCAGCCCTTCGCCGCCGCCGACACGGTCCAGGTGACCGACCAGCGCTACGTGGTCGCCTACGTCCGCAGCAACCTCCAGGCCTTCCCACCCCGCGCCCTCACCCGCCCGGCCACCGCCGCGCCCGCGTCCGCCGCGGACGAGGTGCCGCCGGTCGCGCTGCTCGGCGCGGCGGCGGCCACCTTCAGGAACCGGACGACGGCCACCGACGCGCTCGCCGAGTGGGTGGCGGCGGACCCGGGGCTGGACGGCCGGCTGCACGTCATCGCGGCGTCCGAGGCCTCCGCGTCCCTGGCGGAGGCGGGGACGTGGATGCCCGCGGGCCTGCTGCCCGCCCCCGCATCGGGGATCGACGCGGTCCCGCTGGCCGGCGGCAAGGTGCTGGTCGCGGGCGGCGCGGACGCCGACGGGGTGGCGCTGGCCGCCGCCGCGCTGTTCGACCCCACCGGCAACGCGTGGGCGGCGGCGGCGCCGCTGGCGACCGGGCGGCGCCTGCACACGACGACCAGGCTCCCCGACGGCCGGGTCATCGCGGCGGGCGGCCGCTCGGCCGACGGGACCGTCCTGGCCTCCGCCGAGATCTACGACCCCGCCGCCGGCGCCTGGTCGGCCGCACCCGCCCCGATGGGCGCCGCCCGCGCGGGCCATTCGGCGACCGTCCTGCACACCGGCCGCCTCCTGATCGCCGGCGGCACCGCACCACGCCCCGAGCCCACAGGTGCCGTCGCCGGGAGCGCCGAGCGCGCAGGCGGTGCGCTGGCCTCCGTGGAGCTGTTCGATCCCGTCACGCGCGCGTGGTCCGCCGCGCAGCCCATGACCGACGCCAGGACCGGGCACCAGGCGGTCCTGCTGGACGACGGCCGGGTGCTGGTCACCGGGGGCGCGCTGCCGACCGGGGACGGCAACGAGCGCGCCATCGCGTACTGCGAGATCTACGACCCGGCGACCGGCGCGTGGACGCCGACCGGGAGCCTGGCCACGCCGCGCAAGGGCCACCAGGCGACCCTGCTGCCCGACGGCCGCGTCCTGGTCACGGGCGGGGACGCGGTCGTGGCGGCCGACGGCACGTTCAGCCCCCGCAGCCTCGCCTCCGCCGAGCTGTACGACCCCGTCGCCGGCTCATGGACCCCGGCCGCCGGCATGCCCGGCGGACGCAGCAGGCACCGCGCGATCCTGACGGGGTCGGGCGTCGTGCTCGTGGTCGGCGGCACCGGTGCCCCCGCCTTCACCGCCGGCTACCGGAACGTGGCCGCGTACGACCCGCAGAGCGGCACCTGGACGAGCGCCGCCGGGCCCGCGCTCGGCAGGTCGGCGTTCGCCGTGGCCGAGCTGTCCGACCAGCGGGTGCTGATCGCCGGCGGCGTGGCCGCGGGCGGCGCGGCGGCCCCCGGCCCCGAGGCCGCGCAACAGGCCGCCACGGCCGAGATCCTCATCCCTTGACCACCACCACCCGATGACGAGGGGCTTGACGCCATGACCACTTCCACATTGGCCGCCACCGGGGCTTGGGCGACCGCGGCCGACCTGCCCGTGGCCGCGAGCTGGTACGGCCAGCACGACGGAGCCGTGCTGCTCGACGACGACGGCCGGGTCCTGGTGGCCGGGGGCGCCGACGCGGGAGGCGCGGCGCTGGACCAGAGCGCCGTCTACGACCCGGCCGCGCAGGTCTGGCAGGCGGTCGGCGCCCTGCGTACGCCGCGCAAGCTGCACACCGTGACCCGGCTGGACGACGGCAGGGTCCTGGTCGCCGGCGGGCTCAGCGGCTCCGCCGGGACCGGGCCGGGGCTGGCCTCCGCCGAGCTGTACGACCCGGCGACCCGCTCGTGGACGGCGACCGGCGCGATGACCGTGCCCCGGTGGGGGCACAGCGCGGTGCTGCTGCCGGACGGATCGGTCCTGGTGGCGGGCGGCAGCGCCGTACGGTCGGGCGGCACGACGAAGGCGCTGCGCTCGGCCGAGCGGTACGACCCGGCCACGGGCACGTGGACGGCCACGGAGGACATGACCGACGCGCGCACCGGGCACACGGCGGTGCCGCTGGCCGGGGGAGTCGTCCTGGTCTGCGGCGGCAGCGCACCGGTCGGCTCGGCCGACGACCCGGCGCTGGCGTTCTGCGAGCTGTTCACCCCGGGCACCGCCACCGCCCCTGGCACCTGGACGCCGACCGGCAGCCTGCTCAGGGCCCGGCGGCACCACCAGGTGACCCGCCTCTCGGACAACGCCGTGCTGGTCACCGGCGGGACCGCGCCGGGCGCGTCGGGCGACGGCCCGTTCGACCCGTTCAGCCAGCGGACCGCCGAGCGGTTCGACCTGGCCGGCGGCGGGTGGACGGCGGTGGCCGACATGCCGTCCGGCCGGGCGTTCCACCGCGCCGTCCCCTTCGGCACCGGCCAGGTCCTGGTCGCCGGCGGCACGGCGAGCGACCGGGACGAGTCCGGCTACCGCAGCGCCGTCCTCTTCGACCCGCCGCCCGCGAACCCCGATCCGCCTGCGCGCGCCCGCACAGGCTCGGACGAGGTCACCGAGACGGGCCCCGCCGCCTGGGCCGGGGCCGCCGGGCTCGGCACCGGACGGTGGGCGTTCGCGGCGGCGGTGCTGCCCGACGGGCGGGTGCTGGTCGCCGGCGGCGTCACCCGCTCCGGCCTGGCCGCCGCGGACCCGGCCGTCCCCGAGCTGACCAGGACGTCGGAGATCTTCACGGGGAGCGGGTCGTGACCGCCAACTCCTACTCGTTCCTCCCCTGGCTGCGCAGCGGGCTGACGACCCGGATCGGCACCGCTCCCACGACCGCCACCCGGGCCGCGATCCCGGTCCGGCTGCGGCTGACCGGCGAGGCCCTGGGCGGCGGCACGCTGGTGCGGGACATCGAGCGGACCGTGCAGCTGTACGGCCCCGGCGACGTCGTCGGGGTGGACCAGCGGGCGATCTCGCGCGTCGAGCCCCGGGCGGGCACCACCAACGTGGAGCCGAACTTCCTGGCCCACATCGAGTTCAGCGACGAGGACTTCCCCTGGCGCTACAGCCCGGCCGCGCCCGACGCCGCGACCGGACGGCTGCTGCCCTGGCTCGCCCTCGTGGTGCTCACCTCCGGCGCCGGCCAGGGCGGGGCGGACGCCGAGTTCACCGACAGCCCGCAGGGGAGCGGGCCGCTGCCGGTGATCACCGTACGCGACCCGGCGGCCACGCTGCCCCCGCCCGAGCAGCTCGGCGCGTGGGCGCACGTCCACGTCAACGGATCGCTCGACGAGCCGGTCGCCTCCGACGACACCGCGGGCGCGCTGGCGCTCCTCGGCGAGGTGCTCCGCACCGACGCCGACAGCGCGTGCTCCCGCGTGATCTGCCCGCGCCGGCTGCGGCCGGACACGGCCTACCACGCCTTCCTGGTGCCGGCGTTCGAGACCGGGCGGCTGGCGGGGCTCGGGTTCGATCCCACGGGCTCGCCCGGCGCGCTCTATTCGAGCTGGGGCCCGCACTACACCGGCCGGGCGGCGGAGGGGCAGCTGCCCTACTACCACCGCTGGTCGTTCACCACCGGCAGCACCGGCGACTTCGAGTTCCTGGTACGGCTGCTGCGGCCCGGCCGCCCCGACCCGCGCGTCGGCCTGCGCGACCTGGACGTCCACCGCTCGCCCGGACTCGGCCTGCCGGGCATCGTGACGCCGGCCGCGCTCGGGGGCGTGCTGCGGCTCGGCGGCGCGCTGCGGGTGCCCGCCGACCCGGACGACCCGGACGCGTTCGACGAGGCGGAGAACTGGGACAACTGGCACGGCGCGCCACCGCCCGCGCCGGCCTACCCGCATCCGTTCCAGCAGGCCCTGGCCGCCCTGATCAACCTGGCCGACGACTACCAGCGCCAGGTCCCGTCCGGTGACCCGATCATCACACCCCCGCTGTACGGCCGGTGGCACGCGCTCACCTCGCGGCTGCTGACCGGCGAGGACGGCACGCCGATCCCGTCGCCCGCCAACCGCAACTGGGTGCACCGGCTCAACCTCGACCCCCGCTTCCGGGTCGCCGCGAACCTCGGCGCGCAGGTCGTCCAGGCCCGCCAGGAGGAGCTGATGGCGGCGGCGTGGGCGCAGGTAGGGGACGTGCTGGCGGCCAACGCCCGCATCCGGGCCGCGCAACTGGCCAGGGAGGTCGGGCACGTGCTCCAGACCAAGCACCTGGAGCCGCCGGGCGGAGCCGGCCTGGCCGCCCTCGCGGCGGCCCCGCCCTCGGGCCGGTCGCTGGCACTCACCGCCCCGGCCCCCGCCCCACTCCC
>NZ_VCKX01000219.1 GCF_005889725.1 Nonomuraea zeae
CCACCGGCACCACCCCGGGCCCGGCCCCGGCCACCACCAAGCCCAGCGCCACCAAGAAGCCCAGCACCGGACCGACCAGCGCCGGACCCACCGCCGGACCCACCGCCGGACCCACCGGCGGACCCACCGGCGGACCCACTGCCCGGCCCACCACCGCCAAGCCGAGCGCGACCTCGGGCGGCGGCGGTGTGAAGTCGGTGGCGTTCACCTATGAGGGCATCAGGCTCGGCGACTGCTGGCGCTACGACATGAACATCTGGGCCAAGGTCTCGGCCACCGGCACCTACAGCTACCGCTGGCTCGTCAACGGCCAGAACCAGGGCAGGCAACAGGGCACCTCGTCCTCCAAGCCCCTGCTCCCGTCGATCGTCTGGAAGAAGGCCGGCTCCTACAGCGTAGTGTTCGAGGTGATCACCCCGACGAGCAGCCGCAAGAGCGTCACAGTGAACATCTGCGACTTCGACGAAGGCTGGTAGCCGCCCCTGACGAGAGGAACCCGATGACGATTCCCCGATTCCATCTGGCCATGCCCGTGGACGACCTCGACGCGGCCCGCCACTTCTACGGCGAGCTCATCGGCTGCGCCCAGGGCCGCAGCTCCGACACCTGGATCGACTGGAACCTGCACGGCCACCAGTTCGTCACCCACCTGGCACCGAGCCGCCCGCAGCAGGCGCACAACCCGGTGGACGGCCACGACGTGCCCGTCCCCCATTTCGGACTCATCCTGACAATTCCGGAATTTCACAAACTGGCGGACCGGTTCCGCGCCGCCGGCACCGCGTTCGTCATCGAGCCGTACCTGCGCTTCGAGGGGCTCCCCGGCGAGCAGTGGACGATGTTCCTGCTCGACCCGGCCGGCAACGCCCTGGAGTTCAAGGCGTTCGCCGACGACGCGCAGGTCTTCGCGGTCTGACGACCTGCGCTAATCACCCCTGGGCGCTGGTGCGCAGCGCCCGGTACAGCAGCCGCGAGTCCCCCAGATGGTGCCGCAGCAGCTTCTCCAGGCCGCCGATCGGGACCAGGTTCTGTGGCGCGCGCGGATCCTTGTAGTCCACCCCGGCCAGCGGCGGCAGGGCGAGCGTGACCGCGTCCGCCAGCCGTACCGCCTGCGCCGGGTCCAGCTCCGAGCTGGCCTCGCACCGGGCGATGCCCGCCCAGGGGGCGGACGACTGGACGGGGAGCCGCACGTACCAGGCGTGCCGCCGCCAGCTCGTGCCCATCAGGAACACCGGCGTCCGCTGCCCCGGCGTCAGCGCGCCCACCACCGCGGACTGCGGCGCCGGCAGGTAGGCGGTGTGGTGGGTCTTGATGTAGCCGACCGTGCGCGGCAGGTGGCTGCGCCCGCGCAGCGGCCCGTCCACCAGCAGCAGGTCGTCGGACTCCGAGCGGTGCTTCACCGCCAGGTCCACTTCGAGCTGCGTGACCTGGCGCTGCAGCGCCAGGGACAGCTCCTCGAAGCTGGCGTCCGCGGCCTTGCTCGGCAGGTACGTGGCATGCGCCGTCTTGACCTCGGGCGTGTACGGCGAAGCGGAGATCATCGCCCGGTTGACCTCGATCGCCGCCAGATCGGCGCCGTCCGGCCCGCACCGCACGATCCCGGCCGCGTACGACGCCGCGATCCCGGGCACCGGCATCGGCGCGTCCGGGTCGTGCACCCACACGCGGGCGTCGATCCTGCGCACCCCGTCGATGACCAGCAGCGTCCGCGGCGCCTCGGCGTCAGGCCCGGGGGTGACGGGCTTCCAGTCGGCGGCCGGGCGCTCGATGTCCAGCACCAGCTCGGCACTGGTCGCGCCCAGCTCGGACAGCGCCTCGACGGCGAGGGCGGCGGCGTAGCCCGGGTCCCACGGGTCGACGGTGAAGCCTGTCAAATGCCTACCTTCCGGACATGAGAGCCTTTGGCGTCACGCTTGACCTCGAAGCGTACCGGCACCCGGTCCGCCAGCGCCGGAACGTGGGTGACGACGCCGATCATGCGTTCCTGCCCGGCGGCGAGGCGTTCGAGGGTGGTGGCGACGGTGTCCAGCGTGGCCGGGTCGAGGGTGCCGAAGCCCTCGTCGAGGAAGATCGAGTCCAGCCCCCTTGCGACGGCCCCGGACAACGCCAGGGCCAGCGCGAGCGCGGCCTGGAAGGTCTCGCCACCGGACAGCGTACGGGCGCTGCGCCGCATCCCCGCCTCGCCGAAGTCGATGACCTCGATGTCGCCGGTCCGGTCGCTGAGCGCCAGCTCGTACTGGCCGTCGGACAGCTCGCGCAGCGTCTCCGACGCGCCCGCGACCAGGACGGCCAGGGCCTCGGCGCACAGCCAGCGTTCGAAGGCGTTGGCGCGCAGGCGCAGGGCCAGCTCGTGCGCGACCTTCGCCGCGTGCTCCTTCTCGGTCACCGCCGACGCCAGCTCGGCGGCCCGCTTGCGATCTTCCCGTACGCGCTCCAGCGCGCCTTCCACCTTGGCGACCGTGCCGGCCACGGCGGCGCCGAGCTGGTCGGGCGACGCGCCGCGCGGAGGCACGATGCCGTGCTCGGCCAGGCGTTCGCCGAGCTTGCGGCGATCGTCGGCGAGCCTGGCGGTGGCCTGGCCGAGCTCCTCCTCGCGCGCGGCCAGCGCGGCGCGGCCGGCCTGAGCCGCCTCGTCGCGCCAGGCGAGCAGCTCCGTCCAGGCCCGGTGCAGGTCCTCCCTGGTCAGCGGCGGTGGCGGCGTCTCGTGGGCGCCGGACACGAGCAGCCGGTCGCGGGTGGTCTCCAGGGTGCGCCAGGCGGTCTCGGCCTGCCGTTCGACCTGCTGTACGTCGTTCCGCGCCTGGTCCAGCCTGCCGCGGGCGGCGCGTACGGCGGCCCGCGCCTGGGCGGCGACCTCGTCGGCCTTGGCGATGGCGGCCAGCCGCCCCTCGATCGCGGCCCGGTCGCCGGGGGCGGGCAGCGCGGCCAGCTCGGCCTCCAGCCGGGTGGCCCGCTCGGCCAGCATCGCCGCCGACGTCTCGGCCTTGGCCTGGGCCGATCTGCCGCGGGCGGCGTACTCGCGGGCCGCCGTCAGCGTGCGGTCCGCGGTCGCGAGGTCGTCGAGCGAGTGGGCCGGGCGGTCGGCGGAGCCGGGCAGCTCGGTGACCGCGCGCAGGCAGACCGGGCACGGCTCCCCCACGGCCAGCCGCTGCGCCAGGTCGGCGGCGGAGTGGGCGTCACGCAGCCGCTCGCGCTCGCGCTCGGCGGCGACCAGCGCCTCCTCGGCGGCGGCGAGCCTGGAGACGATCCCCTCCAGGGAGGCGGCCTCCGCCTGCGCGGCGGCACGGGCGTCCGCGGTCTCGCCCGTGAGGCGTTCGCGGGCGTCCAGGGCGGCCAGCGCCGCCATCGGCTCCGCGCGGTCGCCCAGCGCCGCCCGCGCCTCGTACGCCTCGTGGTCGTCTGCTTCCAGCGAGGCCACCTCGGCGCTCAGCCCGTCGAGCGACTCGGCGGCGGCCCGGCCGGCGGAGGCCAGCGTCGGCACCGCGGCGGGCATGCGCAGCGACGACAGCACCGACTGCCGCTCGGCCACCGCGGCCCGCTCCTGCTCGGCCCGGCGGATGTCGCCCTCGCGGGCCCGCAGCAGGTCGAGGTCGGTGTCGATGCTCTGCGCCAGCCGCCGCAGCGCCTCGACCCGCTCCGACAGCTCCCGCTCGGCCTCCTCCGACGCGCCCGACAGCCGGGCGAGCTGGTCGCGGGCGAACGAGGCGGCCTGCTTGG
Source organism: Nonomuraea zeae (assembly GCF_005889725.1). GTDB lineage: Bacteria > Actinomycetota > Actinomycetes > Streptosporangiales > Streptosporangiaceae > Nonomuraea > Nonomuraea zeae. The sequence goes on from NZ_VCKX01000219.1 coordinate 3,718, forward strand.
CGCTCTCCTCCTCGCGGGCGGCCTGCTGCCTGATGAGCTCGTACACGTCGGCGTCGAGGAGCTGGACCAGCAGGTCCTGCCGCTCGCGCGGCGCGGCGTGCAGGAACTCCGCGAACCGCCCCTGCGGCAGCACCACGCACTGGGTGAAGAACTTGTACTCCAGCCCGGTCACCCGCTGCACCTCGGGAGTGACGTTCTCGCCCTCCGCGAGCGGTTTGACCACCGCCTCGTACGCCTGCTCCAGCGGGGCGGAGGTGTCCAGCTCGTCGATCCTGGCCTCTTTGGTACGCACCGCGCCCTTCGCGTCGCGCACCATGGAGCGCACCACGCCGTAGCGCCGCCCGTCGCTCTCGAACACCATCGCCACCTTGCCCGAGCCGGCCGAGGGCGCCAGGGCGTGGGCGATGACGTTCTCCTTGCCCCAGCGGGGCACGGTGCCGTACAGGGCGAAGCAGATCGCGTCGATGATCGTGCTCTTGCCGGCGCCGGTCGGGCCGACGAGCGCGAAGTACTCGGTGTCGGAGAAGTCCACGCTCACCGGCTCGCGGAAGCTCCCGAAGTGGTCGAGGTGCAGCAGCAGCGGACGCATCAGCTCGTCACCTCGTCGTAGAGCCGGTCGAACAGGTCGGCCACCTGGTCGTCGTGGCGCCCGGTCGCGGTGAGGTATTCGCGGAACAGCTCGCGCGGGCTACGCCCGGCCGTGCCGCCCTTCCGCGTGGCGGGCACCGGCCGGAACCGCTCGTCCAGCATGACGTCCACGGACCCGGGCAGCAGATCCCGCACGTCGTCGGCCAGCCCGACCCGGGGTTTCTCCTCCACGATCACCTTGAGCCAGTCGTCGCCCGGCTCCAGCGCCTCCAGCTCCTCCAGCGTGCCGCGTACCGTGCGCAGCTTGCGCGCCGAGCCGAACGTCAGCTCCTCCACCACCGCCGGCCGTCCCGGCGTGACCTCCACCAGCAGCGCGCCGGGGGTGTTGCCCTCCTCGCCGAAGTCGACGGCGAGGGGCGAGCCGCTGTACCAGATCGGGCAGGGGCCGGCGATCTGCTGGCGGCGGTGCAGGTGGCCGAGTGCGGCGTACTGGGTGGTGGGCGGGAAGGCGGTCGGCTCGAAGTAGTAGGAGAAGATCGACTGCGCCTCGCGCTCGCCGCCGCCGAACGCGCCGCCCGGCAGGGTGCCGTGGGTGGTGACCAGGTTGACCGTGTCGCCCTGGAAGCCGTCCGTCAGCGCGCCCATCAGCTCGGAGATGCGGGCTGCGTAGTCGCGGTTGTGCTCGGCGGCGGTGCCGGTCAGGACCTCGGCGGCGCGTACGACGTACCGGTGCGAGAGGAACGGCAGCACCGCCAGCCGCACCGGCTCGCCCGAGCGCGCGGTGAACGCCAGCGTGCCGCCCGCGTCCGGACGGCGGAACGCGCCGACCACGTGCATGCCGAGCTTGCCGAGCACCGGCCGGTAGACCTCCAGGAGCTGCGGGTTGTCGTGGTTGCCCGCCAGCACCACCACGTCGCGGCCGTCGCCGCGCAGGGCCATGAGCGCGTTCAGCACCAGCGACTGGGCCTCGGGCGTGGGGGCGGAGGTGTCGAACAGGTCGCCGGCCACGATGACCGCGTCCACGTCGTGGGTGCGCGCGGCTTCGTAGAGCTCGCGCAGCACGGCGCGGTGCTCCTCGATGCGGGGGCGGCCCTTGAGCACCTTGCCCACGTGCCAGTCCGCGGTGTGCAGGATCTTCACGGAACCCCCTGGATCAGAACGGCGGGATGTCTTCTTCGACGCCGGGCAGCCCCTGGAACGGGTCCGCCCCGGCCTTGACCGGCTGCGCCGCCGCCTCGGCCGGCCGGGTCGCCCAGGCGGGGAACGGGAAGGCCACGGCCAGCGGCACCGGGATCTCCGGCTGGGCCACGAACATGGTGCCGGGCTTGGCGATGGTGGCACGTTCCCGGACGGCCGGGGGCAGCCAGCCGTACTCGGACCTGGCGGCCTCGGCCGGGTCGAGGCGGCCCGCGACGCGTACGGCGCTGTTGGAGACGATGCGGCGCTCCACCTCGGAGGCGGTCTGCTGGGCGCCGATGAGGATCACGCCGAGCGAGCGGCCGCGCTCGGCCACGTCCAGCAGGATCTCCTTGATCGGGGAGTCGCCCTCGCGCGGCGCGTACTTGTTCAGCTCGTCGAGCACCACGAACAGCAGCGGCCTGGCCGTTCCCGAGGACTCCTTGCGGTGGAACTCCCCGCGCAGCACCACGCCCACAACGAACCGCTGCGCCCGCTCCGGCAGGTTGTGCAGGTCCACGATGGAGACCTGGGCGTCGGAGGTCTTGACCGAGTGGTTGCGGTAGAAGGGCAGGTCGCCGCGGACGATCGGCGACAGCGCGCGCACGGCGCTGCGCAGCCTGCGCAGGAACGCGTTGACGGTGCCCAGCGGGGTCTGCGCGCCGGTCCACTGCTGGCGGGTGCCTTCGTCCTGCAACTGGTCGGACAGCAGCTCGACCAGGTCGGAGAAGGTACGGCAGGCCGTGCCCTGCACCATGACCGCGCCCCCGTCGCCGACCGGCTCCGCCCACGACTTCAGCCGGGCCGCGACCTGCCCCACGAGCAGCGAGTATCCGGCCCGCTCGTCGTCGGCGTCGGCGAAGACGAACCGCAGCAGCTCCTCCTCGCAGAACTCGGTCAGCGTCCAGAAGAACGAGCTCACCCCCTGGGTGCGCGCGGAGACGTGCGGCACCCCGTTCGGGTCGCCAGGGCGCGGCGGGGCGAAGACGTGGACGCTGCCGAACGGCTTGGCGGGCAACCCCAGCCTGGCGTAGGCGATCCGCGCCTTCTCGTCGAGCCGGAGGTTGTCGTGGTCGAGGAAGAGCAGGTCCTCGCCCTTGACGGAGAAGATCAGGGCCTTGGTGTTGGCCGCCTCTCCCGCCAGCACCCCCGAGTTGAAGATCGAGTAAAGGAGGAACGTGGCGAACGACGTCTTGGTGGCCACGCCCGACACGCCGGAGATCGACACGTGCGCGCCGCGGGTGCCGTCGAGGAAGTCGAAGTTGGCGTACAGCGGCTGGCCGTCGCGCCCCATGCCGATCGGGATGCGCCGGTCCATCACGTCGAAGTAGAGCGCCTGGTCGCGGTCGCCCGCGCTGGCCAGGAACACCTTCGAGCCGGGCAGCGGCGGCACGAACACCTCGGGCTCCACCCGGGTCACCCGCACCTCGGCCACCTCGACCACGGCCGCGGGCAGCGCGCCGTCGGCGATCAGGAACACGTCGGAGTCGTAGGCGGCGCCCTCGTGCCTGGCCTCCACGGTCGTCACCACGCCCGCGACCAGCACGGGACCGTATCCCGGCACGTCGCGCCTGGTCACCACCACGTCGTCGAGCTGGACGACCTTCCCCGGCTCCAGCCCGACCCAGAACGACAGCGGCGAGGCCGCCTGCGTGCCGAGCACGCGGCCGACCGCCTCAGCGGTAACTTCCGCCTGAGCAGTGCCCTCCCGGCTCGCCGCCCCGTTGACCGTCACGAATCCCTCCGCCCCCACGCATGCCCGTCAATTGGAGCGTAGTGGCGGTCGGGGTGTGCGTCCGGCTCATTCACGTGAGAGCAGCTCTTCGAGCGTGGTGGCGGGGTGCCCGGTGAGGGCCGGAATCGCGTCGCTGACGGCCTCCAGCTCGCCGGCGGCGATCGCGAGATAGGTGGAGACCCACGCCTCGACCTGCCAGCCGGGGGCGTCGTAGCAGCGGCGCGACTCGTACGCCTCTGCGAGGGTCTCGTCGTGGTAGGCGACCTCGCGCCCGGTAATCCCGCTCAGCGTGGCGGCCACCTCGTCCAGCGTCAGCGCCTGCGGGCCGGTGAGGTCGTAGGTGGCGCCTTCGTGCGCGCCGGGATCGAGCAGCACCGCCGCGGCCGCGTCCGCGATGTCGTCCTGCGCCACGGCCGCGACCCGCCCGTCCCCCGCCGGGCCCCTGATCACGCCGTCTTCACCGACCATGCCGGGCAGGAAGTCGGCGTACAGGTTGTCGCGCAGGAACGTGAAGGGCAGGCCGCTGTCCCTGATGCACTGCTCGGTGGCCCAGTGGTCGCGCGCCAGCGTGAACGTGGCCTGCGGGGCGGCGCCGTAGAAGGAGATGTAGACCAGGTGCCCGACGCCGGCGTCACGGGCGGCGGCCACGAACGTACGGTGCCGGTCGAGGCGGTCGGCGCTCTCGGACGCGGACACGAACAGCACGGTCGAGGCTCCCTCCAGCGCCTGCCGCACCGCGCCGGCGTCGCCGTAGTCGGCGCCGACGGCGTGCGCGCCCGCGGGCAGCGGGGCCAGGCGGCCGGGCTGCCGGGAGACGAGCCGCTGCCGCACGCCGGCGGCCGCGAGCCGGGCGGCGACCCGGCCACCGAGCCGGCCGCTCGCACCCGTGGTGACGATGAAGGCCATGGAGCCACCCTATTTGCGGCTCGGCCCAGAGGCGCCGCCGCTGAGCGGGTGATCGTGTTTTGTCGGGGCGGTCCCGTAGGGTGCCGCCCATGTTCGGCTCACTCCGGCTTCGCCCGCTGCGGATCGGCCTCGTCGCCGTCCTGCTGATGGGCAGCCTGGGAGCCGGCGCGCCCAACGAGCCCGAGGGTGTGATCTGCGGCTTCGCCGGCGACTCGATCTCCTGCGGCGACCCGGAGCTCGAAGTGAAGCTGCGGGCGCGGGCGCTCGGCCCCGTCCAGGCACGCGCCATCGGGTGCGAGCCGCTCGGCTCGGGCGGCTGGGGCGATCGGGCCGGGCCCCAGACGCACCAGGAGCTCGAGCCCACCCCTGGCCGTCCGGTCCGCACGCCCGATCCGGCCGTCGCCGCCCGGGTCGGCGGGGCCTGGGACCGGATCGAACGTTGGCTGGGCGCGCACGCCTCGGTCACCCTGCGCAAGCTGAAGTTCGGCGCCGAGCCACAGCGACTGGCCAGGTGGGAGGACTCTCATGGTCGCCGGCTCCCCGACGACCTGTACGCGTCCTTCCTGCGTCACGACGGCGCCGACGGCAACCTGGGCGCCGGGTTCCAGCTCCCGGAGACGTACGGGCTCCTGGGGGTGTCCGACATCGACTACGTCAACTGGGGCAACTGCCACATCCTGGTGCTGGAGGGAGATCAGGCGGCGGGCGACCCGGCGACCGGCCGCTGGCACGGCAGCCTGCTGCCCGTCGGCAGCACCGGTGACGGGCGGGAGCTGTTCGTCGAGCCGCGCACGGGCCGGGTCGGCGAGGCCGAGTTCCGCAAGCAGTTGCGTTACGACGGCCCAATGGGCTGGCCGTCGTACCTCGCGCTGCTGGAGGCGACGGCCGCCGCGCTGGAGACCGGCGGCCCGCTGCGGAGCTGGTCTCCCACCGTCACCGCCGGCTGCGAGCTGCGCTGGTCGCGCGAACCAGCCGCCCCACCGATGGGCACGCGCTGCGCGGGCGACCCGCGCCCCACGCCGACGCCCACTCCCGAGCCGGCCCCGGAGCCGCCGACCGCCGAGGAGATCCAGGGCACCGGCTGCCGGATCACCCGCGCGGCCCCCGTGGTCCGCACCCCGTCCGCCGCGATCACCAGGGAGGTCCGCGCGGTCTGGCGGCGCATCGAACGCTGGCTCGCCCGCGCGGCGCCGGTGACCTACGCGCAGCTCCGCCCACCGGCCACCCCGCAGGCGATCGCCAAGGCGGAGGCCGCGGTGGGGGCGCGCTTCCCCGACGACCTGCGGGCCTCGCTGCTCCGCCATGACGGCGCCGCCCGCCGCCCCTCCTCCTGGGGCTTCGGCCCGGCCCCCTTCTACGAGCTGATGCCGGCCAAGGCGATCCGCGCGGACTGGAAGATGCTGTGCGACATCGTCCTGGACAATCCCGAAATCGGCGTGGACTGGTGGCACGGGCGGCTGATCCCGTTCGCTGCCGCCAACGACGGCGGCAACCTGTTCCTCGATCCGAGCACCGGCAGGACCGGCGAGTTCTATCAGGACGCCGGCCTGGCGACGGAGGGCGATCCGGCCTGGCCTTCCTACCTCACCCTGCTAAGGGCGACGGCGAGCGCGCTGGAGACGGGCCGGCCGATCCGGGGCTGGCGTCGCCACGTCGTCAAGGGCGCGCTGGGCTGGAAGAAGGCAGGCCCCTCATAACACGAGACGATCCGCCCGCCGGGAACCATACGACGCCCGCCGAGCCTTGCCCTTCTCAGAAGCCATCACGATCGTCGCCTCTGATCGTTCACTGCCTGGTTCTCACGCATCTCATCCAGGCGTTCGAGGACGTTCTCGGCGAGCTCCTGGAACTCGGCACGGCACTTATGCACATAGGTTTGAGTGCTACCGAGCGCACCATCGGCAGCCTTCAGATCGAACATCGGCTTTCTGGCATCATGCGCCAGCGGCATCAAGCTCTGATAGTTGCGCATGGTCGCGATCTCATAAGAGCGACCGCCCGGATCGGGGTCGCGTGCGAGAACCGCGTCAGCGAAAACCGTGGGGATACGCTCCAGCCATCGGTGGTATGCCTTGACCGGGCGATCCAGCCGCATGGTCGGTTGCATGATCACATAGCCAAGGGGAAGCATCGACCCGGAAGGAGCCGAGATGTTCGCCGGCACCTTGGGCAGCACCGTCTCTTGCCATGTCGATCGCCAATTGCGCAGGGTTGGCCCCAGATTCCGCAGGCCGCGCAGCGAGAAGAGGTCCGCGGCCAGCGGCATCACGACCGTGTCGGCAGCGAGCAGCGCCGCCCGGTTGATCGCGCCCAGGTTGGGGCCGACGTCTATGAGCACGATCTCCGCCTCCACCCGGCGGGCCGCGTCTTCGATCACCCGGTGGAACGCCGTCGTCGTACGCAGTGCCGCATGATCGCCGGTAAAGCAGTTCGGCCAGGCGGCGGAAAGCCGGTCTTCGAACGCGCTGAGCTCCAGGTCACCCGGAACCAGCCAGAGCCCAGGAAGGATTTTGGTGGGCTCGAAGAGCCGGACGTCGCCCAGCCCCTCCATGATCGGCCGGACGGACGCCGCCACCGTGCCGTTCTCCTCGCCGACTCTGCCGAAGAGCGGATACAGGTCCAGCGTCTCCGGCTCAGACCAAAGCGTTACCAACTCGTCTTCTTCCAAGAACGCTGCGGTGAGATTGGCCTGCGGATCGAGATCCACGGCCAGCACCGCGTGTCCGAGGCGTTGCATCATGTGGGCCAGGTGGTAGGTGAGCGTCGTCTTCCCCACGCCACCCTTGTTGTTGAAGAGTGCGATCGAGATCATTCGGCTTTCCTCAATGTCACCGACCACGACGATTCGTCGACCTGGAACTCCGCAGGCGGGTTTCCATTACGGTCGAGCTCCTTCTGGATTCTGGTGATGCCCCGGCCGAATCGGTTGACATAGCCGAGTGACTTCATGGCCGCCGCCATGGATGGATTGCGGTAGTCGTTCACCCGATCGAAGTTGTCCACCCGGACCTGCCCGTACGGCCCACCTGGATTGGACACCTCCACGCGGTCGGAGAACCACAGGACCCGGATGGGCGCGTTCGAGGTCTCATAGTTGCGGTGCATCACTGCGTTCATGCAGACCTCTCGCAGCCCAGCGAGCGGATAGTCAGGCTGGTGGCGTTCCCTGAATCCCGTCTCCTCGACGACGCGGGTGTGGAGATGCCCCTTGAGCAACACTTCGAGACGCTCGGCCAGATCGACCACGTTGTGGCGCAGCTCCTGTTCGTCGATGATCGCGGCACCGACGTCGACATCGTCGTACCTGACGAACTGCAGGTAAGCCCCTGGAACGAAAGCGCTCGGGTCGTAGCCGAGAACCAGCAGGCCCAGGACCGTCGGCGTGCCCGTCTCATTGGTCATCCGCAGACTGGTCAACTGGAGCGGCTCCGGCCTCCCGTTCTCCTCGATCACCTCGGGTGCGACCACGGACGGCAGATAGGTGGAGCGGAAGAGCGTCCGGTCGAGGTCTTCGACCGTGCTCCCTGGGACGGCCCGTCCGTCGAAGGGACCGTCGAAAGCCCTGCGACGTTCGGCGAGCACCCGCTCGTCATCGCGATTGGCCTTGCGTGTAGTGGGCCCTGGCCGGACCCAGACGACCCCGTCATATCGCACCGGCGGCGTCGCAGACGCCTCGACCCGGATGCGGATCACCGTCTCCCCCTTGAAGACCGCCCGTTCCACCGTCATGCACGGCCGGTCGAGAATCTGCCCGCTGTCGCGGAACTCGGCCAGCTTCAGCAGATCCTTGTCACCCGCTTTGACACCAGGAACCGGTTGCCCTTTGTCGTCAACCCCGATGAGCACGTCTCCGCCGCCCCGCCCGCACAGGTCGTTGGCGAACGCGCAGATGGCCTGCCCGATGCGGCTGGGGTTGGCAGCGGACTGCTTGAACTCCAAGGCCATGCTCTCCTGGTCTCCCAGCAAGGTGGCGAGGTCGCTCGTCATGCGGCTCATTCTCCCATCCAGCACCGACAACCAGGGGGAGAACGGCCACCGGTGATCAACGGGGTCGGCTCCGAAGGCGAGCCGCCGGTGCGCGCCCGGCGTCGACATTTGGACGGCGTGGTTCCGTGCCTGGTGGAGGGGGTTATCAACGACACTGGACGGATGACCGAGCTCGTCATCGTCCGCAATCCGGACCCGGAGGCGCGGCTGCCGTACCTGATCAGGCTCCCGCTCGGTCCCGACGAGCTCATCCTGCAGGCCGGTGGAACGTGGCCGAGGGAGAAGGCGATCTGTTGCCGTCTCTCCAGCCTGGGCGACTGGCCCGGCGAGCCCGAGGTGGTCGAGCGGGTCCCCGTACGTTCCTGCGTACGGCGCGGCCCTGTCATCGACCTCGTGCTCGATCGCGCCCGCGAGAACCGCTCGCAGCTCGTGTTCACCGCGGCCGAGGGTGCGGACACCGTTCTCTGGCGGGCGGCTCCGGCCTCGGGGATACCGGAGCTGAGGATCGCGGTCTCCAGTGGCGAGCGCTACGCCTACAGCTTCTCCCGGCAGCAGGTCGGGACCGTCCGGCGGCGGCTGGCCTGCGGTGACTACGCCGTCGCGGCCGGTGGGCGGGTCCAGGCCGCCGTCGAGCGCGAGAGCCTGCCCGATCTGGTGGCCGGCCTGCTCGACACCGGCCTGGCCGACCGGCTCGCCCGGCTGGCCGCGCTCCCGCACGCCGCCGTGGTGGTCGAGGACCGCTACGCCCAGGTCTTCGAGTACGCGCACCCCTCCGTCGTGGCGGACGGAATCGCCGAGCTCCAGGTCGCCTTCCCCATGGTGCCCATCGTGTTCTGCGAGACCCGGCACCTGGCCGAGGAGTGGACCTACCGCTTCCTCGCCGCCGCCTACGCGGTCGCGGACCACGAGCGGCCGCCGGCCGAGCCGACCACCGCCGAGATCCGGCAGTGGGCCCGGGAGCACGGCTACGAGGTGCCCGACCGGGGGCGGCTGGGCCGGGTGGTCCTGACGGCCTATCAGCACGCCCATGAGGATGAGCCCGGAGCGGTGTGAGCGGGCACCCGCCTCGGGTCCGGGTGGCTCGGAGCCGATGCCGCCCAGCTCCGGTGCGGGCTCCGGCTCCGGCTCCGGCTGATGCCGCCCGTACCGGCCGGGCTAGGGGTCGCGTCTGTTCAGCAGCCTGGGCAGGGTCGCGAGCGTCGCCCCGCCCGCGGCGCCGCCGCTGAGCAGGGCGCTCGGCCATTGCGCGCCGGTGGCCAGGACGAGAGCGCACGTGATCGCGGCGATCATGATTGCCAGGGTGAGCGTGAGCAACTGGCGCGTGGTGAACATCGGTCCTCTTTCGTCAAGTGGTCGTCGGCCCAGAAGTCGATGAGCTCTTCGGGGGTGAGGTCGTCCGGGCGTACGGCGGGCGGCGTGCGTCCCGTCGCGAGCACCCAGGTCGTCAGGAGCGTGACCAGCAGTTGCTCGTCGGCCAGGCAGCGTCGATGGCCTCCGGGAGCACGGCGGTGAGTGCGGCCAACTCTGCGTCGCCGGGAAGGCCGTCGGCCAGCGGTCCAAACGGGCTCGGACAGAGCCGTACAAGTCAGGAAATGAACGGCCGAAAGATAAACTTCCGCCTTTTTCCGGAGTCGTCCGGCCTCATCCGGCTTTATACGGAAGCAGGTCCGTCAATTGGTGCAAATGCCCAGCTAGCCCCCGAATCCCCACTCCTGGGGCAGATGAGCAGGCGGTCGGCTGGAGTGGCCACAGCGACCGGATGAGATGGAATCTGCGAAGTGTCGTGGCTCGCGAGAATCTTTCTGGAAATATGGCGACTCTAGGTGGCCCCTTCCGACGCCACCGAACCTTCCGACGCCACCAAAGGACGATGACTGACACTCTCAGGGCCAGATCCAATCCCGCCTTCATCGCTGCGCTCATAGAGCTGCGGGAATCGGCCGGCCAGCCGAGCTATTCCCAGATGCAACGGCTGTCCCGCGCGCCGGGCGTCCCCAAGGAACTGCCCACGAGCACGGTCAGCGACATCCTCAACGGCAAGCGGGAACGCCTGCCCGACTGGGGACTGGTCGCCTCCTTCGTGATGGTCTGTCACCGCCATGCCGAGCTGACCGGCCTGCCGACGAACGCCCTCGGCACCGTGGAGCAGTGGCAGGCCCGCTGGCGGGCGGCCAGGAACGAGCACGCAACCGGCTCCTACGACCTCTACCGGACGCCCGCCGACGAGGCCGAGCGGCGCACCACCAGGACCGTCGCGCGCCTGGTCCGCCTGGCGGGCGACGGCGACGCCGAGTCCGCCTACCGCCTGGCGATCATCAACCTGCTGACCGGCGACTCGGCGGGGGCCCGCTACTGGGTCCACGCCGCGAGCCGGCAACGCCATCCGGACGCCCAGTCCTTCGCCGCCCACCCGCACCCCATCGAGCACGCTGCGAACCTGTCCTTCGCCTACGGCCAGGCCTACGAGCAGGAGGGCCCGGCCAAGCTCGACATCGCCAGGTTCTACTACCGGCTCGCCGCCGACCACGGCCATCCCCGCGCGACCGAGCGCCTCAGGACCCTGCGCGCCGTCCCGTTCGGCAAGCTGCTCCCCGCCCCGGTCGGCACCGAGCTGCGGCCCGGAGCCGGATAACCCCCGGCGGCACCGCTAGATGCTCATCCCCCCGTCCACCGCCACCGTGCTCCCGGTCACGAACGAGCTGTCGTCCGCCGCCAGGAACAGCACCGACCGCGCGATCTCCGCCGGCGACGCGTGCCGGCCGAGCGGGATGTGCGTCTCGAAGAGCCGGGCCGCCTCCGCCGGCGGGGCGCCCGTGGCGGCCGTCTCGACGGCGCGCTGGAAGTCGTTGTCCACCGGCCCGGGATGGATGGTGTTCACCCTGATCCCCCGGTGCGCCACCTCTTTGGCGATCGTCCGCATCAGCCCGACCTGCGCGTGTTTGGCGGTCGCGTACGCCGTGATCCCCGCGTCCGACGTCAGCCCGACGACGCTGGAGGTGATGATCACGCTGCCGCCGTCCGCCATGACCGGGATGGCGTGCTTGCACACCAGGAACGCCCCGCGCACGTGGACGGCCAGCACCCGGTCGAACACCTCGTCGGGATAGGAGACCACCGGGGCGACGGCGCCGAAGACGCCCGCGTTGCTGAAGACGACGTCGAGCCGCCCGAAAGCGCTGATCGTGGCCGCCACGGCCGCCGCCACCTGGCCGGCGTCCGTGACGTCGGCGACGGCGTAGGCGGCGCCGAGCTCCCCCGCCGCCTCGGCCAGCGCGGGCTCCTCCAGGCCGGTCAGCATGACGGCGGCGCCCTCATGGGCGAACAGCCGCGCGGTGGCCCGGCCGATGCTGCCGTCCGCGCCGGTGACGAACGCCACCTTCCCCGCCAGACGTCCCGTGCCCGACAGTCCCATGCCCAGCAGGATCAGGGGACGGCCCCGGTCACGTCTTGCCCGGGAGCGCACACTGTTTGCCCGGCACGGCACTCACGCGGCGAGTGGCCGTACACGGCCTTGAACAGGCGGCTGAAGTGGGCGGCGTTCACGAAGCCCCAGCGGGCCGCGATCGTGCTGACCGAGCGGTCGCGCAGCAGCGGGTCGAGCAGGTCGCGGCGGCAGCGGCCCAGCCGCCGCTCGCGGATCCACACCGAGACGCTGGTGCCCTCGCTGTGGAACAGCTTGTGCAGGTAGCGCGTCGAGATGTGGTGCGCGGCGGCGATCGCGGCCGGGTCGAGCAGCGGGTCCCCGAGCCGCGACTCGATGAACGTGGTGATCCGCAGGAACAGCGCACCTGACGGATCGGGGGCGCGCACGTCGAGCCGGTCGGCGAGCGCGGTGCTCAGCAGGTCGAGCACGTTGGCCGCCAGCCGCACCCCGCCCCGCTCCTCCAGCTCCTCCAGGTCGTGCCCCATCCGCAGCAGGAACGGGCTGATCAGCGCGCCCAGCCCGGTCGTGCCGGAGATCGTGGTCGCCGTGATCCGCTCGATGGCCCGCGGGCGCAACGCCAGCATCGGCCGCGGGAAGATGAGCACGAGGAGCCGGGCCGGGGAGTCGAAGGCCAGCGTGTACGGCCTGCTGGTGTCGTAGACCGCGAAGTCGCCCGGCCCCAGGCGCGCCTGCCGCCCGTCCTGCGACAGCACGCCGTTGCCGCGTACGAGCAGCCCCAGCTTGTAGTAGTCGGCGGGATGGGCGGAGATCAGGCGCCTGGTCCGGTGCGCGGCGTGCGCGTCGGTGTCGACGTCGAAGATGCCGAGCGGCCCCAGCGTCCCCCCGCGCAGCCGCCCGCTGAAGGCCCCGTCCGCCTCTGCCGGGAAGGACGCCGCGAGCGGCACGAACGCGTCCGACACGACGCCGCGCCAGAACTCGCGTCGCTCGGCGCGCGGCACGTCGTCGGTGCGCGCAAGATACGACATGTCTCAGCTTGTGAACCCCATGCGCTGGCAGTCAAGCGGTGTGCCCGCACATGCAATACATCTGACACCCAAGATTCCACAATGACGTCCGTTATCCGACTTTCCCAGGTGGAGGCGGACGTGGACCTGACACGACGACGTTCCTCACAGGGGTCGCCGGAGCGGCGGGGCTGTCCGGGTGCGCCCTGAAGGAGCAGACCCCGGCCCCCACCGCCGGCAAGACGATCACCATCGGGTACGTCAGCCCGCAGACGGGCGGCCTGGCCGTGTTCGGCGAGTCCAACGACGACGTCCTCGGCGCGGTGCGCAAGGCGCTGGCCGGCGGCGTCCGGATCGGCGGCACGAGCTACGAGGTGAAGATCGTCACCAAGGACTCCCAGTCGAGCGCCACCCGCGCCGCCCAGGTCGCCTCCGAGCTGATCCAGAACGACCGCGCGGACCTCATCCTGGCCACCTCCACCCCCGACACCACCAACCCGGTCTCCGACCAGTGCGAGGCGGCCGGAGTGCCGTGCGTCGCGACGATCTGCCCCTGGGAGATCTGGACCGCCGGCGGCGCCGCCAAGAACTACAGCTTCCTCCACTTCATCGGCACCGAGCAGGAGGTCGGCGTCTTCTCCGGGCTGTGGAAGCGGGTGCCGGGCGGCGAGCACGTCGTGGCGGGCCTGTGGCCGAACGACACCGACGGCGACCTCTACCGCAAGTTCGTGACGGCCAGGACCGGCGAGCTGGGCTGGAAGCTGGTGGACTCGGGCGCCTACGAGGACGGCACGCAGGACTACAGCGCGATCCTCGGCAAGTTCGAGGACGCCGACATCCTCCAGGCCACGCCGATCCCGCCCGACTGGGTCACGTTCTGGCGGCAGGCCAGGCAGAGCAGGTACGCGCCCAAGCTGGCCTGCGTGGCCAAGGCCATGCTGTTCTCCAGCGTCGCCGACGGCCTGGGCGACCTGGCCCGGAACCTGGTCGCGGGCGTGTGGTGGGCGCCCGGTTTCCCGTACCGCAGCTCGCTGGACGGCACCACGGCCAAGGCGTTCGCCGACGGCTACCGGGCCGGCACCGGACGGCAGTGGACGCCGCCGATGGGCTTCAACCACGCGCTGTTCGAGATCGCCGTGGCCGCGCTCAAGAGCGCGGCCGACCCGAAGGACCGCGCCGCCGTACGCGCCGCGCTCGCCGCGCTCAAGGGCGAGGCCATCAGCGGCAGGTACGACTTCACCAAGGGCCCGTCGAAGAACGTCTCCCTCGCCCCCGACCTGGCGGGCCAGTGGCGCAAGGGCGCGGACGGCAAGTTCGACCTGACCATCGTCGACAACTCGCTCGACCCCGCCATCCCGCTGCAAGGAGATCTTGAGCTCCTGTGAACGCGCTGATCCACGGCATCCTGCTCGGCGGGGAGTACGCGCTGATCGCGTGCGGTCTCTCGCTCACGTTCGGCGTGATGCGGCTGGTGAACATCGCGCACGGCGACCTGGCCGTGTGCGGGGCCTACCTGGCACTGTTCGGCTCGGTGACGCTGGGCGTCCCCGCCACCTACGTCCTGCCGCTGGTGCTGCCCGTCGCGTTCCTGCTGGGCTGGGTGCTGCACGTGACGCTGTTCGAGCGGGCGCTGCGGGCGGGGCCGCTGGCGCCGGTGCTGGTGACGTTCGGGCTGTCGGTCGTGATCCAGAACGTGCTGACCGCGGGCGTCACCGCCAACCCGCGCACGCTGGACGGAGGCGCGCTGAGTCTGGCCAGTGTGGACGGGGTGTCGCTGCTGCGGATCACGGCCTTCGTGGTGGCGGTGGGCGTGCTCGGCGGGCTGCAGCTCGTGTTGTCGCGCACCGCGTTCGGGCGCAGGGTCCGGGCCACCGCCGACGACGTGGAGACGGCGCGGCTGGTGGGCATCAGGGTCCGGCCGCTGTTCGCGGCGGTCGCGGGCCTGGCGGTGGCCACGGCGGCGCTGGCCGGGGTGTTCCTCGGGCTGATGGGCACCGTGGATCCCTATGCGGGCGGGCTGACGCTGATCTTCGCCTTCGAGGCCGTGGTGATCGGCGGGCTCGGCTCGCTGTGGGGGACGCTGGCGGGCGGGATCGCGATCGGGCTGACCCAGCAGCTCGCCGCGCTGTGGAGTGCCGGGCTCTCAGTGCTGGCCGTGCACCTGCTGTTCTTCGCGGTCCTGACGATCCGGCCGCGGGGGCTGCTGGCATGAGGGCCGCCGCCCGGCTGGGCGTACTCGCGCTCGTGCTCGCGGTCCTGGCGGGCGTGCCGTTCTTCGGCGGGCCGTCCTGGGAGCGGCCGCTCATCGACCTGCTCACCCTGGCCGCCCTGGCCTCGCTCTGGAACCTGCTGGCCGGCTATGCCGGGCTGGCGTCCTTCGGCCAGCAGGCGTATCTGGGCATCGGGGCGTACACGCTGTACCTGGCCGCCGCGCAGGGCCTCGACCCGCAGCTCGCCGTCCCGCTGGCGGCGCTGGCGGCCGGGCTGGTGGCGCTGCCCGTGTCGTTCCCGCTGCTGCGGCTGTCCGGCGGCCACTTCGCGATCGGGTCGTGGGTGCTGGCCGAGGTCTTCAGACTCGCCGCGACCCTCCAGGGCGGCAACACGGGCCTCTCGCTGCCGGGCGCGGGGCGGCACGAGCCGCTGGTGCGGCAGGCGATGACGTACTGGTGGGCGCTGGGCGTGGCGGCCTGCGCGGTCGGCGGGGTCCTGCTGCTCGTACGCGGCCGCTACGGCCTGTCCGTACGCGCGGTCGCGGGCGACCCGGTCGCGGCAGCGGCCTGCGGGGTGCGGGTGGCGAGGACACGGCGGATCGCGTACTGCGCGGCGGCCGTGGGCACGGGCGCGGTCGGGGCCGTGCTGTTCGCCGACACGCTCTACGTCCAGCCTGAATCGATCTTCAACGTCCAGTACAGCGTCTCCATGATGTTCATGGTCCTGATCGGCGGCATCGGGACCGTGACCGGGCCGCTGATCGGCGCGCTGGTGTTCTTCGCGCTCCAGCAGACCCTGTCCGGCTACGGGCCCTGGTACCTGGTCCTGCTGGGCATCATGGCCGTGGCCATGACGATGTTCGCGCCACGCGGGATCAGGGGGCTGCGCGATGCTTGAGCTGGACCGGATCTCCAAGCGCTTCGGCCAGGTCGTGGTGGCCGACGAGCTGTCGCTCCAGGTGGGAGCGGGGGACGCGGTCGGCCTGGTGGGGCCGAACGGCGCGGGCAAGACGAGCCTGTTCGGCCTCGTATCGGGTGATCTGTCCCCCGACTCGGGCGAGGTCCGGTTCCTCGGGCGGTCCGTGACCCGGCTCGACACGGCGGGCCGGTGCCGGCTCGGCATCGGGCGCACGTACCAGGTGCCGCGCCCGTTCCCCGAGCTGACCGTGCTGGAGAACGTGCTCGTGGCGGCCCAGCAGGGCGCCGGCGAGCGGGGGCGGGCCGCCGTCGCCGCCGCGCGCGCCGTGCTCGACCGGGCGGGGCTGGCCCCGCTCGCGGCGCGCCGGGCCAGGCAGCTCGGCCTGCTGCAGCGCAAGCGGCTGGAGCTGGCCCGCGCGCTGGCCACCAGGCCCGCGCTGCTGCTGCTGGACGAGGTGGCCGGCGGGCTGACCGACCCGGAGGTGGCCGAGCTGGTGGACATCGTACGGGCGGCGCGGGCCGACGGCCTGGCCGTGCTCTGGATCGAGCACGTGGTCCGCGCCCTGACCTCGACCGTCGATCGCCTGGTCTGCCTGGCGGGCGGGCGCGTGGTGGGCGACGGGCGCCCGGAGGACGTGCTGGCGAGCCGCGCCGTACGCGAGGTCTTCCTCGGCACGCCGGGAGGCGCCTGATGCTGCTCGAAGTGCGCGGGCTCAGCGCCGACCACGGCCAGCTGAGGGCGCTGCACGGCGTGAGCCTGACCGTCGGGCCCGGCGAGGTGCACGCGATCATCGGCGCCAACGGCGCGGGCAAGTCCACGCTGCTGCGCGCCATCGCGGGCCTGCACCCGCCCGCGTCGGGCACGGTCATGCTCGGCGGGATCGACATCACCCGCGAGCCGCCGGAGCGCCGGGTGCCGCGCGGCCTGGCCATGGTCCCCGAGGGCCGCCGCCTGTTCCCGTCGCTGACCGTACGCGAGAACCTGCTGGTCGGCGCGTACGGATCCGGCACGGGCGGATGGACGATCGAGCGCGTCTACGACCTGTTCGGCTGGATGCGGGAGCGCGGGAGCCGGCGGGCCGCGCAGCTGTCCGGCGGCGAGCAGCAGGCGGTGGCCATCGGTCGCGCGCTCATGGCCAACCCCAGGGTGCTGCTCCTGGACGAGCTGTCGCTGGGGCTGGCCCCGGCCGTCGTCACGACGATCTATGCGCTGCTGCCCGCGGTGCTGGACGCGGGGGTCGCGATCCTCCTCGTCGAGCAGGACGTGAGCCAGGCGCTGCGGGTGGCGACCCGGCTGCAGTGCCTGCTGGAGGGGCGTACGACGCTGGAGGGACGCCCAGCCGGCTTCACCCGGCAGCAGATCGAGTCCGCGTACTTCGGCCTGGCCCGCGACGACCGGTCAGGGTGATGGCTTGTCCCAAAGTGGACACCTTATGTGGACAATCGTGTCAACCCAGCGCCCTCACGCTTCGTCTCCTCTTGTGCACCATCCGCCGCAGTGGGAGCCGCCGTGCGCGTCAAACTGGCCGTCTCAGCCGCCGTCCTGTTCCTCTCGTACGCGCCCGCCGCCCATGGGGCCGCCGCCGACGTCGTGGAGTATTCCTGCACCACGACGGCCACGGGCGAGACCCAGACCGTGAAGGTGAACGTCGAACTGACGGTCCCCACGGACGCCGAGGTGGGCGTGCAGATGACCATCGGCTGGCGCGGCACCTACGTGACGGGCTCCGAGCTGCGCGCGCCGGACACGGGCCTGGCCGGCGAGATCAAGCTGTACGCCTACGCGGGCATCAGCGGCTTTCCCGGGCTGACCTCGGCCACCGGCGTGGGTGCTTTAGGCCCGATCACACCTGGCGAGCCGATCGAGTTACCCCAGACGGAGGTCGAGCTCAAGACGACGGCGAACGGAGCGGACTCCGGGACGGTGCACGCCGCCGCCATCAACATCGGCACCACTCCGCAGGAGCGCCTGATCGACTGCACGGTCGTCAAAGAGAAGACGACCCTGACGGAGCACCCCCTCACCGTCCCCGGCACCTGTCTCTTATCCACATCTGACGCTGTCTGAGC
>NZ_VCKX01000021.1 GCF_005889725.1 Nonomuraea zeae
CGGCTGGGGCGGGGACGCCGCGGCCGTGGCCGGGTCGGGGAGCACCGGCCCCTGCTCGGCCTCGGTCTCCGCCTCCGGCTCGCCGTCGTGCCACACCCCCGGGTCGTCCTCCTCCGGCGCTTCCCCGGGGCTCGACCACGGGTTGCCGGAAGGGGGGTTCCACATCTCGAAGTGCCCCCGAGCCGGAGCCGAGGCAGGAGGCTCGGACCCGCTCTTGTCCTGCTGCCACCACAACCCGGAGGGCGGCGGGGGCGGCGGCTTCTCGACGGCCTTGGCCCCGGTCGACCTGTTGGGCGGCGGGAACCGGATGGTACGCGTCAGATCCGGATCCACGGTTTGTTCCCCGTTTACCACGCCCTTGTGCTGGTCGTCCGCATTCCCCTGAGACTGTTCATCCGGCCCGCCGTGCATGCCTCACCCGTCCGCACTCCATGCGCATCAACTGCCCGCAGGACATTCCACGAATAACAACGTACATGCCGACATGTCAAGGTTGAAGATCTGATTCAATATTAGTCGGATTTAGAGACTAAAGTGACAGATGTCCGCTTTGTCCGTATTCTTCACTTGTGTGAAAAGATTGGCTCCGAGCCAGAGATCTTGGTTTGGGAAATCCGCTCCGCGGGGAGTCCAGAATTCGCCACTGGGATACTTTCGCAATTGTCTTGAGATGTTCGGCCCCTGGAGCGAGACTCAGTGGCTCCCTTACGCTTTCGTCTGTCTCAGAGAGGAAAGGTTAATGGCTCATAACAACGAGTTAGTCCCGGGTATGCCGGGGACTGTCCGAGCCGTCCAGGTTTTCATGTGGATCAGTGTGGTGCTCGGTCTCATCCTGCTGGTGGTCGGCGCCCTGAGCCTGGTCGCCGTCAGCGCCCTCGCGGGCGACCCGGAGATCGACGCGGCCTCCGAGGGCCTGCCGTCGATGGGGGTGATGTGGGTCCTGATGCTGATCTCCGCCGTCCTGGTGGTGGCGCAGCTCGTCCTGGTGATCAGGATCCCGCGCCGCCAGGCAGCCACGCGCAACGCCATCGTCTGGCTGTTCGCGATCTCCGCCGTCGTCAACATCGCCGCCGCCGTGCTGACCACCGATTACGTGTCCAACGTGATCTCCCTGCTGATCTCCCTCCTGCTCATCGGCCTGCTCATGACCGCGGACGCCAAGCGCTACTTCGCCGGCTGACCGCCGGGCCCGGCAGAGGGCCTTCGCCGCCGTTCCGGGTGGCGAAGGCCCTCTGCCGTTTCCGCCCGGTTACAGCCACCCGAGCCGCTGCGCGTTCCTGATGGCCTCCGGGCTGCTGGCGGCGTCGAGCTTGGCCATCGCGCTGCGCAGGTGGTCGCGCACGATCCCCTCGGTGAGGTGCAGCTCGGTGGCGATCCTGGCCAGCGCGGCACCGCCGCGGACGAGCCGGAGCGCGGCCCGCTCGTGCTCGGTGAGCGGGCTGTCGCTGGCCGCCATCGCGGCGGCGGCCAGCTCGGTGTCGAGGTAACGACCACCGGCGGCGACCTTGCGGATCGCCGCCGCCAGCTCCTCCGCCGAGGTGTCCTTGCCCAGGAAGCCGCCCACGCCCGCGGCCATCGCCCCGCGCAGGTAGCCGGGCCTGGGCAGGCTCGCCAGGATGACGATCCCGCACCGCCCGGCGATCTGCCGGGTGGCGGCGAGCACGTCCATGCCGGGCAGGGCGATGTCGATGACGGCGACGTCGGGCCGATGCCCCTCCACCGCCGGGGCGAGCTCGTCGGCGCTGCCGACCTGTGCGGCGACCTCGATGCCCTCTTCGAGATTGAGCAGCGCGGCCAGGGCCGCTCGGATCAGGTGCTCACCGTCGGCGAGCAGCACTCGGATGACGTCCGCCATCTACGGCTCCCACGACATGCGTACGGCCGGCGCCGGACTATGCAGGAATCCGGCGCCAGCCGTACTGAGCAGATACTACGACCCACCCGAGGCCAGTATGGTCACGCTGTCCCCCGAGTCGTCGCTCTTCGGCGTGGTTTTGTCCACGTAGGCCCGGACGGCCTGCCCGGCCCAGTCGTCCCGGACGAGCTCCTCGACCCGCCGGTCCTTCCCGCCGGGGAACAGGTGGCCGAGCACGCCGCTGTGGTAGGCCAGGGCGAGCAGGGTGACCGTGCGGGCGTCGGGCTTCCCGCCGCGGATCGCCCTGCCGAGCCGCTCCTTGAGCCGGCGGACCGGCTCGGGGTCGTCGTGGCCGTGCCGCTCGACCGGGATCAGGCCCAGCATCCGGGACTTCCGGGCCTTGAACGCGCCTCTTTCCGAGAGCCGCTGCAGGTAGTGCCGCCTTTTGCGGACGGGATTGATCATGATCAGCCACCGGCTGGGCGGCAGCGTCTTGCCCACCTTGACCAGCCTGGCCAGCACGGCGTCCAGCTCGGGGTCGCCGACCGGCCGCCTGTCCACCACGGCCAGCCCGGTGCCGCGCAGCTGCACCTTCCCGAGCGCGGCCAGCTCGGCCAGCTCGGCGGCCGTGAGACTGATGTTCAGCACATTGTTGGGGATCAGCTGCTTGCCGTCGGTCTCCCGGTGAGCGAGCAGGATGAGCTCTTCCGCGAATGCCAGCTGTTCAGTGGACATACCGTGAGTGTCACTCCGGCCCGGCGAACCGCGTAGACGTTGATGTCATCGGGGCGATGTGACATCTGTCATGCGGCGCCCGTCACGGGTCAGGAAGTGACAGGTCCGGGGCCGCGCACCCCGCTTCACGTGCGGTTCCCGCCCTGGAAGCTTCGAGGAAGCCGGGAGGAAGCCGCTGTTGTTACCTTTGCCCGCAGCACCTCCGAGTTGCTCGGTCCGAGCAGCTCCGCGCCACGGTCGCCGACAGACGGGGGAACGATGACGGCGCTGAAGAACGAGGCAACGGACACGGCCAAGGGGTGGATGGCCCCGATCGATCTGGATCGGGTGCCCGGCGTCGAGGAGTTCCTCGGCCGGCTCGGCCTCGGCCGCTTCGACCGGGAGACCCTGGTGGCGCCCATCGGCCGCAACGAAGTGTGGGCGGGCCGGACGGACAGTGGCCGGAAGGTCTTCGTCAAGCGTCTGATCGGGGGAGACGACGCGAAGCCGAGGCTGAGGCGCATCCTCGCCTTCGAGCGGTTCAAGGCGGCCAGGCCGCCGCTGGCCGAGCGGCTCAGCACCCCGCTCTTCCTGGGCGAGGACGAAGCCGCCGGGCTCGTGGCCTTCGAGTTCATGGACGAGGCCAGGAACGGCGCCGAAGCCATGATCGAGGAGTCGTTCGGCGACGAGCTGGCCGGGCACGTGGGCGAGGCGATCGGCCATCTCCACAACGCCGTGCCACAGGACGGCGACGAGCTGGACGACGGCCCCTTCCCGCTGCCTGACCTGCAGCTCCTGCGCGGGTTGCCGCTGGAGGTGTGGCAGAACCTGAGCTACGGCGAGATGGAGAGCTGGAGCATCCTGCACGGCGACCCCGAGCTCATGCGCGGCATCCACGCGCTGTGCGAGCGGGAGAGCCGGGCGCCCAGGGTCCCCGTCCACGGCGACTTCCGGGTCGACCAGCTGCTGCTGCCGGACTCCGGCGGCTTCCAGATCACCGACTGGGAGGACTTCCGGCTCGGCGACCCGGCCCGCGACGTCGGCGCCTTCGCCGGCGAATGGCTCTTCCGCTCGATCCTGGACATCGTCAGCGCGCGCGGCGACGAGGTGGTCTTCGAGGCGGCCGAGTTCACGCACGAGATGGTCCTCCAGCGCGGCGCCGAGAAGATCGAGCGGCTGCAGCCTCGCATCCACGCCTTCTGGCAGGGCTACCGGGCCGTCAGGACGGGGCTCGACGACGACTTCGCGGTGCGCGCCACGGCGTTCGCCGGCTGGCACATGATGGACCGCCTGCTGGCCTCGGGGGCGCGCTCGGGCAAGCTCTCCGGCATCCAGCGCGCCGCCGCCGGCATCGGCCGCACCGCGCTGCTCAGGCCCGCCCGCTTCACGATCGCCCTGGGTTTGGAGGATGAATGAGCGTCACTGACGTGGCGGTCCCGGACGGGATCGCCCCGGTGCTGGACGCGGTGAGCGTCGACATCGACCGGCTGCGCGCGAGCGTCGCCGACGTGACGGTCGAGGCCGACAGCTCCGCCGAGCTCGCGGTGAAGCTCTCCCAGGCCCTGTACGAGGTCCTGCACACCGGGCGGCGTACGGAAGGCGGCGGCGGGCTGCCGTTCCACCTGCGGGAGCGGGAGTTCGAGCGGGCCCTGGCCGAGCAGGTGCCCCATGACTTCACGGTCGCGGAAGGCGTGATCGCCGAGGCGTTCCCCGCTGACGCGGCGGAGGACGCGAAGGTCCTGGTCGTGTGCGCCGGCCCGCGGGTCTGGGTGCCGCGCGACCGGATCCGGGAGCAGCCCCCGCTCACGCCGGGCCAGCGGGTCAACGTCGCGCTGTCCCCGCTGCGGCCGGCGCTCTCGCCGGGCTTCTTCTTCGTGCACGGCTCGGTGCCGAGCGACATGCGCGGCGACACCCTGCGCGTCTACGTGAACCTGGCGGACCCGGAGCAGGCCCCGGCCGTATGGCACCTGGTCCTGTCCCACCTGGAGGAGCGGCAGGCGGAGTACCGCGCGAAGGTGCTGTCCTCGCCGCTGCTCTACCCGCGGCGCGACGCGCTCGTGGTCTATCTCGGCAAGCGCTCGCGCGGCCTCGCCGCCGGCCTGGCCGCCCTGGTGAACGGCGTGCCGGGGGTGGGAAAGGACACGTCCGCGTTCGCGCACGCCCTGGGCCCGGGAGTGGCCGTCGCGTGGGAGCCCGACGACCGCCGGCTGGTCATGAAGGGCATGAGCTTCGGCCAGCACCGCGCCGGCGTGCTCGGGCAGGCGCTCGTGGAGGCGGCCGTGGACCAGGCCCCCGCCGCCGCGGTGGTCGCCGCCCGGTTCGCAGAAGCCAACATCGACCCGTGCGACCTCGCACGGAACGGGACGTCGCCTCAGGCGATGACGGGGGGCGTCTGCACGTGCCCCCCGATATCGGATCCGGACACTCAGCTGGGAAGGAGGTGAACAGCATGACGAAGAGCACGGCCATCATGGAGCTGGTCGCGGGCTACGACTCCTACGCACAGCCGAGCGAGTTGCAGGTCTCCGCGATTTCCGACGCCCCTGAGCTGTGGTTCACGATTTGGGCCATCAGCTATGGCGTACGCGTGAGCTCCGGCAGGTGCGCCATTTGGGCCTCGGCCGCCTCCGGCGCCGTTTCCGGCTGGATTCTGGGCCGTTAAGGACCGGGATGGAGCCATCCCTGCGACGAAACGAAGGGAGGGAAAGAATGCACGATGTCGTGCGGCCGTCGAAGTCGTCGGCGATTATGGAACTCACGGCGGGCTATGACGCCTACGCCGATGCTTCCGAATTCAGTCTGTCGGCCGAATCCGAAGCGCCGGCGGCCACGCCGCTGACGATTCTCGTACTGGGCGGATTCGCCACCAGTTATGTGGTCAGCGGGATCGCCCGTAAGGCCTGGGACAGAACCTTCATCTTCGGCTGCTGAAAAACCGAGGAATAAAAGAGTGGGCAGGCGATATATGCAGGGCGCCTGCCCACGCCCGTCCGGTCCAGTTCGGCACGTCTCAAGGAAATGCATGCGAGATTCGAACGCCGACGACCTGACCGCGATGGCGGACCTGCTCACGCCGCTCGCCATCCGGGTCGCGGCCACGCTACGCCTGGCGGACCACATGGCCGCGGGGGTGACGACGGGGGCGGGCCTCGCCGAGCGGACGGGCGCCCACCCCGCGACGCTGAAGAAGCTGCTGCGCTTCCTCGTCTCGCGCGGGATCTTCCGGTGGAGCGAGGAGCGCGGCTACGAGGTGACCGAGCTCGGCGCCCCGCTGCGGGACGGCGCGCCTGACAGCGTACGCCGGCGGCTGAGCATGGACGGGCTGCTGGGCCTGGCCGAGCTGGGCCTGACCGGGTTGCTGCACACCGTGCGCACCGGCGAGCCCGGATACAAGGCGGCCTTCGGCCGGGACTTCTGGCAGGACGTGAGCGACGTCCCCGACGACGCGAACGTGCTGGCGGAGGAGGTCGTCAGCGGCCTGGAGGCGGACGGTGCGCTGATCGTGCACAGCTACGACTGGTCGGGCGTGAGCCGGGTGATGGACGTCGGGGGCGGCAACGGGACGCTGCTCATCGAGCTCGCCCGCGCCAACCCGCGCCTGCGCGGCGCCGTGCTCGACCTGCCCGGGATGGCGCGGGCCGCGGCCAAGCGCATCGAGGAGGCCGCCGTGGCCGACCGGTGCGAGGCGATCGTGGGCAGCTTCCTCGATCCGATCCCGCCGGGGTTCGACGTCTATGTGCTGTCGGCGATCCTGTGCGACTGGTCGGACGGCGACGCCATCAAGATCCTGCGCCGCTGCGGCGAGGCGGCGGGGGCGGACGGCCGCGTGCTCGTGGCCGACCGCAATCTCATCCACGATGACGACGACGCGCACGCCGCGCGGATGAACCTGCTCCTGACCGGCACCGTGCCGGCGCCCGTACGCACGCTCAAGCAGCTCAAGCGGCTCGGCGCGGCGGCGGGACTCGAGCTTACGTGGGAAGGCCCGGCCACGAGGAGACGGGCACTCCTGGAGTTCCGCGCTCATTGACCCGCACTCTCTTGGACAGGTGAGAAGTGGAAGAGCAGCCGCCGACACAGGCCGTTGACGACGAGGCTCCCGCGCAGGCCGCGGACGAGCAGGCCCCCGCGCAGAAGCTCCTGCTGTCACGCGAGATGACGGCCGGCAAGGCGAACCAGGTGGCCGCGATCGTGCTGCTCGCCCTGCTGTCCACCATCACCACGCTCGCCCTGCCGCTGATCGGCGGCGGCTTCGTCGCCGAGCTGGAGAAGGGTGGCGGCGCGGTGACCACGGCCGCGCTCTGGATGGTCGCCGTCGGCCTGGCCGCGGCGATCACCGGCACCCTGTCCGGCTACCTGCTGGCCCGGCTCGGCATCGACCTGGTCACCAAGCTGCGCGTACGCACCTTGCGGCACGCGCTCGGCCTGCCGCTGAAGATCGCCAGGCGCGAGGGGACGGGCGATCTGGCCGCCCGGCTCACCTCGGACTCCTCCCAGATCCGGGGTCTGACCGAGGTCGGGCCGCTGCAACTGCCCATGGCCGCGCTGCAGGTCGTCGCGACGCTCATCATCATGGGCGTGCTGGACTGGATCCTGCTGCTGATGACGGTCGGGTCGTTCCTGATCGCGATCATCGGGGTCGTGTTCGTCATCAAGGCGATCAGGCAGAAGTTCGAGGCGCTGCAGACGGGAGTCGGCAAGCTGTCCGACGACTTCGTCGCGACCCTGGAGGCGCTCACCGTCGTCAAGGCCCACCGTGCCGAGAGCAGGCTGGCGAAGAGCTTCTCCGAGCGGGCGCAGAACCTGGGCGGGCTCGAGAGCGCCGCCGCCCGGCTCGAGGCCATGGTGGTGCCGGTGATGACCCTGGCCCAGCAGGTCGCCCTGGTCATCGTGATCATGGGTGGTGGCGTCCGCTACGTCTCCGGCGACATCTCGCTGCCGAACCTCGTCTCGTTCCTGCTGCTCCTCCTCCAGCTCGCGGCGCCGCTGATCATGGCCATCCAGGCGACCGGCGCCATCCAGGCCGGTCTCGTGGCCAAGCAGCGCTTCGAGTCCGTGTTCTCGCTCCCGTACGAGCAGGTGGACGACGGCGCGGAGGACCGCGAGCCGGTGGCGGTGGACCCCGCCGCCCCCGCGGTCGTGCTGCACGAGGTCGGCTTCGCGTACGAGGAGGGTCAGCCGGTGCTGGAGGACGTCGGCTTCACCGTGCCGTCGAGCGGGCTGACCGCCATGGTCGGCAGGTCGGGGGCCGGCAAGACCACCGTGCTCGGCCTGATCGAGCGGTTCATGGAGCTCGACTCCGGCCGGATCTCGGTCTTCGGGCGCGAGCTGCCCGAGTGGCCGCTGTCGGACCTGCGCGGCCGGATCGCCTACGTGGACCAGTCCTTCACGCTGCTGCGCGACACCATCCGCAACAACCTGCTGCTCGGCCTCGACCGGACCGTGCCGGACGACGTGCTGCTCGACGTGCTGGAGCAGGTCGGCCTGCGCGACGAGATCGCCGCCCTGCCCCAGGGGCTGGACACGCGCATCGGCGGCGAGAGCGACCTGTCGGGCGGGCAGCGGCAGCGCCTGGCCCTGGCCGGCGTGCTGCTCAGCGACGCCAGGCTCGTGCTGCTCGACGAGCCGTCCTCGCAGCTCGACAGCCTCAACGAGGGCCGGCTCCGCGAGGTCGTCGACCGCCTGGCCGAGGACCGGGCGGTCCTGGTGGTCGCGCACCGGCTGTCCACCGTCCAGCACGCGCGCCACGTCATCCTCCTGGACCGGGGGAAGGTGCAGGCGCAGGGGACGCACGAGCGGCTGATGAGCGAGTGCGAGCCCTACGCCGAACTCGTGCGCGGCCAGATGCTGCGCCCCGTCGATTCCGTCCGGCTTTCCTGAAGTCCGGTTTCTCGAACAGGAGTGATGATGCCCAGCCTCTCTGTCTTGTTGCCGATGATGCCCGCGCGGCACGAGCAGATCCTGTCCTTCGCCGCCCTGGTGCAGTGGACGGACGCGCTGCGCCTGTGGCAGGGGCAGGCGCTGTCGCTCGACGCGCACCACAGCTTCGTCTTCGCCGCGGGCGCCGGCTTCAAGGTCCCGATGGGCACGGGCGTCTCGCTCATGCCGCTGCGGCACCCGCACGACGCCGCCGTGCACGCCCGCTCCGTGGCGGTGGCCTCCGGGCACCCGTTCGTCGCGGGGATCGGTCCCGGCGGGATCGACTTCCAGCGCAACATCGCGGGCCGCCCGTACGCCAGCCAGCTCCAGGCGGTCAGGGAGTACGTCACCGTCATGCGCGGCCTCCTGGACGGCGAGGAGGTGGACCTGGACGGGACGCATTTCACCGCCCACGACGTGCTGCCGCCCATGCCGACCCCGCCGGTGGAGATCGGCGTCGGCGTGCTGCGGCCCGGGATGGCCCGGCTGGCCGGCGAGGTCGCCGACGTCGCGATCACCTGGCTCACGCCCGCCTCCTACCTGCGCGACGTGATCGTCCCGGCGCTGGAGGAGGGCGCCAAGAAGGCCGGGCGTCCCGTGCCCCGCCTGGTGGCGATCGTGCCGATGTTCGTGGCCCAGCCCGACCGGGACCAGACCCGCCTCGTCCTGCAGTCCAACGCCGGGCACCTCATGCTGCCTCACTACGTCGACATGCTGGAGCGGTCGGGCATCGAGATCGACCCGCAGCAGCCGGTCGAGACCGTGAAGCGGCTGATCAGCGGCGGGGCGTTCCTGACCGGGACCCCGGAGGAGCTCGGCGGCCAGATCGGCGAGTTCCACGCCGCCGGGGTGGACGAGCTGGTCATCAACCTGACCGGCGTGGCCAACTCCTACGGGCCGCAGGCCGCGCTGACCGAGGCCGAGACCATCCTGAGCCAGGGCGCACCGTGACCGATCCGTCCACCTCCCCGCGGCCGGGCGCCGAGGCGTCCCGGCCGTCCGCCATGCCTGGACCGGATGCCGAGGCGTCCCGGCTGCCCGCCATGCCCGGACCGGATGCCGGGTTGTCGCGGCTGCTGCTCGTCGTGACGGGATCCCTGGCGGCGCGCAACCTGCCGTTCGCGCTGACGCTGCTGCGCGAGTCCCGGCCCGGCCTGAGCATCAGGGTGGTCGTGACGCGCAGCGCGGAGCGGTTCGTCACGCGTGCGGCGCTGGCGCCCGAGGTGGACGAGGTCATGGCGGACGAGTGGCCGGACGACGCCGCGCAGGCCCGGCACGTCGAGTGGGCGGAGTGGGCGCAGGCCGTCGTCGTCTACCCGATGACCCTGCACTTCATGGGCCGGCTGGCACTCGGCCTCGCCGACACCCCGGCGCTGCTGGCCGCCCAGTGCACGAGCGCGCTCGTCGTGCTGGCGCCGGCCCTGCCGCCCGGAGGGGTGGAGAGCGCCGCCTACCAGTCGCACTGGAGCGCCCTGCGCGAGCGCCCGAACGTGGTGCTCGTACCGCCGCGTCCCGGGATCAGCACCGCGACCGGGCGGCCGGACTCGTGGCTGTCGACGCTGGCGCAGGCGATCGAGACGGTCGACGCGCACTGGGCGGCGCACCGCGCCCGCCGGGACGCCCCGGCCGAGGACGGCACAGGGCATTTGCTGATGGAGGTGGCCGCCGAGGCCGGCGGGTTCGTGTGGCGGCGCCGGCCGGGGCGGCTCTCGCACAGCGGGTTCGCGCCCGTGGACCCCGCGCTGAACGCCAGGCTCGCCGGGCTGCTGGACGGCGCGGACGTACGGCTGGCGCCGGGGGAGCCGGACGGCGCGTTCCGCGCCTACCGCGTGGCCGGGGCGGAGTCCGCGGCGCGGATCCTGCTCCGCGACGGCCCGACCGAACAGCTCGCCCGGCTGATGCGGGGGCTCGGCCGGGCGCTGAGGGAGGTGCACACCGTCGCGCCCGGCGACGTCACCGGGCCGCCGCGCGCGCTGCGCAGGCTCGCGGAGTGGCTGGCGGGGGACTCGCGCAGCGCGCCGGCCGCCGCGGCGGGGGCGGTGCTGGCCGACCGGCTCGGAGCGAAGTCCTGGGACCTGCTGCGCGACTGGTGCGCCGAGCAGATCGCGGACCCCGGCGTCGTCCTCTCCCATGGCGCGCCGGGCCTGGGCTCGCTGGCCGTGCACCCGGCGGGCCTGGATTCCGAGGAGATGCCCGCCCCGGGGTCGCCGGACGCGGACCCGGGCGGGAGCGCCGTCGGCGAGCTGCTGATCGGCGAGGACCTGTGCGCCGCGCCCTGGTATCACGACCTGGCCTGGATCGCCGGCGAGCTCGTGGAGCTGCGCTGGCTCAACGACGGCGACCCGCGGCAGTGGCAGCGTCTGCTCGACGCGCTCTTCGAGGGCTACGGCCGGGACCTGGGCAAGGACGCGAACAGGCTGGTGGCCCTGCGCATCGTCCTGCACCTGCACGACATATCCGCTTACGTTGGGCTGGATGCCTCACTCCTGGCCACGTACGCAGGATTCCTTGATTTTCTGGTCAATCTCGATGGAGGATCGCCGCATGCCCGGAATTCATAGGCGGACGCTGGCGAACGGGCTGAAGCTGCTGGTGGCGCCGGTCGCCGGCACCTCGCGGGCAGCCGTCGCCGTCCACTACCGCGTGGGCTTCCGGGTCGAGCCGCCGGGCATGGAGGGCTTCGCCCACCTCTTCGAGCACCTGATGTTCGTGGGCAGCCAGAGCCTGCCCGACGGCGCGTTCTTCAACCACGTGAGTGACACCGCCGGCGCGGCGAGCGGGCGCACGCACCAGGACTACACGGAGTTCTACCAGGTGGTGCCGCGCTCGGCGCTGGAGCAGGCGCTGTTCAGCGAGGCCGACCGGATGCGCGCCCCGAGATTCACGCAGGAGGCGCTGACCGGGCAGCTCGCCGGCGTCGCCGCCGAGATCCGCGAGATGATCGTCGAACGGCCCTACGGCGGCATGCCATGGCCCCACATGGCGGGCCTGCTCTACACGTCGTTCGCCAACGCGCACGACGGCTACGGTGACCCCGACCAGCTGAAGCAGGCGACGCTGGAGGACTGCGCCGAGTTCTTCGCCCGCTACTACACGCCGGGCAACGCGGTGGTCACCGTGACCGGCGACGTCGATCCCGACGAGGTGGCGGCGTACGTGGAGCGCCACTTCGGCGACATCCCGGCCCGCGCGGCCGCCCCGCAGCCCGACCTGACCGAGCCCGGGTTCTTCATGGACCAGACCGCCTCCTTCACCGAGCCGGGGATCCCGGCCACCGCGATCACCATGGGGCAGTGGCTGCCCGACCCGGCCACCGATCTGAGCGGCTACCTGGCCCACGCCGTCCTGGCCCGGGTGATGGCCCGGCAGATCACCCCGGACGGGACGTCCGCGGTCAGCACGAGCTGCGGGTTCTTCGGCCCGCTCGACGCCCGCGCCCCGGACGCGCTGCTGCTGACCGTCCTCGTGCCGCCGTCCACGCCGTCCGTGCAGATGGTCGGAGCCATCCGTACGCAGTGGGGCATGTGGTCGAAGGGCGACATCTCCGAGGAGGTGTCCGCGGCCGTCAACGAGCTCGTGTCCGAGCACCACCGCGACCACGACGACATCGAGACGCGCTGCCGCGCCCTCGGCCGCCTGGAGATCCTCTTCGACCGGGCCGAGCTGCTCGACGAGCTGCCCGAGCGGTACGCCGAGGTGACCCCGGCGCAGGTCGCCAGGGCGGCGGCGCGGCTGCACGGCGCGGCCTGCGCGGTCATGACGATCGAGCCGGGCCGCAGGCGGACGCGGCCCAAGCCGGGCCACACCGCACGGGCCGGACGAGAGCCCGCCGAGACCTTCACGATCCCTGAGCCGGTGGACGGGCCGCGAAGCGTGCCGCCGCGTGCCGAGCAGCCCCGCCCCGTGCTGGGCGAGCACGTGGAGACCGTGTTCGGCAACGGCCTGCGGGCCATCGCCGTCCGCGCGGGCAGCGCGCCCGTGGTGGAGCTCCGCCTCCGCCTGCCCGCCGGTCCCGCGGGCTGGCGTCGTCCGGACCACATGGAGCTCCTGGCACACGTCCTCGGCCGCCGTGCCCGCGTGGGCCTGCACGGCCACGGCGCGGGCGGCGAGCTGACCGTCAGGACGGACGGCCAGTGGCTCGACTTCTCCGGGTACGCCAGGACGGACGGGCTGGACGCGTGGCTCGCCGTCCTGTCGGAGGTCCTCACGCCGTTCGCGATGACCGAGCCCCTGTCGCTGGGCCGCTCGCTGCTGCGCGGCCGGACGCCGGGGCGGATCGCCGACGACGGGCTGCGCGCGTACCTGCTGGGGCCCGCGACGGCGGAGCCGGCCGGGCTCGCCGACGTGCACAGGACCGTGATCGTGCCCGGCGGCGCCTCGCTCGTCGCCGTGGGCGACGCCGACCCCGTACAACTGCTCGCCCGGCTGGAGGGCGCGCTGGAACGGTGGCAGGGGCCGGCGCAGCCGGTGCCCGCCGTCACCGCCGCCGAGGGCGGGGTCCTGCTCGTCCCCAGGGAAGACCTGTCGAACATCCTGGTGACCTTCAGCGCTCCCGAGCCGCCCGACGGCCCGAACGACGTGGCCCGCTATCTCGCCACCGGCGTGCTCGGCCGCTACCGCCGCAACCGCTCGATCCGCGACGCGCCCGGCACCACCGGCCTGGGGCCCAGCGGCTACGAGGCGTTCCTCGGCCGGGACCTCTTCACCGGCTTCCCGCGGGCCTACATCCAGCTGATGCGGCCGAAGGAGCAGGTGCCGGAGGTGTTCACCGAGGTGCTCGACCGGCTGCCCGAGCTCACGGCCGCGCCGCCCGACCCCGCCGAGCTCGACCTGACCAGGGAGTACTGCGTCCTGGAGATGCTGTGGGGACTGGACTCGCCCGCGAAGATCGCCGATCTCGTACGCGTCGGCTTCTCCTTCGGCCAGGGCGCCGGCCTGCTCACCCGGCTGTACGACCGCCTCGGCGAGATCACCGCCGACGAGGTCGTGGAGGCGGCGGTCAGCACGTACGGCCGGATGCCCCTGCCGAGCATGGTCGTCGGCGACATCGAGGCGGACTGGCTGTCGGACGAGATCGAGCGCGAGGTCACCGAGATGGAGGGAGTGTGAGCGTGGCGCAGAAGGCCGGGCCGGCCGGAGCGGCCGGGGCGGTACGCCTGAGGCCGCCCAGGAACGCCGTGCACCGCCGGGCGATCACGATGTGGACCACCAGGTCCGCCGTGGGGTACGGGCTGGTGGCACTGGTGTTCGTGGCCCTGGCGGTGTTCGTCGACGGAGCGGGCACCGTTTTCGCGGTGCTGGCGTTCCTGACGGTGCTGGCCGGCGCCTGCTACGCGATCGTGGTGCCGCGCTGGCGCTACGGCGTGCACCGCTGGGAGGTGACCGAGGATGCCGTCTACACCAGCTCCGGCTGGCTGTGGCATCAGTACCGGGTGGCGCCGATGTCGCGCATCCAGACGGTGGACACCATGCGAGGCCCGTTCTACCAGCTCTTCAAGCTGTCGGCGGTGACCGTCACCACGGCGTCGGCGATGGGCCCGCTGCGGATCGACGGCCTGGACGAGGAGTTCGCCAGGGACCTGGTCGAAAAGCTCAACAGGGTGACCCAGACGACCCCCGGGGACGCGACGTGACGATGAAGGACATGACGGTGGAGTCGGTCGGCTGGCGCCGGCTCGACCCTCGCATGCTCCTGGTCAACCTGCGCTGGCTGGCTCCGCCCCTGGGCATCATCGCGCTGACCGCGCTGGCCTCGGGCGGGGTGACCTGGGAAGATCACAAGCTGCAGATCGTCTCCGCCCTGCTGTTCGTCTACCTCACCTGCAGCGAGATGATCCGCTGGCGGACGACGCGTTTCCGGGTGACCGAAGAGCAGGTCGAGGTCACCTCCGGGCTGTTCTGGCGCCGCCACGTCGCGATCCCGCGCGACCGCCTGCGCACCGTGGACGTGACGTCCGGCCCGGTGCACCGGATCTTTGGCCTGTCGATCGTCACGATGGGCACCGGCCAGGCGCTCAGGACCGACCGGCGGGATCAGGTCAAGCTCGACGCCGTCTCCACGGCCGACGCGGCGACGCTGCGCGCCGACCTCCTGCCCCGCGCGCAGGACGCGCCTCCCGTGCCCGGCCCGCAACACGACGCGGCCCCGAAGCCCGTGGCGCCGCCGCCGGCGGCGGTGGAGATCGCCCGGGGCGATCCGGCCTGGGTACGGTACGCGCCGCTCAGCCCGCTCGTCTTCGTGATCGGCCTGGCCCCGCTGACCCAGGCCTACAACCTGGCCGAGCGGCTCGGCATCCCCGTGGACATCGGCGGCGCGGTGCTGGGGGCCATCGAGTTCCTGGAGAAGATGCCCGGCTGGCTGTACATCGTGTTCTTCCTCATGATGCTGATCGCCGGCGCGATCGGCACCATGCTGCTGTTCACCGAGGCGTGGTGGAAATTCCGCCTCGTGCGCGAGCCGGGCAGCGCCACCCTGCGCGTGAGCCGCGGGCTGCTCACGACCCGTTCCTTCACGCTGGAGGAGCGGCGGCTGCGCGGCGCCGAGCTGATCGAGCCGTTCATGCTGCGCTGGGGCAGGGGCGCCCGGCTCAAGGCGATCGCGAGCGGGCTGCGCCAGACCCTGGACGGCCCGCGCGGCGGCTCGGGCGCGCTGCTTCCCCCCGCCCCCCGGCGGCTGGCGCACCTGACGGCCGCGTCCGTGCTGGGGGAGCGGGAGAGCCCGCTGCTGCCCGCGCGCCTGCGGGCCCACCCCCGGGCCGCGCTGCGCCGCCGGCTGACCCGCGCGGCGGTGGCCAGCGTGGCGGCCGTCACCGCGGCGGCCGTGCTCGCCGCCCTGACCGGCTGGTCCGCCGGCTGGTCGATGGCGATCGCGGCCGTGGTCGTGGTGCCGGTGTCGTTCCTGCTCGCCGCCGACTCCTACCGGTCGCTCGGGCACGCGATCTCCGGGGCGTACCTCGTGGTCCGGTCCGGCGCGCTGGTGCGCCGTACCGTGGCGTTGCAGCGCGGCGGCATCATCGGCTGGACCGTCACCCGCTCGCCGTTGCAGCGGCGGGCGGGCCTGGCCAACGTCGCGGCGACGACGGCGGCGGGGACGCTGGGCGCCTACACCATGCGGGACGTGGACTACGGCGACGGTCTCGTGGTGGCCGGCGAAGCGGTCCCCGGGTTGCTGGCGCAATTCATCGAGGTGACCGAAGAATAACGAATTGCTCAGAGTAAAGGTGAATATTCATCTCATGGGCAACATGGGAGTGGCGAGATAAATGACGGTTCTGCAGGCAGTAGGGCTTACCAAGAGATATGGGCCCGTTTTGGCGGTCAGCAACGCCAGTTTCTCCGTTCGCGCCGGTGCGATAACGGGCTTCCTGGGCCCGAACGGCGCCGGAAAGTCGACGACCTTGCGGATGTTCCTGGGCCTTGACCACCCCACGAGCGGGTCGGCGCTCATCGATGGCAAGCGCCTCGACGAGTGGCCGGTACCCGCCCGCAAGATCGGGGCGGCCCTCGACACGCAGTGCGCCCACCCCAGCCGCCGGGCCATCGACACCCTGCGCTGGGTCGCCAAGATGATCGGGGTGGATCCCAAACAGAGCGAGGTGATGCTCGAACGGGTGGGCCTGACGGAGGTGGCCGCGCAGAAGGTCGGCAGGTTCTCGCTGGGGATGCGGCAGCGGCTCGCGCTGGCCATCGCGTTGATCGGCAACCCCGAGATCGTCGTGCTGGACGAGCCGATGAACGGGCTGGACCCCGACGGCATCTCGTGGATGAAGGACCTGCTGCGGCAGTTCCGCGACCAGGGCCGCACGGTGTTCGTCTCCAGCCACCTCCTGGCCGAGATGGAGGACCTCGTGGACGACCTCGTGGTCATCGCCCAGAGCCGGATCGTGGGCAGCGGGTCGGCGTCGGCTTTCATGCAGCGATTCCAGGTGAAGAAGGTCACCGTGGTGTGCGAGAACCCGAAGCTGCTGGCGCCCGCGCTGGTCAAGGCCGGCGGCCGGGTGCAGGCGAACGGCAAACGCGGCATGCAGGTGCTCGGGCTGGCCTCCGGGCAGGTCGGGACCATCGCGCGGGACACCATGGTGGCGCTCTACGAGCTCAAGGAGGAGCGCAGCCTGCACCACGCCTTCGCGCAGGCCACGCAGGACAGATCGAGCATCAAGGGTGAGGTGGGCTAGGTGACTTTCGCCAACGTCTGTGCCGCGGAGCTGCTCAAGTTCCGTACGCTCCTGAGCAACAAGATCACGTTAGCCTGCGCCCTCGTGGGCGTGGCGGCCGTCGGGCTGCTGATGGGCTCCAACATCGGCCCCAACGGGCATCTTGTCCAGGGCGCGCCGGGCTCGCAGGCCGTCGCCTCGCCGATGCAGTTCGTGATGTTCTCGATGATGATCCTCGGCGTGCTCTCCGCGACGAGCGAGATCAGGAACGGCACTTTCCGGATCACCCTGTCCATCGCGCCGTGGAGGACGCGGGTCCTCACCGGCAAGATGGTCACGCTGGCCGCGATCGCCCTGGCCGTCACGATCGTCGGCCTGCTGATCGCGTACGGGACGTCGCTGATCACCGCGAGCGGCACCGCGTACGCGCCGCTGTCCAACGGGGGAGCCGCCACCATCCTGGCGTTCCTGGGCAGCGTGCCGCTGGTCACCGCGCTCGGGGTGGCGGTCGGGGTGCTGGTGAAGAGCACCGCGGGGGCGCTGTCCATCCTGCTGGTGTGGGCGTTCGCCGGTGAGGGGATCCTGGCGGTGGTCCTGCCGGACAACATCGACCCCTACCTGCCGTTCATGATGGTCGGCGCGGGCCCCGGCATCCTGCCGGAGGGGCCGGGGCCGGTGCTGGGTCTGGGGATCTTCGCGGTGTACGTCGCCATCGTGATCGCCGTGACCTTCTTCCTGACCGAGCGGCGGGACATCGCCTAGAGGCCGGCTCCCGACGCCGGTAACAGAAAGGAGATTGCGCTAGTAAGTGAGATGAAAGTAGAAATCAACCCTACCCAGGATAATTCCCCCTAGTCGCTCAACCTCCGCCCGGAGGGCGGCAGTCGAGCATCTGTGGTTGCACGCGATGGCGGTCGCCGTGAACCATCGCGCGTGCGCCAGGACAAAGCGGTTCAAGTAGGGGATAATTACTGGGAACGCTAGGGGGATCGTGCCGCTGATGCGCTTTGGAATCCTGGGCTTACCCGCAATCTGGCAGCAGGGCGAGGAGATCAGGCTCGCCACTAAGCGTTCGCGCGGAGTCCTGGCACACCTGCTGCTGAGCGCGGCCCGCTCCGCCTCGGTCGAGAGCCTCATCTACGCGATCTACGGTGACACGCCCACGAAGAGCGCCCGCAACCAGGTGCACCGCGGGGTCGGCGAGCTGCGGAAGTACGGCGTCACCATCGACGTGCACGACAACGTCTACCGGCTGGAGGCCGCGGAGGACAGCGTCGACGCCTTCGTCTTCCTGCGCCTGTGCGACGAGGCGCGCGCCCTGGCCGACGACGGCGATCACGCCGGGGCCGCCAGGACCCTGAGCGAGGCCCTGGCCCTGTGGCGCGGCTCGGCCCTGTCCGGCCTCGACGGCGAGGCCTTCCTCGCCGAGGCCGCGGTCTGGGACGAGCGCAGGCTCACCGCCATCGAGGCCCGCATCGACGCCGACCTCGAGCTCGGCCGGCACCGGGAGGTGATCGCCGAGATCCAGCAGCTCGCCGACCAGCACCCGCTGCGCGAGGCCTTCTGCGGCCAGCTCATGCTCGCGCTCTACCGCTCGCAGCGGGGCAGCGAGGCGCTCCAGGTGTTCGCGGACCTGGAGGAGCGGCTCAGGGACGAGCTCGGCACCGATCCCAGCCCCGCGCTGCGCGACCTCAGGACGCAGATCCTGCGCCAGGACGCCGTGCTCGAACCCGCCCGCCCGCCGGCTCCCGCCCTCGAACCGGCTCACCCGCAGGCCCCCGTGCCGCGGCAGCTGCCCGCGCGGTCCGCGCTCGTCGGCAGGGACGCCGAGCTGCGCCGGATCAGCGAGGCGATCGAGGAGCACGACCCGTGCCCCGTGGTGGTGGTCACCGGTCCCGGCGGCGCCGGCAAGACCGCGCTGTGCCTGGAGGTCGCCCACCGCGTGGCCGGCCGCTTCCCCGACGGCCAGCTCTACGCCGACGACCTGAGCAGGCCCGCCGACGTGCTGGCCGGGTTCCTGGCCGCGCTCGGGGTCGCCGCCGAGGAGGTCCCCGAAGGTCTGGGCGCGCGCTCCGGGCTGCTGCGCAGCCTGCTGGCCGGCCGCCGCGTCCTGATCGTGCTGGACGACGTGATCGGCGCCGGCCAGCTCGACCCCTTCCTGCTCGGGCATCCGGGCTGCGCCGTCATCGTGACCAGCCGCTCGCCCCTGGCCCTGCTGCACGCGGCCGTGCGGGTACGCGTCTCCGCCCTGGACCGGGCCGACGCGCTGGCGCTGCTGGCCACGGGCGCGGGCGAGGAGCGCATGGCGGCCGAGCCGGCGGCGGCCGACCGGATCATCGACCTGTGCGCCCGGTTGCCGGTGGCCCTGCGCATCGCCGCGGCCAGGCTCGCCACCCGGCCGCACTGGAGCCTCGCGCGCCTGGCCGACCGCCTCGCCGACCCGGCGAAGATCCTCGGCGAGCTGCGCCACGACGGCGAGAGCGTCCTGCCGACGTTGATGCACGGCTACGAGACGCTGCCCGCGGGCCCGCGCTCGCTGATCCGCCGGATCGGCTTCTACGGCAGCGCGGAGGTCACCGCCAGGACCACCGCGGCGCTCGCCGACGTCCCCATGGACGTGGCGGAGAACCTGCTGGAAGAGCTGGCCGAGACCCATTTCATGGTCACCCTGCGGGACGGCGAGCGCTTCCGCTGCCACGAGCTGCTGCTCAGCTTCGGCGGCGTACGGGCGCTCGCCGAGGACCGGGAGCAGGACCTGCGCATGGCCGCGCAGCGCGCGCTGGGCGGCTGGCTGGCCCTGACGGACGACGCGCACGCCTCGATGCGCGGGCTGGGCAACTCCATCCCCCGAGGCACGGCTCCCCGCTACCGCCCCCAGGGCGCGGCGGCCTGGTCGGGCCAGGGCACGGAGTGGTTCGACGCCAACCTGGACGCGATCCTGACGGCCGTGCGCCGGGCGGTCTCCTTCCCCGAGACGTGCTGGGAGCTGGCCATCGCGCCGCTCGCCCTCTACGAGGCGGGCTCGCGCTTCGACGTGTGGCTCGACTCCCACGAGCTGGCGCTGTCCAGCGTGCGCGGCGCGGGGAACATCCGTGGCCAGGCCGCCCTGCTCTACTCGCTCGGTCACCGCTCGATGCTGGTCGGCGACTACGCGGGCGCGGCCCGCCGGCTGGAGGAGGCGCTGGAGCTCTTCCAGCGCCTGGCCGACGACCACGGCCGCGGGCTGGCGCTGCGCCTGCTCGCCGATCTCGACCGGATCCGTCAGGACCTGGGCAAGGCGCGCAAGACGTACGAGGAGGCCGCCGAGGTCTTACGCAGGAGCGGCGACCCGGTGGGCGAGGCCGACGCGCTGGGCGGGCTGGCGATGGTGCTGCACAGCACGGGGGAGGGGCAGGCGTCCCAGGAGTGCCTGGAGCGGGCGCTGGCCCTGTGCCGCGAGGGCGGCAGCCTGCGCAGCGAGGCCCAGATCCGGCGGGGCGTGGCCATG
Source organism: Nonomuraea zeae (assembly GCF_005889725.1). Classification (GTDB taxonomy): domain Bacteria; phylum Actinomycetota; class Actinomycetes; order Streptosporangiales; family Streptosporangiaceae; genus Nonomuraea; species Nonomuraea zeae. Next base: position 20,129 of record NZ_VCKX01000021.1, read on the forward strand.
TACGCCGCCAGGGCGGGCACGCCGGAGGAGGCCTATCCCGAGCTGTTGCAGGCGCTGGAGATCGCCACGTTCATCGGCGACCGGGTCGTGCTGTCGGACATTCTGCTCGACCTCGGCACCACGCGGATCCTGCTCGGCGACCCGAGGGCGGCTTACGACAGCCTGGTCACCGCCGAGGAGATCGCGAAGGTCGCCGGCGTGAAGCGGACCGCGCTCAGGGCGCGCAGGGCCCGGGCCTTCCTCAACGGCAACGGCGAGGCCACCCGGCACGCGGTGGCGCGCAACCACTAGAGCGGCCGGCCGGCGGCCCTGGGGGAGATCGTCAGAGGTCGGTCATGTTGGCGGTCGCCTCGGAGAAGGCCCGCTTCAGGCTGCGCTCCTCCGTGAGCCCCAGGAGCGCGATCCCGGCGTCACGCGCGATCTCGCCGAGCTGGATGGAGGTCAGCCCGCTGATCTCCATGCGCTGGCCCTGCATCTCCATGACCTCGCCGCCCGCGTCGATCACCGCGGCGCACAGCGGCTCGGGCTTGTCCGACAGGACGCTGATCGTCTGCGTCTGGAAGCGGTCGATGAACGCCGTGGCGGACCCGCTCCCGATGATCTTGCCGCGGGCGATCACCACCAGGTCGTCCACCAGGTCCTCCAGCTCGGCCAGCAGGTGGCTGGAGATGAGCACCGTACGGCCCTGGTCACGGAAGCCGCGCAGCAGCTCCTTCAGCCACGCGATGCCCTCGGGATCGAGCCCGTTCATCGGCTCGTCGAGCACCACGATCTCGGGGTCGCCGACCAGCGCGATCGCCAGCGCGAGGCGCTGCCGCATGCCGACGGAGAACTTCCCGGTACGCTGGCCCGCCACCGCGCCGAGCCCGACCCGGTCGAGGAGCTCCTCGGCGTGGTACGCGGGCACCCCCGCCAGCCAGGCCGCCCACCGCACGCTGTCGATCGCCCGGCGGGAGGGATGCACGCACTGGGTGTCGAGGACGGCGCCGACCTTGCGGCTGGGGACGGGCCACTCGCGCAGCGGCTTGCCGTCGATGAGCGCGGCGCCCGAGGTGGGGTGCGTGAGGCCGAGGAAAAGTCGCAGCATGGTCGACTTGCCGGCGCCGTTCGGTCCGAGGAAGCCGGTGATGGCGCCCGGCCTGATCGCGAAGCTGGCATCGTTGATCGCCGCGACCGAGCCGAATCGCTTCGTCAGGCTCACTGCCTCCAGCATCGGCCGCATGCTCAGCGCAGCTCTCGCTCGCTGAGCCCGCGTGCTGAACGCCGGGGTAACATGCGCACGATTCACCCGTTTTCGCAGTAGCTGTGTGGTAGATCTTGCCATTGGGGCCAAATGTAAACACCGGGCTACACAGCGTGTCAATACTGTAGGAATGCGACGAGCGGCGGGCGGGCGAACGTCCTGGTCCACGGCCCGGACGGCAGGGGGCTCGACGGCGGGGGATCGGGACTCGCGGGTCGCCAGCGTGGATCTCGACATGGGCGAGGCCTCCTCACGTGGGGTGTACACGGGATCTGGCCCAGATGTCGTGATGGAGACGAGGCCAGCCAGTACGGTCGGTCACGTGCGTTGAGCGGTGAGCATTACCCACTTGTGGATCGATCGTATCTTTGTGTGCCCGAACATCTGACTTTTGCTCATTTAGCTCGCTGCTGTTGACGTGTCAGGACAGATTCCCCATTTCGCGGATCTGGCGTACATGGGAAGATGTCCGCCGCCGAGGTGCGGGAGGAGAGACCAGTGCGTCATGTGGTGACGGTGGGAGTGGCGATCGCCGTGCTGGCGACCGGCTGCGGCGGGCTGAGCCCGTCCCCGGCCCCGACCGCCGCGCGGACCACGGTACCGACTGCTGTGCCGGGTGACGGGGGCGTGGTCTCCCTCACCTTCGACGACGGGCTGGCCCGACAGGAGCAGATGGCGCAGGAGCTGACCGAACGCGGGCTGACCGGCACGTTCTACGTCCACAGCACCAGGACCAAGGCTTCCGGCTATCTCGACCAGCCCAAGCTGGCGCGGCTGGCGCAGGCGGGGCACGAGATCGGCGGGCACACCCGTACCCATGCCAGGCTGCCGGAGCTCCATCCCGACGAGCAGCGCCGGGAGGTGTGCGCCGACCGGTCGGGGCTGGAGGCCATGGGCTTCACCCCGAGGTCCTTCGCCTATCCCTTCCACGCGGTCAGCGCGGCGGCCGAGTCCGTGGTGCGGGAGTGCGGTTACAACAGCGGCAGGGGCCGGGCCGGGGCCGCCGCGGAGCGGATCAAGCCGCGGGACCCGTACAACCTCAACACGCCGCTCGCGGTCGGCGCGAGCACCACGCCCGCCGAGATCCAGCAGTACGTGATCGCGGCCGAGCAGCGCAAGACCTGGGCGATCCTCGTCTTCCACGACTACTGCGACGACTGCGGGCCGCTGGGGGTCAAGCCGGCGGTCTTCACCGGGTTCCTCGACTGGCTGAAGGGGCGCGAGATCCCCGTTCGGACCGTCGGTGACGTCATCGGCGGCGACGTGCGGCCCGTGCCGCAGATCAAGGCCCCGTCGATCGTGCTGAACGCCTCGCTCGAGAACTACTTCGGCAAGGAGGGCATCCCCGACTGCTGGCAGCTCGACGGGCGGTCCAAGACGGCGACGTTCGGCCGGGTGGCGGGCGCGCACACCGGGCGCTGGGCCGGCCGGATCCAGGTGACCGGCGGCGATCCGAAGCAGCTCAGGCTCGCGATCAAGCAGGACGACGGCGACTGCGCGCCCCGGGCGGGCGCCCTGTCGGTCTGGTACACCTCGACCGCGCCGGTGCGGTTCACCGTCAGCAGGCGGACGGGCGACGGGGTGTGGACGCCCTGGGCGGACGGCCCCGTCTTCCCCGCCACGACGTCCTGGCGGCAGGCCACCTGGAAGCCCCCGGCGGCGCGGGCCGCGGGGGTCAGCTTCGGCCTGGTCCTGACCGCGCCGGGCCAGGCCACTTTCGACGACTTCGCGCTGCGCTGAAGCCGCCGGCTTCGCGTTGGGCCGAAGCCGCCCGGGGTCAGGCGACCTTCGCCGACTTCGCGCTGCGCTGGAGCACGTTGCGGAAGGCGGCCAGCGCGTACTCGGTGTGCGTGCGCTCCCTGACGAGCTGCGCGGTGCTCAGCAGGGCGGCGCGGAAGCCGGCGTCCGACAGCGCCCTGAGCGCCTTGTCCGCCGCCTCCGCGTAGGCGCCCGGCGGGTAGAGCGCCTCCTCGGGGAGGATCTCGGGCAGCGCGCCCACCGCGGGCGCGATCACGGGGCACCCGCGCACCAGCGCCTCGGCGACCGACATGCCGAACGACTCGTCGGTCGTGGTCGAGACGGTCAGCCCGCCGTTCGTCCCGATGGCGGAGTAGAGGGCGGGCATCATGTCGTAGTCGACGCGCGGCAGCCAGCGCGCCGAGCCGAGCGCGGGCGAGGTGGCGAGCTTGGTGGTCAGCGCGGACACCTCGCTTGCCGGGGCGGTGTACCCGCCGACGAGCAGCGGCGTGACGCCTGGGCGCGCCGCCGCGATCCGGTCGAGCAGGTCGGCGGCGGCCCGCCAGCGCTTGTGCCCGTCCAGCTTGCCGATCCAGGCCACCGGGGAGGAGCCGAGCGCGGGCGGGACGGTCTCGGCGTACCAGCGCTCGTCCAGGCAGTTGGGCACCACGCTGATCGGGGAGAGCCCGAGCGCGCCCAGTTTGCCGCGCATGTACTCGCTGACGGTCACGATGTGGTCGGGCCGGACCGCGAGGTCGCCCAGATACGACAGGTTGGCCGTGGTCGTGTGCACTTCCAGGATCAAGGACCCGGGCGAGCCCGCGCGCTGCCACGCCGACAGGAAGCTGGGGCTGTCGATCACGACGAGGACGTCCGGCTCGGCCTCGCGGATGGCGGCCTCGCGGGCGTCGTCGGTGGCCGCCACCCTGGCCACGCCCGGCGGGAAGTGGGCCACCATGCCGTGGTCGGACTCGTAGAGCACGCCGACCTCGAACTCGGCCGAGAAATGGGTGTAGCGGTTGAGCAGCTGGGTGGACACCCCGCCGATCACACCGTAGCGGTAGCAGAACAGCACCTTCATCGGCACTCCAGCAGCGTCAGCAGACCTTCCCGGCCCTTGCGCACGACCTGCTCGGCCATCTCGGAGTACGCGTCCACCCGGCACTCCCAGGTGTTGCGCGCGAGCCAGGAACGGACCTCGTCCACGTCCAGGGCGGAGTCCATGAGCTCGGGTATGGCGGCGACGAACTCGGCCGCGGACTCGGTGACGCGCACCCCCGGATAGTCGGCGCACTGCGGGAAGTACGTGGTCAGCACCGGCAGGCCGAGATGGAGGTACTCGTAGACCTTGATCGGGTCCACGGCGTCGGCCAGCGCGCCGTTCTTGAACGGGATCAGCGCCAGCGCCCATCCGGCGCTGAGCTCGGCCAGCTCTCGATGGCCGAGCAGCCCGAGCAGGTGCACGTTCTCCGGCAGCCGCAGGTCCGGGTTCTGGTGACCGGCCAGCTCGAAGATGTAGTGCGGATAGGTCTTGGCCGCGCGGATCACCAGGTCCCAGTCGAACCACTTGTCGGTCAGGTGCCCGAAGTAGCCGATCCTGGTGGCGTCGGGAGCGCGCGGGGTCGTGGGGGCGGGGAAGGCCGGGTCGAGCGCGTTGGCGTTGACGCTCACCTTGCGGCCGCCCAGCAGCTCCATCTTCCTGGCCAGCGGCGCGGAGACCGCGGTGACCGCGTCGGCGTGCGCGACGACGTAGCGCTCGTAGCCGGGGTGGTACCACTTCGCCATCCCGATCTTGGCGAACTCCTCCCAGTCGTCGCGCGCGTCGTAGATCGTCACCCAGCCGAGCGAGGCGGCGTGGGTGAGCGTCCGCACCATCGTCTCGTGCGGGAAGGAGGCGAACAGCAGCTTCCGCTTGCCGCCGAAGTCGGCGCTCAGCACCTCGTCGAGCAGCCGTGGCGTCATGTCGATCGGGCTCTGGAACAGCAGCGGGTCGGGGTGCGACGGCCGCGGGTCCGTGTCGCGCCAGCGGTAGTAGTTGAAGAAGACCGGGCAGTCGCGGCCGAGGTAGACGCGCGTGAGGCGGATGGGCCTGTTGCCCCTGGCCTCCTGCACGAAGGTGGTGCCGGAGAACATCAGCACGACCTCGTCACCCTCGGCCGCCTTGGCCCGTTCGATCCACTCGTGCAGGCCGATCCTGAACTCCTCCAGCGGCACCGGCGCGGCCGGCACGGGCTGCGGCGCGGGCGCGGGCGGCGTCGACGGGCGCAGGACGACCGTGCGGGCCGGGGCGCCGGGGGAGGAGGTCGCGGGCCTGATCTCCAGGCGCTGTTGCGCCGGCTCCGGGCGGCCAGGGCGGCGTAACTGACGGTAGACCGACAGCATGCGCCAGGCCCGCGAGGAGCGGATCCTGGTGACCTGGTCGCGGTAGTCGGCCAGCCGGCCGGTCACCGTCTCCAGCTTGGCCCGCAGCCGGTCGTTCTCCTGCCTGAGCTTGGGTTCGAGCGCGACGAGCTTGTCCAGCCGCTGCTGGGTGAGCGCGTGCCGGTGACGCTCGCCGTTGTAGACCGTACGGAGGCGGTCCAGGGCGGCCTGCTGGTTCCGCAGCTCGTCGCCCAGCTCGGCGATCCGATCGCGCAGGCCGCGCAGCGCCTCAGCGTGCGCGGCCTCGGTCCTGCTCAGGGCCTCGCCGTGGGCCGCGGCCCCGGCGCGCAGCTCTTCGTCGTGCGCGGCCGCCGCGGTGCTCAGCTCCTCGGCGTGGGCGGCCGCCGCGGTACGCAGCTCCTCGGCGTGGGCGGCCTCCGCGGTACGCAGCTCCTCGGTCTGGGCCCGGAGGAGCGCACGCAGCTCGTCCCGCTGTGCCGTCACGGCGTCGGCCGTCTCGCGGATCGTCTCCAGGCCGGCGGTCAGCCCGTGAACCGACTCGAGGAGCCTGCTCCGCTCCGCCTCCGCGGCGCCGGCAGAGTCGCGGAGCAGGCCGATCTCGACCTCCGCCGCGCGGAGGTCCGCCCGCAGCCGGTCGCGGTCCTCGCTCAGCGCGCCGAACCGCTCCTGCAGGTCGTTCCGCTCCGTGACCGCGCCGTCCGCGATGCTGGTGGACAGCCGCCCGACGGTGTCCTGGAGCGCCGAGAGCTGGTCGAGCACGTGCTGTCCGGCCCTGCTCTCGCCGAGCTGCGCCTTCAGCTCGGCGTTGGACTCGGTGACGTCCCGGTAGAGGCGGTTGGCCCGCGTCAGCTTCTCGCGCAGCCCTTGCAGCTGCTGCTCCAGGCGTTCCTCGCGTTCGAGGAAATCCGCCTCCTCCTGGCTGAGCAGGAACGCCGGGGCGCCGAGCGGCGTCTCCCTGCGGACGACCACCGCGGCGATGTGCCGGTCCAGCGCGGTCAGCTCGCGGATCTCGAAGAGAGGCTCGATCAGCCGGCGGAAGCCGGCGCGGTAGAACGTACGCCGGTGGTCGTGGTGCGGCATCAGCCCGTGCGGCACGGAGACCAGGAGCGTCCCGCCCGGTGCCAGGACCCGATGGAGCTCGGTCAGGACCGCCCCGGGGTCCGCCACGTGCTCCAGCAGCTCCCCGGCGACCGCCGCGTCGAAGCAGCCGTCGGCGAAGGCCAGCCGGCCGCCGTCGCCCCGGACGAAGGCGAGCCGCGCGGCCACGTCGGCGGGCAGCTCGGCGGCCAGGCCCGCGGCGAAGGCGATGGCCTCCTCCTCGACGTCGACGCCCGTCACCCGCTCGCCGCGGCGAGCGGCGAGGATGGACAGGGTTCCCTGCGAGCAGCCCAAGTCGAGGATCCGTCCCGACGGGAGGTGATCCAGCAGCCAGTGCAGCCTGTTCCTGGTCAGCGCCTGAGTCTCGGGATCCACATCTATCCCGTTATAGGCACAATGGACGCGATCATGGTTCATATGGGCAGGAACCCCTGGGGAATGATCAGTGAGGGCCCGACATTACCATTTCTTGAAAAAGCCGTTAAGGGCGGTAGGCAAGGTGCTGGTGTTTCGTAAGTTCCTCATCCACGGGATCGCCCTGTGTCTCCTGGGCGGTTGCACCTCGGCGGAGCCCGCGGGCCCGCGCAAGCCGTCCTCGGTCCCGGCGGTGCAGGCCCCCGTCAGCCTCCTGCGCGAGACGGTGCCGGGTCTGCGCGTCGACGACGAGCTCTACGTGCCGCTCGACGCGCTGGAGAAGCGCCTGGGCCTAGTGGTGTCCACGGGCTCCGACGGCGTCGTACGGGCCGAGTACTTCGAGGACGAGACCCCGTTGATCGCGAAGCACGATCCGCGCGGGCCCTGGCTGCACTTCGCCGGCGTGGACGTGACCACCTGGCGGCGCATCTCGATCGGCTCGGACGGAATCCCGGTGAGCACCTACGATTTCGGCACGTTCCAATATCCCGTTGAAGTCGTCCAATACGGGATGGAGAACTACAGCAAGTGGGTCGTCACGGGCGACCAGAAATACCGTGCCAAGGCGGAGACGGTGGCCCGCTGGCTGCTGGAACACCAGGACGCCAAGGGCGGCTGGCCGGTGCCTTTCGACTACTCCTACCGGGAAGGGCTGGCGGGCGAGCTGCGCGCCGGCTGGTACTCGGGGATGGCCCAGGGGATCGGGGCCGCGTTCCTGGCCAAGATGCGCGACAAGACGGGCGAGTCGCGCTACGGCGCCGCCGCGCTGCGCGCGCTCGTGCCCCTGCGCACCAAGGTGGAGCAGGGCGGCGTGCTGCGCCGCTTCGAGGACCGCCTGGACTGGTACGAGGAGTACCCCACGCCGACCGCGACCCACGTGCTCAACGGCTACCTGTTCGCCCTGATCGGCGTGTACGACGTCGGCGAGCTCCTGGGTGACGCGACGGCCAAGGAGATGTTCCAGCGCGGGCTGCGGACCCTGGACCGGGTCCTGCCTCTCTATGACCTGTCGTACCGGACCACCTACGACCTTCTCCACTACACGCGGACGCCGGCGACGGCGCCCAACCCCGCCCGCTGGAGCTATCACTCCCTGCACGTCACCCAGCTCTCGGCACTGGACGCGATCACCGGCGGACGCTACAGCGCGATCGAGAAGCGCTGGCTCGGATACCTCGACGGCAAGGCGCTTCCCGGCAATTAGCTATAAAGTCCACTAACAGCTCTTGGGAGGTAACGAGGGATGCGTCGGTTCCTGTGGGTGTCCCTGGCCTCCCTGGCGCTGCTGGGTGCGCTCGCGACCGGCGGGTTCTTCGTCTATCAGGCCAGCCTCGACAGCGACATCGTCCGGCTGCCCGCGGCTCTGCCCACCTCCAAGGAGGAGGAGAAGCAGCGCCCGCAGCCGAAGCCGGGGCTCGGCGAGACCTGGCTCCTCGTGGGCACCGACCGCAGGGCCGACGGCACCACCACCGGCGACGACGCCAAGGCGGCGCTCTGGCAGCCCGGCTCGCAGCGAACCGACACGATCATGCTGGCGCACCTCTCCGAGGACAGCGAGCACGCCACCGTCGTGTCGATCCCGCGTGACTCCTGGGTGTCCATCCCCGGCCGGGGCCGAGCCAAGATCAACGCGGCCTTCTCCTGGGGCGGGCCCGCGCTGCTGATCAAGACCATCGAGTCGCTCACCGGCATCCGCGTCGACCACTACGCCGCGATCGACTTCAAGGGGTTCGCCACGGCGGTGGACGCGGTGGACGGGGTGGACGTCGAGGTCGCCAAGACCGTGCGCGACACCAACACCGGCACCACCTGGACGGCGGGACGCCACCATCTCAACGGCGAGCAGGCGCTGCTGTTCGTCCGGCAGCGCTACAACCTGCCGGGCGGCGACTTCGACCGGATCAAGCGCCAGCAGGCGCTGCTGAAGGCCCTGTCGGACCGGGTGCTGAGCGCCGGCACCCTGACCAACCCGGCGAAGGTCGACGGGCTGCTGCGCGCGATCACCAAGTCGGTCACCGTGGACGACGGGGTGACCCTGGCGATGCTCAGGAGCCGCCTCATCGACCTGGCCGGGCTGGGCGAGTCCGGCTTCTTCACGATGCCCACCCGCGGCACCGGCATGGAGGGCCGGCAGAGCGTCGTCTACCTGGACGAGCGCAAGACCCGGGCGCTGAGCGAGGCGATCAAGACCGACCGGGCGCGCGAATACGTCAAACAGACCGGCCCCGGCAACTCGGTGGACGAGGTCAGATAACCGCGGTCAGGCGGTCACTCGCCGCCGATGTTCCAGGCGCGTACGGTCCAGTCCGTGCCGGCGGAGACCGCGATCGTGGTCCCGCCGGCGGGACCGGCGGCCAGCGCGTACACGGGGCCGGCGTGACCGGCGATCGGCTTGCCGACGGCCGCGCCCGTGGCCAGGTTCCAGACGCGCAGCGACCGGTCGTCGCCGGCCGAGACCACCCGCTCGCCGTCCGCCGCCAGCGCCCGCACCCAGTCGGTGTGACCGGCGAGCGGGGCGCCGATGGCCGTACCGGTGATCAGGTCCCAGCGGCGCAGCGTGCGGTCCTCGCCCGCCGACACCGCGACGGGACGGCCGCCGACCACGGTGGTGGCCACCGCGAGGACGACGCCGTCGTGGCCGGTGAGCGGGGCGCCGATCTGCTTGCCCGCGGTGACGTCCCAGAGCCGCAGCTCGTGGTCCTCGCTCGCGGAGATCGCCACGGGGCGGCCGTCGACGAGCGCGGAGGCCAGCGCCCTGATCGGCTTGCGGTGCCCGGGGATCGGCGCGCCGAGCGGCGCTCCCGTGACCGCGTTCCACCTGTGCAGGCTGCCGTCCGCGCCGCCGGAGACGATGACGTCTTTGATCATCGTGACGGCGTTGACGCTGCCGCGGTGGCCGGCCAGCGGCTTGCCCAGCGCGGCCCCCGTGTCCAGCCGCCACATCCGCAGGACGCCCCCGGCGTCACCGCTGACGGCGACCGGCTTGCCCGCCACGGTGCCGGCGGTCATCGACATGACCTGGTCGGTGTGCCCGAGCAGCGGCGTGCCGATGGCCGCGCCCGTCGAGGGGTCGGACATCCTGACGGTCTTGTCCGCCCCGCCCGAGACGGCGACCGGCTTTCCGCCCACGCTCGCCAGCGCGACCGCCTTGACCCCGCCGGAATGACCCGGCTGGCCCGCGGCCGTGGCGGACGCGGTCCACCTGCCGAGGTCCCACGCACGCACGGATTTGTCCGCGCCGCCGGAGAACGCGAACGGCGCCCCGTTGACCACGGCCGCGGTGACGGCCATGACGAAACCGGTGTGCCCGGTGAGCGGGGTGCCCACCGGCTTGCCGGTCGTGTCCCAGCCGCGGATTACGCCGTCACGGCCCGCGCCCAGCAGCGTCCAGCCCGTCCCCGATTTGATCACCGCGAGCGAGATCACGACGTCGGGCAGGTGCTTGATCGTGCTGACCCGGTCGGAGGCGAGATCCCACACCCGGACCGTCTTGTCGTCGGAGGCGGAGACGACCGTGTCCGGCATGGCGGCCAGCGCCCGCACCCAGTCGGTGTGCCCGGCCCTGGCCGGGGCCGCGGGCCGGCCGGTCTGCGGGTCCCAGAGCCGCAGCACCCGCTCCTTGCCGGCGCTCACCACGACGGGCTTGCCCTTCAGCGTGGTGGTGGCGACGGCGAGGACGGCGCCGGTGTGGCCGGTGAGCGGGGCGCCGACGGGGCGGCCGGTGGTGAGGTCCCACAGGCGTACGGTCTTGTCGTCGCTGCCGGTGATCGCGACGGGCTTGCCGTCCAGCGTGGTGGTGGCGACGGCGAGGACGGCGCCGGTGTGGCCGGTGAGCGGGGCGCCGACGGGATGGCCGGTGGTGAGGTCCCACAGGCGTACGGTCTTGTCGTCGCTGCCGGTGACCGCGACGGGCTTGCCGTTCACCGTGGTGGTCGCCACGGCCCGCACCCAGTCGCCGTGGCCCGTCATCGGCCCTCCGACGGGCTTGGCCGTACGCGCGTCCCACTGCCGGAGCGTGCCGTCCTCGCTGCCGGTCACCATCACCGGGCGCCCGGCGACCGTGGCGGTGGCGACGGCGGTGACCGCCGCGAAGTGGCCCGCGGGCCGCCAGCCGATGGGGGCGCCGAAACCGGTGACCGGCGCGGAGGCCGGGGAGATCGCCGGCGCCGAGACCAGCTGCGGCACCACCACCGCGCCCGCCCCGCCCAGCGCCACCAGCACCGCCGCCGCGGCCGCGAGCCGCCGCGCCCGGCGGCCCGGGGGCGGCGAGAGGGGCGTCGCGCCGGTGGGCTGCGAGAGCGGGTCGGGCGTCACGGGGTCCGCCGGCGGGACGGTGACGGGGATCGAGACCGGAACCGAGTCGGGCGGCGCGAAGGGCACGATCGGGGAGTCCGGCGGCACGAACTGCACGACGGAGGGCGTGAACGGCGCCGGGCGCGGCCCAGGACGCGGCAGATCGGCGGGGTCGGGCACGGACGGCGGGCCGATCAGGGAGTTGAGCACCTGGCGCGCGGTCGGCCGCCGTTCGGGCGTGCGCACCAGGCAGGAGGCGATGATCGAGCGCAGCGGCTCGGTGATCCCGCTGAGGTCGATCTCATCCTGGCGCAGCGTGATCGCCATCGCGGCGATGGTGTTGCCGCTGAAGAGCGGCCGGCCCAGCGCCGCGAAGATCATCGTCAGGCCCCAGCTGAACAGGTCGGAGGCCGGGGTGACCCGGTCACCGGCGAGCTGCTCAGGAGACATGTACGCCGGCGTGCCCAGGACGCCCGTGATGGTCACGGTCTTGTCGTCGAACCCGCGGGCCACGCCGAAGTCGATCACGTAGGGCCCGTCCGGGCCGAGCAGGACGTTGCTGGGCTTGAAGTCCCGGTGGACGATCCCCGTGTTGTGGATGGACAGCAGCGCGGTGGAGGTGTTGACGGCGAGCCGGGTGAGCGCGGAGGCGTCCAGCGGCCCCCGGGCCAGCACGTGCTGCTGGAGCGACTCTCCAGGGATGTATTCGCTCACCATGTAGAGGCGGTCGTCGCAGATCCCGTGACCCAGCACGCGGACCGTGCAGAACGAGGCGACCTTGGACGCGACCTCGATCTCGCGCTGGAAGCGGAGCCTGGACTCCACGTCGTCGGCGTTGACGGACGTCATGATCTTGATCGCCACCTGGCCGCCGTCGTCGTCGACTCCGAGCAGCACCGTCCCCTGGCCGCCCTCGCCGATACGGCCCGTGATCCGGTACCGGTCCACGGACCTGGGATCTCCAGGCTTGAGAGGCTGGATGTCCGGCACGAGACTCCTGGCGGGGGGGAATATGGCTAATCCGATCATAGGGGCCACAAGGTCCACCCGGCAGAGATGGCGCAGCGCGTGCTCAGGTGGTGATGGCCTCGGACTCCATGTCGGCGATCGTCCACTCCTCCACCTCGTCCAGATGGACGGCGGCGGCCTGCTGGGCCGTGGTGGCGTCTCTGGCCGCCATGGCGTCGAGGATCTCCAGGTGGCGGCGGGTGGAGCCGGCGATGCGGTGCGGGCCGGTGGCGCCGAGCACGCGCAGCCACTGGACGAAGGGCTCGGTGGAGGTGCGGGCCTTGATGAGCCGGGCGTTGCCGGTGGCGGCGACGATCTCGTTGTGCAGGCGGCTGTCGCTGGCGAAGAACGGCTCGTAGTCGCCGCGCTCGGCCCGCTGGAGCGCCTCGACGGCCTCCGCGCGCAGGTCGGCGATCTGCTCCAGGGGCATGGCGGCGGCGGCGATCCCGGTGGCGACCCACTCGATGCCCTTGCGGAGCTGGCAGACCTCGTGGACGTCGGCGACGCCCGGCCGGGCGACGAAGGTGCCCGACCGGGGTCGCGTGACGATGAGCTGGTCGTGTTCGAGACGGGCCAGCGCCTCGCGGACGGGGGTCCTGGAGACGCCGAACTCTGCCGCGACCGCCTGCGGGTCGAGCCGTGCTCCGGGCGCGTAGGCCCCGGTGGTGATCCGGTCGCTGAGTATCCCGTAGAGCTGGTCCGCGATCGAGTCCACGACTAGGGATGAGCCCTTCGCCAGAGGCGGCACTTATGTCTCCCTTTATGCGAGTGTGGGGCGGCTAGGCGATCAGATTAGCCGCGCGGAGCGCCGTGGCGATGCGCTCGCGCTCGGCCGGGCTCGCGGGGGCGAACGGCTTGCGGGGCAGCCCGCCGTCGCGGCCCTGCAGCTGGAGCGCGGCCTTGAGGGTCGCGGGGAGGTTGGGGCCGTCGATCGCCCGCCACACCGTGAGGATACGCTCGTGCAGCTCGCGGGCAAGGGCGTGGTCGCCGGCCTGTACGGCGTCCCAGAGCTCGACGCTGAGCCGCGGGGTGACGGTGGGGATGGCGGCCAGGGCGCCGTGCGCGCCGAGCATGAAGGCCGGGTAGTGCAGGTCGTCGAGCGCGGCCAGGATGGTGAACCGGTCGCGCACCCGGGCGAGCAGATCGACGAGCAGGTGCATGTCGCCACCGCTCTGCTTGACGGCGACGAGCTGCGGCACCTCGGCGAGCCGCTCGATCACGTCCACCGGCACGAGCGCCCACGGGACCACGTTGTAGAGCACGATCGGCAGGTCCACGGCCTGGCCGATCTCGCGGTAGTACGCGACGGTCTCCTCCGCCGACGGGGCGAAGACGTAGTGGACGGGGGTGATCTGCAACGCGTCCACGCCCACCTCCTTCAGCGCGAGGGAGTAGCGGATCACCTGGGCCGTGGAGTTCTGGATCACGCCGGCGATCACGGGCACACGACCGGCCACCTCCTCGACGACCACGCGGCAGATCGCCGTGCTCTCCTCCAGCGACAGGGTCTGGCCCTCGCCGGTGCTGCCGCACGCGCAGATGGCGGTCACTCCCGCGTCGAGCAGATATTTGACCTCCGCGCGAAGCAGCTCGAGGTCCACTTCGTCGTTGTCGTCGAAGGGCGTGACGACGGTGGAGATCATCCCGTGCAGATCCAGCATTAAGACTCCTCGTCCCGGATGTTGCGGTCTCGTTAAATCTAGTGTCTGATATATCAGACTACCAGAAGGGATGCCGATGGACAGCTCGATAGACAGCGCCACCGCACCACCCAGGCCCGCTGCCGGTCAGACGCCGTTGAGGCGCGTCGTGTGGGCCAGCGCGCTGGGCACGACGGTGGAGTACTACGACTTCACCCTCTACGCCACCACCGCGGCCCTCGTCTTCAACGACGTCTTCTTCCCGGCCGAGACGCCGCTGGTCGGGACGCTGGCCGCGTTCGCCACGTTCTTCGTCGGCTATCTCGCCCGGCCGCTCGGCGGCCTGATCTTCGGGCACTTCGGCGACAAGCTGGGCCGCAAGAACGTGCTGATCATCACGATGCTGATGATGGGCGCGGGCACGTTCGCCATCGGCCTCATCCCGTCCTACGACTCCATCGGCGTCGTCGCGCCGCTGCTGCTGGTGCTGATCCGGCTGGTCCAGGGGCTCGGCATGGGCGGCGAGTACGGCGGCGGCGTGCTGATGGCGCTGGAGTACAGCCCGCGCGAGCGGCAGGGCCTGTCCACGTCCCTGGTGCACATCGGCACCCCGGCCGGAGTGCTGCTGCCGGTCGGCCTGGTGACGCTGCTCGACGTCGCGCTGCCCGACGGCGCGTACGAGTCGTGGGCCTGGCGGCTGCCGTTCCTGCTGAGCATCGTCCTGATCGCGGTCGGCTTCTACATCAGGCTGCACCTGAGCGAGAGCCCCGAGTTCGTCAAGATGCGCGCCGAGCGCGAGGTGCGGACGGTGCCGGTCAAGGAGCTGTTCGGCCGGCACGTCGGCAACGTGGCGCTGTCCATCCTGGCCAAGATCGCCGAGAGCGGGCTGTTCAACGTCTACTACGTCGTCGCCATCGCGTTCGTCACCACCGAGCTGGGCCTGCCGCGCGGGCCCGTGCTGCTCGCGGTGCTCATCGCCTGCCTCGCGGAGTGCTTCACGCTGCCGCTGTTCGGCGCACTGTCGGACCGGGTGGGACGGCGTCCGGTCTACATCGCGGGCGCGGTGTTCCAGGCCGTGCTGGCGGTGCCGTTCTTCCTGCTCGTGCAGACCGGCGACTTCGCGCTGACCACGATCGCCATGGTGCTCGGGCTGGCGGTGGGGCACGGCTCGATGTACGGGGCGCAGGCGGCCCTGTTCGCCAACCTCTACCCGGTGCAGGTCCGCTACACGGGGCTGTCGGTCACCCAGCAGGTGGGCGCGACCCTGGGCGGCGGGCTCGCGCCGCTGGCGGGCACCGCGCTGCTGGCGGCCGGGGGCGGGCACTGGACCTGGCTGGTCGCGTACATGATCGGGATCGCCCTGGTGTCCAGCGTGGCGGCCGGCCGGCTCGGCAGCGGGGAGGTGCGCCCGTGAGCGGCCTGTTCCTTCCTGAGGACGACGCGGTCACCCCGGCGCTGCGCGGTTTCGCCCGCGCCCACGCGGGCCTGGTGGAGCTGAGCGAGGACCCGGCCTTCCTGCGCGCCCGCGACCGTGACCCGCGCCGCGCCGTCGGCCTGGTCTCCGGCGGCGGCTCGGGACACGAGCCGCTGCACGCGGGCTTCCTGGGCCGCGGCATGCTCGACGCGGTTGCGCCCGGGCAGGTGTTCGCCTCCCCGCACAACCGGCAGGTGCTGTACGCCAGCCGGGCCGCCGCCGGTCCGGGCGGCGTCCTGCACATCGTCAAGAACTACACCGGCGACCGGATCAACTTCGGCATCGCCGCCGAGCGCCTGCGGCTCGAAGGCATCGAGGTCCGCCGGGTGCTGGTCGACGACGACCTGGCCACCGACAGCGCGCAGACGGCGACCGGCCGGCGCGGCACCGGCGCCACCGTCGTGGTGGAGAAGCTGCTCGGCGCCGCCGCCGACGAGGGGCGCGGGCTGGAGGAGCTGGCCGGGCTGGGCGCCGCCGTCGCGGCGGCCTCGCGCAGCCTCGCCGTCGCCTCCCGGGCGCAGACCTCGCCGCACACCGCCGCCCCGGCCTTCGAGCTGGGTACGGGCGAGCTGGAGTACGGCGTCGGCATCCACGGCGAGCGGGCGGCCAGGACGATCGAGCGGCCCCCGCTGCCGCGACTGCTCGCGCGCATGCTGGACGAGCTGCTCGCCGGGCTCCCGGCCGGCTCCGACGACCTGCTGGTCCTGGTCAACGGGCTGGGCGCGACCACCCAGCTGGAGCTGTACGGGATCTTCGAGCACGTGGCGGAGGACCTCGGCGGGCGCGGGCTCGGCGTCGCCGAGTCGCTCGTCGGCACGTTCGTGCCCGCGCTGGACATGGCGGGCTTCTCCATCACCTTGACCCGGCTCGACGAGGGGTGGCGCCGCTGGTGGCGGGCACCCGTGTCGACGCCCGCGTTCCCCGTTCAGGAGGCATGATGACCGGCTCAGAGGTGCTGCGCCGCTACGCCGCCGCCGTGGCGGACGCCCACGCCGAGCTGACCAGGCTGGACCAGGTCAGCGGCGATGGCGACTTCGGCGACAACCTGCGGTCCGGGCTGGAACGGGTGCTGGCCGAGCCGGGGGAGGAGCACGGGTTCGACGTGGCGGGCCGGATCTTCCTCGACGAGGTCGGGGGGACCAGCGGGCCGCTGTTCGGGCTGCTGTTCAGCGAGCTCGGCCGGGCTCTGGAGGAGGATCCGCGCGCCGGCTGGGCGGCGGGGGCGCAGGCCGGGCTGGCCGCGATCCAGCGGGTGGGCGAGGCCGAGGTCGGCGACCGTACCCTGGTGGACGCGCTCGCGCCGGCGGTGGCCGAGCTGGTGCGGGGCGGCACGTTCGAGCAGGCCGCCCGCGCCGCCGCGGAGGGGGCGCGCGGCACGGCGGAGCTGGTCGCCCGCCGGGGCCGGGCCAGCTACGTCGGGGACCGGGCGCGCGGCGTGCCCGACCCGGGGGCGGTGGGGGTGGCCCTGCTGTTCCAGGCGCTCGCGGAGAGCTCCTGACCCCGCCGTCACGACGTGCGGCGCTCGCGGTGCGCCACTGGCCCCGCCGTCACTGCGTGGGAGGGCGGATCTTCGCCGCGGCGCCTTCGACGATCAGCTCCAGGCACTCGCGGAACAGGTCGTCCACGGTGCGGCCGGGCGCGAAGTATTCGCTCACCCCCGCCATCACGGTGGGGTGGGCCGCGGCGAAGGCGGCCATGTCGAAGCCCTCCAGCTCCTCCTCGCCCGGCCGGGGGGCCTGCTC
The DNA here is from genome assembly GCF_005889725.1 of Nonomuraea zeae. Classification (GTDB taxonomy): domain Bacteria; phylum Actinomycetota; class Actinomycetes; order Streptosporangiales; family Streptosporangiaceae; genus Nonomuraea; species Nonomuraea zeae. The sequence goes on from NZ_VCKX01000021.1 coordinate 37,160, forward strand.
CTCCAGGACGTGGCCGACGGTGAAGCGCTCGACCGTCAGGACGATCAGGCGGGCCTCCCGCAACGCGATGCCGCGCGCCACCAGGGCGCTCATCGCCAGCTCGGAGATCGCGGCCATCTTGAGCGAGAGCTGGGAGGCCGAGATGACGCGGGCGCCGTCAGGGTGCGCGAGCAGCGCCCGGCGCAGCCGCTCGGCGAGGCCCATCAGCCAGTCCTGCCAGCGCTCCCCGGGCTCGGGGCCCGCCAGCTCGGGGAACTCCTGCTCAAGGATCGCCTCGGCGATGGCGGTGACCAGGGCCGCTTTGTTCGGCAGATGCCAGTAGAGGGTCGGCGATCGCACGCCGAGCCTGGTGGCCAGCTTCCGCAGGGTCACGCCGTTGAGGCCCTCGGCGTCCAGCAGGGCCACGGCCTCGGTGACGATTCGCTGTCTGTCGAGGGTCAATTTCCGCTACCTCCCTGCGTACTCTATCAGTGTTAGAGTCTCTCTATCGGTGATAGAGAAGATCGTCGAGAGGGCAGGGAGCCACAATGAAAGCAGCGGTCTTACACGAGGTCGGCGGCGTTCCGCGCTATGAGGACTATCCCGACCCGGTGGCGGGGGAGGGGGAGGTGCTCATCGACGTGCGGGCGGTCGCCGTCGAGAACGTCGACAAGGCGTTCGCGGCCGGCACCCACTACGCGAGCGGCGAGTTCATCGCCCATTTGCCGGTGATCCCCGCCTTCGACGGCATCGGCGCGCTGCCTGACGGCACGCTCGTCGGGTTCGGCAACCCGCGCCTGCCCTACGGCGCGCTCGCCGAGAGGACCGTGGTGCCCGCCGGCGCGTTCGTCCCGATCCCCGAGGGCGTCGATCCGGCCGTCGCGACCGTGCTCGGCACGGCCATCACCGGCATGTCCATCAAGACCGCCGCGGGTTTCGTGCCCGGCGAGACGGTGCTGGTGCAGGGTGCCACCGGGGTCGCCGGGCGGCTCGCGGTCAAGGTGGCCAGGCTGCTCGGCGCGGGGCGGATCGTCGCGACCGGCCGTGACGACGAGCAGCTTCGCGAGGTGCTCGCCCTCGGCGCCGACACGGTGATCAACACCGTGGTCCCCGACGAGGCGCTGGCGGGGGCGTTCGCCGAGGCCAAGGGCGACGGCTACGACGTCGTCGTGGACTTCCTCTGGGGCCGGCCCACCGAGATCCTGCTGCGCTCGCTGGTCCCGGAGTCGTTCGCGTTCCCGAAGCCGACCAGGGTGATCCAGATCGGCGAGTCGGCCGGGGCGGAGCTCGGCCTCGCCGCGGGGAGCCTGCGTACCTCCGGGGTCGAGATCTACGGCGCGGCCAAGGGGCTCGGCCCCGAGGTCATGGGCGAGGCGTACGGGCAGATCGTGAAGTGGGCGCAGTCCGGCGAGCTCACGTTCGACCTGGAGCGGGTCCCGCTGAGCGACATCGAGACCGCCTGGCGGCGGACCGATCTCAAGGGCCGGCGGCTCGTCGTGCTGCCGTGACGGTCACTCCTGCTGACGAAAGTTACTGCAAAGGAGTGATATGGCGTGAAGAAGGCCGCGGCCACTGTCGGTAGTGTGACGAGTCTGGAGAGTCGTCTGGACGGGGCACGATCGGGATGGTGTGGGAAGACGCGCCGTACCCGATGCTGGCGGTCAACGCCGCCGGCGTCATAGAAGAGGCGAACAGGGCGGCGCGCACGCTGATCCCCGACGCGGTCGCGGGCGTGCCGCTGGCCCGCGCGGTTCCGCAGTGGTTGTCGCACGCGCACCACCTGCTGCCCATCGGGCTCCCGTCCCCGGCCGGCGCCGGCGGGGGCGTCGCCGGGTACGAACCGGCGAGCGGCTCGATCGGCGAGCGGGTGTTCCAGGCGTACCCCGCGCGGAGCGGCGACAGCGTCCTGTGGTGGCTGATCGACGTCACCGGGCACGAGCAGGCCGTCGAGGCGCTGCGCGCCCACCGGGAGTGGACCGGGTTCCTGGCCGAGGCGTCCAACGAGCTGCTGTCGTCCCTGAACCCCGACCGCTGCCTGGAGGCGACCGCGCGCCTGGCCGCCCGGCGGCTGGCCGACGCGGCGCTCGTCGTCCTGCCGATGGCCGGCCGCCGGTACACGATCGCCTCCTGCGACCCGCGGGGCAGGGTGTCCTGCGAGCACGCGACCGTCGACCCGCGCGCGCTGCCCGGCCTCGACGAGGCGTTGCAGGGCTTCCCGCCGGTGCCGGCCCGCTGGATCGACCCGGTGGATGCCCCTGCCTGGGTGCTCCGCGACGAGTTCGGCGAGGTCGGGTCCGTGGAGGTGACCGCGCTGCCCGGCCACGGCCTGCCCGCGGGCGCGCTGGTGCTGCTGCGCCGCGCCCGCAGGCCCGGCTTCCCCGAGGCCGAGGAGGTGTTCGTCCGGCTCTTCGCCGTGTGGGCCGGTGCGGCGATCTCCGCCGCCCGCCTGTACGCCGAGCAGGCCGTCATCACCGAGACCCTGATGGCGGAGCTGCTGCCGCCCGCCACCCCGCGGCTGGACGGCGTGGAGATCGCGGCGCTCTACCGCCCGGCCGGCCCCAGCGAGCAGGTCGGCGGCGACTTCTACGACGTGCATCCCGCGGCCGGCTCGGGCCGGGAGTCGCTGGTGGTGCTCGGCGACGTGTCGGGCAAGGGGCTGGAGGCCGCCGTCCTCACCGGGCGGATCCGCAACACCCTGCGGGCCCTGCTGCCCATGGCCGACGACCACCATCGCGTGCTGGAGCTGCTGAACGGCGTGCTGCTCACCGACGCGGGCGCGACGCGGTACGTCACCCTCGTGCTGGCCTCGTTCCAGCGGCACGGCACGCGGGTCGCGTTGCGGCTGACCAGCGCCGGGCACCCGCCCCCGCTGATCATGCGCAATGACGGCCGAGTCGAGGAGGCCGGGTCCGCCGGCACGCTGATCGGCGTGCTGGAGGACATCACCAGCGTCACCGAGGACGTGGTGCTGGAGTCCGGCGAGACGTGCCTGCTCTACAGCGACGGCATCATCGAGGCCAGAGGCGGTCCGCTCGGCGATGAGTTCTTCGGCGAGGAGCGGCTGGCCGAGCAGCTCAAGGAGTGCGCGGGCATGCCGCCGGAGGCACTCGCCGAGCGCGTCCAGATGCTGGCCTCCCAATGGGTGGGCGACGGCGATCACGACGACATGGCGGTGGTCGCCATCACGGCCCCGCGCAATCTCCCGCACGTCGCAGAGGGAGATTGGCTCAGGTGACGGACGACATCGAGGAGCGCATCGAGGCGCTGTGGGCGGCGGCCACGGCCGGCGACGAGTACGCCGCGGCCGCCGCGGCGATGGCCGCCATCGACGACGGCGTCCCCATGGAGACCCTGCTGCTGGACGTCGTCGCCCCCGTGCAGGCGCGCGTCGGCCGCGAGTGGGCGGCCAACCGCATCTCGGTCGCCCAGGAGCACACCGCGACCGCCGTCAACGAGCGCGTGCTGGCCGCCCTGGCCCACCACCCGTCCTGGCAGGAGCACCCGGCGCCGGGCAGGGGACGGATCACGGTGGCGTGCATCGACGGCGAGTGGCACGCCTTCCCCGCGCGGCTGCTGGCCGAGGTGCTGCGGGTGCGCGGCTGGCAGATCGACTTCCTGGGCGCGCAGGTGCCCACCCCCCACCTGGTCGCGCACCTGCACCGGACGAACCCGCACGCGGTGGCCCTGTCCAGCTCGCTCGGCATCCGGCTGCCCGCCGCGCACGCGGCGATCACCGCCTGCCAGGCGGCGGGCACGCCGGTGCTGGCCGGCGGCGCCGCCTTCGGCCCTGACGGCCGGTACGCCCGCCTGCTCGGCGCCGACGCCTGGGCCCCGGACGCGCGTTCCGCCGCCGGCCTGCTGGCGGCCGGGCCGGTGCCGCGTCAGCCCGCCGGGCGCGCGCCGTACGTGGCCTGCCACGAGTACACGTCGCTGACCCGCTCGGCCGCGGACCTGGTGAGAGGCGTCATGGGCGAGCTGGGCCAGGAGGACCGGCCGGAGACGGGCGGCTTCCCGGAGAGCGGCGGCGGGGAGGAAGCGAGAAGGCCCTACGTCGAGAACGTCGCCTACCTCGTCGACTTCCTGCGGGCGGCCGTGTACGTGGACGACCCCGAGCTCTTCGCCTCCTTCACCGGCTGGCTGGCGAACATCCTCGCCGCGCGGGACGTCCCTGAACGCGTGCTGCTCTCCGCCCTGGACGCCCTGGCCCGCCGTCTCACGGGCATGCCCAAGGCGCTCAGCGCGCTGGCGCAGGCGCAGGACGTGCTGCGATCGGGCGGGCCCTGGCGCTGAGTCCAGGATCTTCCCGGGGTTCTGGCGGGGTTCAGGCGGGGTTCAGGCCACGGCGATGAGCCCGGCGATGAGCCCGTACTCGATGGCGGTGGCGGCGGAGGCCGCGGCCTGCACGGCCACGACGGCGATCAGTGCGACGGCGAGCATGATGACGACCCTGATGGCGGCACGCATGTGGATTCCCTTCGGCGACGATCGGCGGGTTCTACCCTCTCTTCGACGTGGCGCGGGCACTGGATGGCCCGGCCGGGGCCGGGCCGCGCGGTCAGGGCGCCGGGGGCAGGGCCGCGGCGATGCCGTCGAGCAGCCGGTCGAGCCCGAACGCGAACCGCTCGTCCGGGTCGGTCAGCTCGCGACCGCCCTCCACGGTCATCCGGGTGAACAGCGGATAGTCCCCGCTCTGCAGCAGCGACTGGAGGAACGGCCCCTGCCTGGCCATCCACTGGCCCAGGTCGAGCCCGGTACGCCGGAGCGCCTCCGCCTCGGCCAGCTCCGCCGAGACGAAGCCGTTGATGTAGGCGGCGACCGACCCGACCACGTTGAGCATGCCGTCGATGCTCAGCCCGATGTCCGCCACCAGGCTCAGTGAGGACTCCATCAGCCTGACGCGGTTGGGCCCGGCCGACTGCCTCGTCACCGACAGCACGGCCAGCCACGGGTGCCGGTGCATCGTCTGCCTGGTGCGTACGGCCAGCGCGCGGACGTCGGCCCGCCAGTCGCCGGTCACGGTGACATCGGGCGGGAAGTATTCGGGCGCGACGGCGTCGGACATCAGGTCGATCAGGTCGTCCTTGCTGGAGACGTAGCGATAGAGCGACATGGTCCCCGAGCCGATCTCGGCGGCCATCCGGCGCATCGAGATGGCGTCCAGCCCCTCGGCGTCGGCGACCCGGATGGCGGCCTCGGTGAGCTGCGCCCGGCTGAAGCTCGGCCGGGGACCGCGGGCGGGCTGCTCGGGCCGCGTCCAGATGCTCTCGGTGGATTTCGGCGCCATGAAACCCCACCGTACCGGCCGCCGAAAAACCAAGTACGCTGTACTCAGTTTTTCTTCGAGGAGGTAAGGGATGGCGCCGGAGGAAAGGTTCAAGGCTCCCGGAACGGAGCTGTTCGATTTACCGCCGCTGTGGGACGGCGCACCGGAGTGGCTGAACAAGCCGGCGCTCCTGGCCGTCGGGGGCGCGCTGCTGGTGTGCGCGGTGGTGTGGCGCGCCTTCGCCCGCCCCCGGCTCGTGCCGCGCGGGCTGCAGAACGCCGTCGAGTACGGCTACGTCTTCGTCCGCGACCAGGTCGCCCGGCCCTTCCTGGGCAAGGACGCCGACCGCTGGATGCCGCTGCTGTTCAGCCTCTTCCTGCTGATCCTGGTGTGGAACTTCATGGGGGTCGTCCCACTCCTGCAGTTCCCGGTGAACTCCCACAGCGACTTCCCCTGGGTGCTCGCGGGCGTCGTCTACGTGGTGAAGCTCCACCAGGGCTTCAAGCACCAGGGCTTCGCCGGCTTCTTCCGGCGCGCGATGTTCCCGCCCGGCCTGCCGAGGGCGCTGGCCATCACCGTGTACGCGCCGCTGGAGCTGCTCTACATCTTCGTCACCGCGCCGTTCACGCACGGGGTCCGGCTGTTCGCGAACATGTTCGCCGGTCACATGCTGCTCGCGTTCTTCAGCGCGGTCGGCTACTGGTTCATGATCGAGCAGCCCACGGTCCCCGGGTTCGGGGTGGGGGTGCTCGGGGTGCTGATGACGATCCTGATGACGGCCTTCGAGATGTTCATCATGTTCCTGCAGGCATACCTGTTCACCATGCTCGCCGCGATGTACATCGGCCAGTCCGTGCACCCCGAGCACTGAGGCGGCCGGTCAGGGGATCAGCCCGAGCCGGCGGCCGGCGGCGGCGAAGGCGGTGGCGATCCGGTCCAGCTGGGCGTCGGTGTGCAGGGCCGTGGTGCTGACGCGGATCAGGGCCCGGCCTTCGGGGACGCTCGGCGGCACCATCGCCGTGGTGAAGACGCCCTCGTGGAACAGCTCGGCCCACAGGCGGCAGCACAGCACTATGTCGCCGGCGTGGACGGGGATGATCGGGGTCTCCGACGTACCCGTCTGAAAACCCAGGCCGCTCAGGTCGGCGCGCAGGCGCGCGGCGGCGGCCAGCGCGCGGTGACGGCGCTCAGGCTCGGTCTCGATGACGTCGAGCGCCGCCAGCGCGGCGGCGGTGCAGGCCGGGGACAGCGCGGCGGAGAAGACCATCGAGCGCGCGTGGTGCCGCAGGTAGAGGATGATCTGCTCGGGCCCGGCCACGGCGCCGCCGGTGGTGCCGAAGCACTTGGAGAACGCCACGGTGTGCAGGTCCACCGCGGACTCCAGGCCATAGTGCTCGGCCGCCCCGCGCCCGCCCGCGCCCAGCAGCCCGACGTCGTGGGCGCCGTCCAGCACCACGCGTACGCCGTGCCGCCGGGCCAGCTTGGCGATCCCGGGCAGGTCGCAGAGCGTACCGGTGGTGGAGAACATGCCCTCGCTGACGATCAGCCCGGCGGCGGCGGGATCGCAGGCGTCCAGCAGCCGTCCCAGGTGGTCCATGTCGTTGTGCCGGTAGCGGCGCAGGCGGGCGCCACCGGCCCGGACGGAGTCGATGAGGGAGGCGTGGATGAGGAGGTCGGCGAGCACGGTGTCGCGCGGGCCGGCCAGCGCGCCGAGGGCCATGTTGGCCAGGAAGCCGGTCGAGGTGACCATGGCCGCCTCCTGCCCGAGAAACGCCGCGAGCCGGGTCTCCAGCTCCTCGTGCAGCGATAAGGACCCGTTGACCAGGCGCGAGCCGGCGGTGCCGGTGCCCAGCCGGAGCGTGGCCCGGCAGGCCGCCTCCTTCAGCCGGGGGTCGGCGGAGAGGCCGAGGTAGTCGTTGGATCCGGCGGTGACGAGCACCCGCCCGTCGATGATCACCTCACCCGTCGGGAGCCGGTCCTGGACCGCCCGGTAATAGGGATAGGCACCCAGGTCGGCGACGGGCTGGAAGTCGTCGTGGAGCCGGCACCTGTCGAACACGTCGAGCATCGCGTCACTGCCCTCTCTGACTCGTGGGAGGGCGCTGCGGGGCCCCCTTGCCAGAGAGTCTGCCGCGCTGGGGAGCGACCCGGCGTCGAGCGCGAGCTCGCCCGCGCGACCGGCCCGCCCGGCGAGTGGATCACACCGGCCGGGTGGGACGCGGGTGGCGCGGCAGCGGGTGCTGCCGCGCCACCGGGTCCGGAGCGGGGCACGGCCCGGTCCCGGAGCCGGGCCGTGCCGGTCCGCTACTTGTAGGTGATGTCGGAGGAGGAGTAGATGCAGTTCACGCCGTCGGCGCCTTCACCGATCTTGGTGGGCTCGCTGCCCTTGGGCACGCCCTTGTACTTCTCGCAGACGGTGGCGCTGCCGTAGATGGTGATCCGGCTGAAGCGGGCGGTGTCGCCCCAGTTGGTGTTGATCCCGGCCAGCACCTTGGTGGAGCGGGCGGTCACGCCGTTCATCACGACGTGGCGCTGGTAGGAGCTGGAGCAGTTGCCGCAGGCGCGGTAGAGCTTGCCGGAGCTGTGCACCTGGAAGTTCTTGATGGTCACCGTGCCGGCGCCGTTGTGCTGGAAGACCTTGTCGGAGCCGGACTTGGCGCCGCCGCCGTCGACCAGGTAGGTGGCCGAGGAGCTGGAGCTCATGAACGTGGCGGCGTCCTCGCCGACGTCGTTCCACCACACGTTGCGGATGGTGCACGAGCCCAGGCAGTGGATGCCGTCGCCGGCCGGAGCGTCGATGATGACGTTCTGGATCGTGCCGCCGTTCGGCACCTCGAACATCGGGTCCTGGCTCTCGCTCTGGCCGCCGTCGCCGATGCCGTAGTAGCTCTTCAGGCCGCCGTCGAAGAAGCTCCCGAGCACCTGGGTCGAGGTGATGTGGACGCTGCCGGTGGCGCTCGGCCACGAGCCGCTGCCGTCGCCGCCCCCGCTGGTCGGGGTGACCGTCGGGGTGGGGTCGGGGCTGGGCGTGGAACCGTCGGCGGGCCGCAGCGTCCACTGCTTGGTGGCCGCCGAGTCGCACGAGTTCTGCTGCAGGAGCGCGCCGGACGCGGTGGAGTTGTCCTTGACGTTGAGGCACTTGCCGCCGTTGGCGTTGACCACCCGGTAGTTGGAGCCGGAGACGGTCAGCTGCCAGGTCTGCGAGGCCGCTCCGGTGCAGGTCTCCTGCTGGACCGCTTTGCCCGCCGAGGTGGAGGCGTCGCGCACGCCCAGGCACTTGCCGCTGTGCTGGGCCTTGAGCTGGAAGTTGCTCCCGGAGGCGGTGAGCGTGAAGACCTGGCCGGCGCACGCGTTCTGCACGAGCTGCACGCCGTCACTGGTGCTCTGTCCCGGTACGGCCGCGCACAGCCCGCTGCCGGCGTTGACCAGCGTGTAGTTCCCGTTGGATGGGGCGGCCGACGCGGGCGTGTTGAGCACGGCCACCAGCCCTCCGGTCGTGATGAGGCCCGCGGCCAGCACGATTGCCAGCCTCCGGCCGAAACGTTCCTTTTCGCGCACGTCGAAACTCCAATTCGCAGGTGAGTCAGGTGAGTGCCGAGCCGGGCCCGTCCTGGCGCGGGCCGGGGAAAGCCGGGCCCCTTTCGAGAGCCGCACAAAGAGCTGGACCGACTTGTTGGGTAAGCGCTTTCCCGGATGGGGTGAGTCAAGCACAGCCAGATTCGCGAGTGAAGTCTCGATGGTCATCCGCTGCAAACGGAGTGCGCATCCGCGTTGCGTGTTGCAGGGGTTCCTGGATATCCCGAGGTCATGCCGAGCGGGGAATCGCGGTGAGAAGCGCTTCGAGTGATGAAAGTTTCATGCCGGGGCACCGGGGCCTATTGATCGACCCTTACCGAGAACCACACGATCTTGCCGCCGTCCGCCGCAGCCACTCCCCAGTCGTCGGCGATCGCCGCCACGATCTGCAGCCCGCGTCCCGACAGCGCGTCGAGGTCCGGCAGGCATGCGCGCGGCCGGCCGTCGCCCGGGTCGAAGACCTCGCCGTACAGCCGGTCCTCGCGGTGCTCCAGGCGCAGCGCGTAGGCGGAGCCGCCGTGCCGGACGGCGTTGGTGACCAGCTCGCTGACGATGAGCAGGCAGTCGTCGAGGCTCCGGTCGAGACCCCAGTCGATCAGCTTCGCGCGGACCAGGGAACGCGCCTCGCCGACAACAGCCGGCACCGAGGGCAGCAGGCACTCCACCGTACGGATCGGCGCAGTGGTCAAGGGGGCCGGATGGAGGGGCATGTGCATCTCATCTCTCGATTGGGAGCGCTCCCAATCACACGATAATCTCTCGCGTTCACTCTTGGGAATCCGGCACGGAGAAGATTGTTGCTCTTGCGTGTCCCCGCGGGTGCTGCTGTGACCGAAGGGACGCCAGGGGAGCCTGCGACGCAGGCCCCCCTGAAGTACTAGCCGCGGTGCTTCGCGATCCAGTCCCGGACGGAGCCGGCGATGGCCAGCGGCTGATCCTCGGGCGTGTGGTGCCCGGCCGCCGCGTCGTGCTGCGCGATCTCCAGGGACGCCATGTTCGCCGCGCACCAGGCGACGGTCTCCGGCCGCCACATCGAGCCGGGGCCCGGCTGGAAGCCGATCAGCAGCTTCGGCACCTCCACGCTGGTGGCCGCCCACTCGCCGAACGCCTCGATCCTGGCCACGACGTCGGCGGGCTCGCCGCCCAGCGGCATCGAGCGCGGCCAGCGCAGCAGCGGCAGCCGGCTCTCCCTTGTCGGATACGGCCGCAGATACGCCGCCATGTCCTCCTCGGTGAGCGGGGTGGCGACGGTGCTGGGCAGGCCCTGGTGGAGGAAGACGTTGTCGTCGAGGATCATGGACTCCCCGACCCCATCCGTCTTGATCGCCTGGAACAGCTCCCGGCCGCCTTCCGGGAACTCCTCCCAGCTCATCGGCTTGACGATGGCCTCGGTGAAGGCGACGCCCCGCACCCGGCCGGGATGGCGGGCGGCCCAGTCGAAGGCGAGCGCGCCGCCCCAGTCGTGGCCGACGAGCACCACGTCGTCGAGGCCGAGCGCGTCGAACCAGGCGTCCAGATAGCGGGCGTGGTCGTCGAAGGTGTAGCCGATCGCGGGCTTGCCCGACTCGCCCATGCCGATCAGGTCGGGAGCCAGGTGGCGGCCGGGCCCGGCGGCGGGCATGACGTTCCGCCACAGGTAGGAGGAGGTCGGATTGCCGTGCAGGAAGACGATCGGCGCGCCCGCGCCGGCCTCCCGGTAGGACATCGTGGAGTCGAGTACGTGCTGGATGGGCATGTCGGTTCCGTTCAGACGTTGAGTTGCATGATGTGGTCCACCGCGATCTCGATCACGACCCGGCCGGGCGGATCGGGCGGCGGGGACGCGTAACGCTTGGCGTAGCGGCGGGCGGCCTCGGCCACGCGCCTGGGGTCGCCGGACACCGTGGCGGCGCCTTCGAGGGTGACCCAGCGGAATCCGTCGACCTGGCAGAGGGCCGCGCGACCGCCGCCGGCCGCCAGGTTGCGCGCCTTGCGGGACGTGCCGACGGTCAGTACGCGCGCCAGCCCCGCGGCTTCGTCCCAGGTGAAGCGCACGGCCACGACGTGCGGCGAGCCGTCGCGCCGCAACGTGGTCAGCGTGGCCACGCGCGGCTCGGCCAGAAAGGCCCGCGCCGTGCCTGCTCGGCCGGTGGTCATGTGGCCTCCCCGAGTTAGTTAGTTAGCTGACTGACTTGAAGGACGATAGCGGCCACCGGAGGGATCTGTCTATAGTTAGTCAGGTGACTGACTCAACGCGGCTGGGAAAGCGGGAGCGGCTGACCGGCGCCGCCGTGCGGGTGCTCCACGAGCAGGGCGTCGAGAAGACCACGCTCGCGGACATCGCGCGGGCGGCCGACGTTCCCGTGGGCAACGTCTATTACTACTTCAAGACCAAGGACCAGCTCATCGAGGCGGCCATCGACGCCCACGGCCGGGAGCTGGAGTCCATGATCGGCGCCTTGGAGCAGCTCGGCACCCCGCAGGAGCGGCTCAAGGCCCTGCTGCACGGCTGGATCGGGCAACGCGACCTGACCGCCCAGTACGGCTGCCCCACCGGGACCCTGGCCTCCGAGCTCGACAAGCGCGACGACGGCCTGGACCGGGCGGTCGCCAAGGTCATGGGCGCGCTGATCGACTGGGTGGAGCGGCAGTTCCAGGCCATGGGGCGCGCGGACGCGCGCGAGCTCGCGGTCGCCCTGATGGCCGCCTACCAGGGCATCTCCCTGCTGACGAACACGTTCCGCGACCCCGCCCTCATGGAGACGGAAGGGCGCAGGCTCGAACGCTGGATCGACTCGCTGGCCTGAGCGCGCGCGGGGCACCCGGGAGAGGCCGCTCACGCTTGTGCGGTGCGGCGGCGGGTATCCGCAGGTCATGCGCTTCGGTGACTGGGAGGTCCGGCCGCTCGGTGGCTGGGCCGGGTGCCTGATGATGATCGTGATCTCGGTCGTGCTGTCGATCCTGCTGACCGTCCTCGTGAACTGGCTCTGGTGAGCGCTCAGACGCGCTCGCCCATGCGGTAGACCGCCACCGGCCGCCGCACGGCGCTCATGTCCGCCAGCGGGTCGCCCTCCACCGCCACCAGGTCGGCGTCGAACCCGGGCGCGACCGAGCCCTTGCGCCCGTCCAGCCGGCAGGCGCGGGCCGCGACCGAGGTGACGGCGCGCAGCACGTCGATGGGGGCGTACCCGGCCTCCACCAGCATCTCCATGCCGTAGGGAAGCACGCCGTGCGGCTTGGGCGGCCCGATCCCCGCGTCGCTGCCGATCACGTACGTCACTCCCGCGGCGCGCAGGGTGCGCAGCGTCTCGCGCATGAGGGGCAGGCGGCGGGCGATCGCCGGCGGCAGGGGCCCGGGAGCCGGCCTGATCCCGGCGGTGAGCGAGACGACGACGCCGGCCGCCGCCAGGCGCTCGACCAGCCCGTGGTCCACCGCCACCGAATCCTCGGTGAAGAACGTGCAGTGCTCGATCGAGTCGAACCCGGCCTCCAGCGCGTGCCTGATCCCCTCAGCGCTGTGGGCGTGCCCGGCGATGGGCAGCCCGTGGGCGTGGGCCTCATCGGCGGCCGCCGCCAGCTCGCCCGGACCGTACTGGAGCAGGTGCGCGTGCGTGCCCGGGGTCAGCTCGCCGCCCGTCACCATCATCTTGACCACGTGGGCGCCGCGCCTGGCCCGCTCGCGTACGGCCGCGCGCACCGCCTCCTCGCCGGCCGCCTCGCCGCCGAGGAACCAGCAGTGGCCCTTGGGCGTGGTGATCGGCGGCCCGGAGGCCAGCACCTCAGGCCCGTCGTGCCCCAGCCCGAGCCGGAGCGCCAGGTAGTCGCGGTCGCCCAGGTCGCGGACCGTGGTCACACCGGCGGCGAGGTGCTGCCTGGCGGCGGCGCGCATCCTGTCGACCAGCCCCGGGGGCTCCAGCCCGGCCACCGCGTCGGGGCTCGCGTCGAAGGCCAGGTGTACGTGGCAGTCGATCAGGCCGGGCAGCAGCGTGGCGTCGCCCAGGTCGACGGTGCCGGGCCGGTCGCCGCCGGAGGCGGGGACGACGGCGGAGACCCGGCCGCCCTCGACGAGCACCACGCGGTCGTGCTGGAGCTCCCGGCCGTCGAAGAGGCGGCGAGCGCGGATGGCGAGCATGTGGCCACGATGACGGCGTTGTGCCGGATCCGCCTGAGTATGGCCTACTCAAGTGTCGTCGCCGGCGGCGGTCAGCGGCCCCCGCAGGTGCGGAGCATGTTGAGCAGCGCCCGTTTCTCGCTCTTGGTCACGAAGAGCCGGTAGTGGTGTTTGACGGTGATCCAGGAGGCCGCGTACCGGCACCAGTGGCCGCGGCGCTGCGGACGCCAGCTCTGCGGGCCCTGGCCACCCTTGGCGAGGTTGGCCGAGTGGCTGACCGTGATCAGCTCGGGCCTGGTCAGGTCGTTGGCGAACGCGCGCCGTCGCGCCTGGCTCCACCTGCTGGCCCCCGAACGCCAGGCGTAGGCGAGCGGCACCACGTGGTCCACGTCGACCAGCCGCTCGCTCTTCAGCCGTTTGCCGTCGTACGGGCTGTACCAGGTCCCCTTGACCGGGTGGCAGGCCGCGTTCTTGCGGACCCGGTGCCCGTCGCGGGCCAGGACCACCTCGCGGGCGTCGCAGGTGCCCCGGTGGTGGGCCCAGCGCGGCTGGAAGCGCCGATGGCTGTAGCCGCGGATGGACAGCGGCTTGGCTACTTCGAGCTGGGCCAGCATGCGACGGGCCGACGTGCCGGAGTCGGCCTTCGGCCGCTTGCGTACGTCGGCCGCCGCGTGCGGGGTGATGGCCGCGGTGATCGGGATGACCAGTAGCGCCAGCGTCGCGGCGTGGACCGTCCGCCTCAGGAGGATCATGGCTCCACCCTTACCAGCGATTGACGGTCGGCGGCAGGAATACTCGGTGGACGGGAGGGTGAGGCAAGACTGTCCCCTGGTCGCCGGGGTGTTTTTCGGGACGGTCGGTATTCGATGGTTATGTGGGGCGTCAGCGCTTCACTGGAATAATGGCGACCCATGTCGGAGCTTCGCGCTGATGACCCCGTGACGCTGGGGGAGTACCGGCTCTCGCGCAGGCTCGGCCAGGGCGGTCAGGGCGTGGTCTTCCTCGCCTCCTCGCCAGGCGGGGCGCAGGTGGCCGTCAAGCTGCTGCACGCCAGCCTCTCCGGCGATCCCGACGTGCGGCGCAGGTTCCTGGGCGAGGCCGACGCCGTGCGCAGGGTGGCGGCCTTCTGCACCGCTCAGCTCCTCGACGCCGACCTCGACGGTGACCGTCCATACCTGGTCAGCGAGTACGTCGACGGCCCCTCGCTCGGCGAGCACGTGATCGCCAAGGGGCCGCGCCTCGGCGGGTCGCTCGACCGGCTCGCCATCGGCACCGCCACCGCCCTGGGCGCGATCCACCGGGCCGGCGTCATCCACCGCGACTTCAAGCCGGGCAACGTCCTGCTCAGCCTCGACGGGCCCCGGGTGATCGACTTCGGGGTGTCGCGCCTGATGGACGCCGCGGCCACCACCACCCGCTTCCCCATCGGCACCCCGGCCTACCTCGCGCCCGAGCGCATCCATGGAGAGTCCGCCGGGGCGCCCTCCGACCTGTGGGCCTGGGCGCTGACCGTCGCGTACACGGCCACCGGCAGGCACGCGTACATAGGGGACACCTACCAGGAGATCCTGGCCAGGATCCTGTACGGCAAGCCGGACCTGAGCGGGCTGTCGGGGCGGCTGCGGGAGATCGTGGACGCCTGCCTGGCCCACGAGCCGGGCGACCGGCCGGACGCCGAGGAGGTCCTGCGCCGGCTGCTCGGCCAGGACCCCGGTCTGGATCCGGGCGCCGGGGCGGACGACGTGCTGAGCACCGGGGTACGGGCGGCGAAGGGGAGCCCGCAGCCCGACCTGCCGCCGACCACGGACCTGCGCGCGGCCAGGGAAGCCGGCCTCCGCGCGGCGACCGCGCCGACGAGGGACCAGGGCGCGGGGGCGGCGGAGGCCCCGACCTCGCCGACGGAGAACGAGATCGGCCGGTCCGAGCACGCGACCGCGCCTGCCGGGGCGGCTCGCGTCGTGCGGCGATTGCGGTCCTGGCACGCGGGGGTCGCGCTGGCCACCGTCGCCGTGGGCGTCACCGCGTTCATCCTGTGGCCGTACGGTGCCCAGCAGCCCGAGCGGGCGTTGCCGGCGACCGGGCAGGCCACCGTTCAGCCTTCGCCTGCGGAGCGGACACCGGTGCCGAGCATGGACGGCACCTGGGCGGGATCGGCCGAGCACCCCACGGCCAAGCGGGTCTTCCCGGTGGAGCTGCGCCTGCACCCCGAGGGTGCGTCCCTCATGCGATGGGGCGCCGACCTGCACTGCTCGGGGCGTCTCGGGCCGGCGAAGCACGCCCTGGAGTTCACGCTGGACCAGGTCAAGGGAGAGGCGTGCTATCCGGGCACGCTGCGGATCGTCCAGTCCGCCGACCCCAACCAGATCGCCATCGAGGTGACCCGTGAGGGCACGGTTGAGGTCACCTACGCGGGCAAGCTCTCCCGCGACTCCTGATCGCCGGCCGCGGCTCAGAGCTCCGACGTGAAACGCCGGCAGACATGCACGCGGGCGAACTGTTCGCGCATCTCCAGCTCGTCCTGCACCTCGCCATGCAGGAAGGCCGCCACCGGCCGTAACCCCGGCCACCGCGCGCCGACGGCCCGGCCGGGTGATGCACCGCGATGGTGTCGATGGTGGCCAGTTCGCCTTTGACGGTGACGTCGATGATGCCGGTGAGGGTCCCATCCTCGTCGGTCGCGACCAGTTCGACGCCTGGGGAGGGGATCACGGGCTTGCTCTTCACGACGTCATCGAAATACGCGGTGCCGAGGAAGGACAGGACCCGGCAGCGCAGCCACGAGATCTCGTCCGGAGGCCGGTACTCACGGATGGTGTGACTCAAGGCGAAATCCTCCCCGCATGCGGCAGTGCGCGCGCTCGAACCGATCTTCGCGTCAGTCGCCGCGCGGTCGCCAGGGCTTTTCGCCGGCCGGGGCTACGACCCGGTATCGCCGGGGTGCGCGGCAGAAAAGCTGATACTTCCGCTTCCGCAGGGTAAAGGCACCCTTTCATCGGTGTACGCGGGGAGGCGGCGTGAGCGGCGACGGATCACAGGAGGCGACACTCGCGGCATTGGCCGCGAATGTGGGGATCGCCGCGACCAAGTTCGTGGCGTTCTTCTTCACCGGGTCCTCGGCCATGCTGGCGGAGGGCATCCACTCGGTCGCCGACTCCGGGAACCAGGGGCTGCTGATGCTCGGCCGCAGGCGGGCCAGGAAGCAGCCGAGCAAGGACCACCCCTTCGGGTACGGGAGCGAGCGGTATTTCTACGGCTTTCTCGTGTCGGTGGTGCTGTTCTTCGGCGGCGGGTTGTTCGCGTTGTACGAGGGATACGAGAAGATCGCCCACCCGCATCCGCTGAAGAGCTGGCCATGGGCGGTCGGGGTGCTGGTGGTGGCCATCGTCATGGAAGGTCTTTCGCTCAGGACCGCCGTGCGCAACGCCGATCGCGTACGCGGGCGGCGGTCGTGGGCCAGGTACATCCGCGAGGCCAAGGCGCCTGAGCTGCCCGTGGTGCTGCTGGAGGACACGGCGGCGCTGGCCGGGCTGGGCTTCGCGCTGGCCGGTGTGACGGCGGCGGTGCTCACGGGCAACGCCGCCTTCGACGGCATCGGGTCGCTGGCCATCGGGGTGCTGCTGGTGGCCGTGGCCGTGACGCTGGCCAAGGAGACCAAGAGCATGATCATCGGAGAGGCCGCCGCGCCCTCCGTCCAGGACGCGATCAGGGACGTCCTGGACAAAGATCCGTCGATCGGCGGGTTCACGCAGCTGCGCACGTTGCATCTCGGGCCGGAGGACCTGCTGGTGGCCGCCCGGGTGATGATGCCGGCGGCGCAGTCAGCGGACGGCGACGCGGCCGAGGCGCTGGCCCGGACGGAGCGGGAGATCCGGCAGCGGGTGCCGATCGCGTCGTCGGTCTACCTCCAGCCCACCCCGCCCGAATGACGCTCAACCGACGTGCCGGGACGGCCGGCGGTTGTTTCCGCTGTTGCGCCCGGGGCAGAAGCAGGCGATGGACGAATCGGTGACGGTGACGCTCTGCGAGGACGGTCCGCTGCTGGTCAGGGGCCGCTTCGAGCTGGTGACCCAGGACGGGCAGACGATCGCTCCCGGGCGCGCCACGGTGGCGCTCTGCCGCTGCGGCCGCTCCTCGTCCAAGCCGTTCTGCGACGGCTCGCACAAGGCGATCGGCTTCCGCGCCGGCACCCGCCCCGATCCGCCGCTCTAGCCGTAATGCCGCCGTAGCCATCGCATCGAGTGGGCGGCCAGCCTCAGCCGGGCTCCCGCGTACGGCACGCCACCGCGCAGCGCGGCGGCCACGGCGAGCCAGCTGCACGCGGCCCGCTCCAGAACCCAGACCGGTGCGAACAGGGACGCGCTCCACGGGAACACCCGGCAGCCTCCCGCCCGGCGCCGGCCGGCCTCGGCCAGCCCGACCGACACGCCCGCCGCCAGCCCGGCTCCGGCCGCCACCAGGCCCACCTTGCGGCGCAGCAGCCCGGCGGCCGCGGCGGGCAACACCGCCAGGAAGAGCGCCAGCCGGGCAGGCTGAGCCAGATCGTCGTAGGCCTGCCGGATCCGCTGCGACCAGAACCGCGACGGGTCAGGCGGCAGCCGCCGGACGTAGAGGCCGGGCGGACGGCACTCGGTGCCGCCGTGCGCGCGGACCGTGCGGATGAGCTCCAGGTTCTCGAACAGGACGTCGCCGTCGTAGCCGCCCATCCGCTCGAAGAAGGAGCGGCGGATGCCGAACGTGCCGGGATAGTCCGCGCCGAGGCTGCGGTTGAGCAGCGTGCGGGCGGTGTCCCAGCGGGCGTGCCAGGGCAGCGGGCTGAAGTAGTTCTGCGGCCTGACCAGGTCGGCGCGGTCGAGCAGCCGGTGGACCGCGCCCAGTGTGCGGGCGTCGTAGCGGACGTCGTCGTCGGCGATCACGACGTGTTCGGCGCGGGCCAGCCGCAGCCCGGTGGTCACGCCGGCGACCTTGCCGTTGGCGTGGCCGAGGTCCGCGGCGGGGCGTACGTGGGTCACCAGGCCGCGCCACCGGCGGGCGTGCCCGGCGAACAGCTCGGCGTCGCTGCCGTCGACCACGATGACGCGGGCGTGGCGGGCCAGCCGGCGCAGGTACGAGGTCAGCTCCTCGATGCCCGAATCGTCCGCCCAGCGCAGCGGCAGCACGTAGTCGAGCTCCATCAGGCCGGGCTCATCCCTGCCACCAGGTCGTCCTCCAGCGAGGTGGTGCCGCGCTGCCAGCGGGTCATGACGTGCTCGGCCCAGCGCCGTTCGAGCGCCAGGGCGCAGGCGGCGCCGTACAGGATGTCGCCGCTCAGCGACGGGTCCTGCGCGGCGAGCCCGGCGCACAGGTCGTGCGCGGCGATCTGCTCGTGCACGGCGTCGGCCTGCACGTGCTCCTCGTAGAAGCACGTGGCGGCGGAGTCGCCGCCGAGCCGGCGTAGCGCCATGGCGTAGCGGCGGTTGGGCTGGGACGAGGTCAGCTCCAGAGCCGCCAGGTGCCCGGCCGATGCGCCGCGCAGGCGGCGGTGCAGCCCGAAGAGCGACATGGTGTTGGAGATGGCCAGGGTGATCGCGGGCACCCGGCCGAGGTAGGCGCCGTAGGAGTCGTCCAGGCCGAGGCCGGTCATCGTGGCCCGGAACAGCTCCGCGTGGATCCGCTCCGGCCGGCCGCCGCCGTACTCGTCGGCCTGGATCTCGACCAGGGCAGCCTTGGGGCCGCCGTGCAGGCGCGGGATCGTCCAGGTGTGCGGGTCGGCCTCCTTGAGGTGGTAGATCGACCGGTGCACGACGAACTCGCGGAACTGCTCCAGGGTGCTCTCACGCTGCAGGTACGCCGACAGCGACGGGCCCGTCTCCTCCTCGGCGGCGGCGAGCTCGGCCAGCGCGCCGCGCATTCTCCCCGGCGGCACGGCGGCCGGCCGGGGCACCGTACGTGCCAGCGCGTCCTCCAGGCGGCGTTCGAGCGTCGCGCGGGCGGTCAGCAGCGCGGGCTGCCACTCCCAGCGGTCGTCCACGTCGTCGAAGCCCCGGTAGTGCAGCTCGTAACAGGCGAAGAGCGCGAGCTGGAGATCGTCGTCCGCCAGCGCGAGCCCGCCGAGGGGCACGGGTGGCGGAGGGATGTCCGCGGGCGGGCCGCTGAGCCGGTCGAAGAGGGCGGCGGTGATGGGGCCGCGGGCGGCAGGGAGCCTCATCAGCCCTCCCGGGGATCGCGCGCCCTGGTGACGCATCCGCTGTGAGCCGTCGCGTCGAGACCCGCGGTGATGTGCCCACCGCAGGCCGTGGCATTGGAATCGCGCACCGTGTGCCCCCCGTTCCCCCAGCTCGCCGGTATCAGGTGCCCGTGGGGGAGGCGCCCAAACGGTGCCAGGGCGCGGCGCAGCGTAAAGGTCACGGCCCGCTTCCGTCTGGTTGCAGTCGTGCAAGCGGGCGGCGACGCCGTCCGCTTGCACGCGCGAGCCCGGCAGGCTAGGCCGTTCGCAGCCGGCGGAAGACGATGCCGGCGGCGACGGCCGCGCCGCCGGCCAGCAGCGCCAGCACCACGGGGATGGCGGTCGCCGGCCACGGCCAGGCGCTGCCGGTCAGCTCGATGTCGAACACCGGATATTCCAGCGTCTTGGCGGTCCATTGCGCGGTGCGCACGTCGTAGGTACGGGCGATGTCGCGCAGCACCGGATCGAAGGCGAACTCCGTACCGGTGTGGAGGTACTCGGGCCGCAGCCCTCCGGTGGCCGCGCTCGGCCCGGTGCCCAGGCTGTGCCGTCGCGCCGCCTCCAGTCCGGGCACGAGCAGGCGGTCGAGGTCGTCCGCGGCCGCCGCGAGCGTGGAGCGGGGCACGAACGTCAGGCCGTTCCTGGAGCGGACCGGGCCGTCGCCGACCGCGACGGTGCGGCCCACCATGGCCTGCTCGGTGTAGGAGATGAACGCCGAGGCCAGCTCTATCTCGCCGACGCCATCGCCGACCTGCACGCCGATGGCGGAGGGGCCGGGCTGGTAGGAGGCGTTGAGCGCGACGACCGCGTCACCCGGCTCCAGGGAGTTCTCGGGGATCCGGGTGGAGCCGCCGGGGACGTAGTGGCGCCAGTGGACCCGGCCGGCCGCCTCGCGGGCCGCGTCCGTGCCGATCAGCCGCTCGATGAGCCGCAGGCCGCCCTCGACTCCGGACAGCACGCCGGCGGTGGTGATCACGTTCCCGTCGTCGACGTAGCGCCGGCCGCTCACCCAGCCGACCTTGCCGAAGTCCGCGCGCAGCCCGGACAGCCGCAGCCAGTGGGAGGTCGCGGTCCTGCCGTCCAGCAGCCCGCTCGCCGCGAACGTGCGGGCCCCGTTGCAGACGCTCATGACCAGCGCCCCGGCCGCCGACTGCCGCCGCAGCCAGCCGGTGATCGAGCCCAGCTCCGCCGGGCCCGGCTCGTGCAGCGCCGGGATCATCACGGCGTCGAGGGTGTCGCGCCGCTCGCTCAGCAGCCGGCCCAGCTCGTCGAAGGTCAGGTCGGGCACCAGGTCCAGGCCGCCGGTCAAGGGCACCAGCTGGGCGCCGGAGGAGACGGTGTAGACGTTGATCAGGCCGGTGCCGGCCAGCACCTCGTACGGACCGAGCAGGTCGGCCACGTTGGTGCCGCTGCCGCTGGTCAGCAGCGCCACCGTGGGCTTGGCCGGATCGTGGGAGCCGGTCTTCGACACCGGTGCGGTGCCCGCCGCGGCCGCGGGCGCCGTGTACAGGTCACCGAACTTGCCGATCGTGTTCACCGCGGAGACCACGCCCGGGACCAGCAGCGCGATCAGCACGACGCCCGCCCGCCAGGCCCACTTCGGCCGGACGCGCAGCCGGGGCAGCGGATGGGTGTACTCCGAGCGCCGCCGCAGCATCGCCAGCGCCATGAGGACGAACATCAGCACGTGCCCGATCGACATCAACAGGTGACCCGGTAAGACGCCGAGCCAGTAGGGGACGAGCAGGATGAGGAACGGCGCGAACATCGCCAGGCTCATCTCGGCGATGCCCGGCCAGCCGTGGCGGCGTACCCGCATCCAGACGGCCATGCCGATGGTCATGTCGGCGGCCATCACCAGGGTGCTGACGTCGGTCCTGGTGATCTCCGGCAGGACCGCGTCCCACAGCAGGCCGAGCAGCAGCATGCCGAGCAGCATCGCGACGACCATCTCGGCGTAGTGCCAGAGGAATCGGCCGGCCAGGCGGCCCCTGCTCGTACGGGGCTCGTGGATCGTCATTTCGGGCTCCTAACGTGGAATGTCGTGATGCGCCAACGCTAGGAAGGGCGGGCCGCCCGCCGAATCAGTGAACTCGCCGGTCCTCAGGCCGGCACGTCGGCCAGGACCATCCGCATGAGCTCGGCCCGCGAGGTGATGCCGGCCTTCTGGAAGACCTTGCGCAGGTGGTAGTCCACGGTGCGCGGGCTGAGGAACAGCTGCGCGGCGATCTCCCTGTTGGTCAGCCCCTCGCCGACGGCCAGCGTGATGCGCAGCTCCTGCGGGGTGAGCGTGCCCAGCGCGCCGGCCTCGGTGGCACGCGTCTCCGGGGTGCGCGCCGACTCCCCGGTGGCCCGCAGCTCGCCCAGCGCTCGATCGGCCCAGGCGAGCGCGCCGACGCGGCGGAAGTCCTCCGCCGCCGCGCGCAGGTGCCGCTGCGCCTGGGACCGCCGCCGGTCGCGGCGCAGCTGCTCGCCGAGCAGCAGCTCGGTCCTGGCGTGCTCCAGCGGGGAGTCGGACTCGGCGTGCAGGCGCAGGCTCTCCGCGTAGTGCTCGGCCGCGGAGCCGTCCGCGCAGGTCAGCGCCCGGCAGCGGGCGGCGAGCGCGCCCGGCTCCGGCGCCGCGACGTGCTCGGTCCAGCGGGCGTATCGGGCCGTGGCCGCCGCGGCCCGGTCGCGCTCGCCGGCCCGGACCAGGGCCTCGACGAGGTCGGGCACGACGGCCATGGCCAGGTCGGGAGGGGGGTCCGCGGCCCAGTCGCCGATCGCCGCGAAATGCCGGGCGGCCTCAAGGTGCCGGCCCGCGACCAGGTCGATGAGCCCGAGCGCGCGCCTGGCGTACGCCGTCGCGTCGGCCAGCCGGCGCCCGCTCGCCTCGGCCAGCACGCCGGTGGCCAGCCCGGCGGCTTCCGGCCGGCCGCGGAGGGCCGCGCACAGGGCCAGCAGCCCCCGGTTGCGGCAGGCCGTGTTCGGCTGGCCCGCCTCGTCGGCGAACTGGCAGCCCTCCTCGGCGTGGGACTCCGCCAGGCCGAGCCGGCCGCGGGCGATCTCGTCGGCGGCCTGGTACTCGAGGATCCAGGCGAGCGCGCCGAGCGACCCGCCGGTACGGGCCCGCTGCCCGGCGTCGCGGTACAGGCGCCTGCTCAGCTCGTACGCGCCGAGCCCGCGGGCGATCCCGCCGGCCAGCGTCATCGTGACCGGCTCGGCGGACGCCCCGGCCACGACCAGGTCACTCCCCGCCGGCCCCAGAGCGTCCAGCCCCTTGCCCTCCGGATCGCGGCCGGTGCGGGCCAGGCTGGCGGCGTGCAGCAGCCGCAGCACCGCGTCCGCCGGGTCGTCCGGCGACAGGGCGACCTCGTCGAGCCAGCCGGCGAGGTCGGACCAGGCCCGCGGCCGGTTGGTGCGCAGGCCGAGGTCGGCGTACATCGCGACGGTGGGGGTGAACAGGTGCCGGTCGAGCCGCAGCGCCCGCGGGATCCACGGCTGGATCAGGTCCATCGCGTCCTCGGGCGAGCCGGCGAACTCGGCCACGATGGCACGCACCGCGGCCAGCGCGATCCGGTCCGGCTCCGCCAGCTGCGGCTCCCGCCCGGCCCGGTCCAGCAGCGTGCCCGCCACGGAGGTGAACCCCCCTTGCACGGCGGCCAGCGCGGCCGCCCACAACCGCCGTCCCCTGCGCGGACCGTCGGCGGTGAGCTCGGCCGCCCGCGACAGCGCCGCCATCGCCGCGGCCGGGCCGCCGCGCAGCGCCGCCTGCTCGGCCGAGCGTTCGAGCTGCTCGGCGGCCTGCTCGTCGTGGCCGACGGCGGCCTGGCCGAGGTGCCAGGCCCGGCGGTGCTGGTCGTCGGGGGCGTCCAGGGCGGCGGCCAGAGCGCGGTGGATCGCGGCGCGCCGGTCCGCCGTGGCGCTGTGGTAGATCGCGGAACGGATCAGCGGATGCCGGAACACCAGCCGCGTCCCGTCGTAGGTCAGCAGCTCGTCGAGCTCGGCTCGGTGCAGCGGGCCGCTGGCGACCCGCAGGGCCCCGGCCGCCTTCTCGATGGTCTCGACGCTGCCCGAGCCGTCCGCGGCGATCAGCTGCAGCAGCGGCAGCGACTCGGCGTGCCGCGCGCCGATCCTGGTCAGGAACGACCGCTGCAGCTCGTCGGTCATGGCCGGCGGCTCCCGCGTGCCCTCCGGCGGGATCTCCTTGCCGGCGAGTTCGAGCAGGGCCAGGGGGTTCCCGCCGGTCGCGGCCAGCAGGTGCCGCCGCTCGCCGTCGCTCAGCCGCCGCTCGCCGGCCCCCTCCCCGGCCTTTTCCCCGGCCTTTTTCTCGGCCTTTTTCTCGGCCCGCTGGTCGAGCAGCGCCGTGGCCGCCTCCTCGTTGAGCCCCATCAGCGGGACGCGCCGCAGGCCGGGCAGGTCGGTCGCGTGTCCCTCGTCGGCGCGGGCCGCCAGCGCCAGCGCGATGGGCTCGTCGCCGAGCCGGCGGGCCACGAACGCCAGGGTCTTCAGCGTCGGCTGGTCCGCCCAGTGTGCGTCGTCGACGACGCACAGCACCGGCCGCTCCTCGGCCAGCAGCGACAGCAGTGACAGGGCCGACAGCGCCACCAGGAACGGGTCGGGCGCGGCGCCATGGGCCCGCCCGAACAGGATGTGCAGCGCCTGCGCCTGCGGGCCGGGCAGGTCGTCGACCGAGCCGAGCGCGGGCAGGAGGAGCTGGTGCAGCGTCGCGTAGGCGAGATCGGCCTCCGGCGCGACGCCCACCGCGCGGAGCACCTGGAAGCCGGTGGCGTGCTCGGCGGCGTACGACAGCAGCGCGGTCTTGCCGATCCCCGGCTCGCCGTGGAGGACGACCCCGCCGCCGTGCCCCTCGGCGGCGTGCCGCAGCAACGACTCAAGCAGCTCGATCTCGTCGTCTCTCCCCAGCACACGCCGAGCATAGAAAGCACCAGAACCCATGACAACGAGCACTTTTCCCGGCGAGACCGGCGACTTCACTGATGCGGCCCGCGCGGTGCGGCTCCTAGCGTCGATCGGGTGACCGGGAACCGCCGAGAAGACCCCGAGGGCGAGGCCACCATGACGCGCGGATCGTTGACCGGCCGCATCGCCATCGTCGCCAGCGCGGGCCCGCATGCGGGCCGGGACGGGGGTGCCGCGGCGACCTGCGCGCTGAGCCGGGCCGGGGCGAGCGTGGTCCTCGCCGCCCGCGGCGGCCCGGCCCTGGAGGCGCTGGCCGCCGGCCTCAGCGCGGCGGGCGGCCACGTGGTGGCCGTACCGACGGACCTGTCCAGCGCGGTGTCGGTGCGGCGGCTCGTGGAGCAGACGCTCGGCGCCTTCGGCCGGCTCGACGCCGCGGTCAACGACGCCCAGGCGGGCGGGGTGTCGCTGGCGATGCGGTACGAGCTCCCGGCCATGCGACCCGGCACCCGCGTCGTCAACCTGGCATCACCGGCCTGCGGGTCACCCGCCTGCACCTCGCCCGCCTGCACCTCGCCCGCCTGCACCTCGCCCGCCTGCACCTCGCCCGCCTGCACCTCGCCCGCCTGCACCGCGCCCTGCACCGCGCCCTGCACCGCGCCCTGCACTTCGCCCGCCTGCGCTCCGCCCGCCGGCCGGCCGCGCGGCCCCGGGCAGGCCACCGCCGCCCAGGCCGCGGTGATCGAGCTGACCCGCGCGGCGGCCGGGGACTTCGCCGCCTCAGGAGTCCGGCTGAACGCCGTGGCCGCCGGGCCGTCCGGCAGCGCGGAGGGCGTCGCCGCCGCCGTGGTGTGGCTGTGCTCGGACGACGCGTCGCTCGGCGCCGGCGAGACCCTGCACGTCCCCGGCGGGTGCCCGTGCCCGGGGCCCGGCGGAGCGCCGTGCCGGCCGTACTGCCCGGACCTCCGCGCGACGTGCCGACCAGGCTCGGGGCAGCACTGAAGACACGCCGTATCCTTTGTGGGTGACCACAAAAGTGTCCGTCGAAGACCTGCTGCGCTCGCCCGCGCTCCAGCTGCGCCTGCTGGCCGGCGAGGCGGGGCTGGGCCGGTCGGTGTCGTGGGCGCACGTCAGCGAGCTCGACGACCCCACGCCCTGGCTGCTCGGCGCGGAAGTGATCATGACGACCGGCATCGCCGTGCCCCGCCAGGCCGCCAGGCAGCGCGCCTACCTCGAACGGCTCGACGACGCGGGCGTGTCCGCACTCGCCCTGTCGGCGCAGCTGCACGTGCCGCCGCTGCACGACGCCTTCATCCAGGCCGCGGAGGAGCGGGGCATGCCCGTGCTTGAAGTGCCCCTGGCCGTGCCGTTCATCGCGATCGCCCAGGAGGTGGCCGCGGCCGTGCAGGAGGACGCCAGCCAGCGGCTCGGCGCGCAGCTGCAGGTGTTCGGCGCGCTGCGCTGGCTGGCGGCCGAGGACCTCGACAGCGCGACGCTGTTCAAACGCCTCGAACGGCTGTCCGGCTACGAGGTCTTCCTGTGCACCCCGCAGGGGAGGCCGCTGCTGCCCGGCGTGCCCGTGCCCGATCCGGCCGTGCTCCCGTCCGAGCCGGACGCGCCGCCGACCATTCCCGGTGGCTTCGTGCTGCCCGTGCCCGCGCCCGGCGGTCCCGCGGGCTACCTCGTCGCGTTCGAGCGCCAGGGCGCCAGGCCCGCGGGGCTGGCCGTGGCGCAGCACATCGCCACGGTGGCCGCCCTCCAGGTCTCCAGGGCCCGCCACGAGCGCGAGACGCTGCGCCGCCAGGGCGCCGAGACCCTGTCCGAGCTGCTCCAGGACGTCCTCGACCCGGCCACGGCCCGGCGGCGCCTGGTCAGGATGGGCCTCCCCGCGGACGCCGGGCTGGTCCTCCTCGTGATCAGGAACGTGCCGGACGACGCCATCCACCGCGCGCTCGACGACCGGCCGCACCTCATGCTGCGCAGGGGCGACGACCGCTACGTGCTCGGCGCGCCCGGCCTCGGGGCGGCGGTCGCCGCGCTGCCGGGCGTCGCGGCGGGCATGAGCCGGCCCTTCCCGCCGGGGGAGTCCATGCAGATCCCCAAGCGGGAGGCGGTCTGGGCGGCCTCGACGGCCTCGGAGTCGGGGCAGCCGCTGATCCACTACGGCGACGACACCACCGGCCGGTGGCTGCCCGACGACCCGTGGGCGCTCACCGCGCTGGTCGAGAACGTGCTCGGCCCCGTGCTCGCCTACGACTCCGCGCACGGCTCGCAGCTCCTGACGTCCGTACGGACCTGGATGGAGCGCGACCGGCGCACCGAGGACGCCGCGGCCGCGCTGCACATCCACCCCAACACGCTGGCCTACCGGCTGCGCAGGTTCGCCGAGCTGACGGGCCGCGACCTGTCGTCCACGGCCGCGTTCGCCGAGGTCTGGCTGGCGCTGCGGGCCGGTCGCCAGCTCGGTCTCATGGACTGAGCCGGCCGCCCGGCGTCACAGCGGGCGCAGCACGTCCTCGACCGCGCCCAGCGACAGGGTCTTGTAGCCGACCGAGTCGAACACCACCGTGATCCGGTCCGGCTCGCGGCTCATCACCGTCCCCTGGCCCCACATCTTGTGCGTCACCTTCGCCTGCACCGCGAACGGCCCCTCCTGGGGAGCGGGCGCCGGCTCGGGCGCTCCGCCGTCGAGACAGGTGTCGCACGAGCCGCACGTCCCGGTGTACGGCTCGCCGAAATACTCCAGCAGGAACCGGCGGCGGCACCCCCTGGTCTCCGCGTAGCCGCGCATCATGTCGATCCGCGAGTCGTCCACGCGGTGGCGCGACTCGTCCAGCTCCACCGCCCGCGCGGCCGCCCGCTCCGGCGTGAGCTTGCGGGAGGTGTAGCGCAGGTCGCCGGTGTCGGTGACGGTGAGCGCGCCCGCCTGCTCCAGCAGGTTGACGAGCCTAGTGAGATGCGAGGGACGTACCTTGAGCAGCGCGGCCAGCTCGCCCGCCGGGACCGTGCCGGCGTGCTCCTTGACCAGCGTGGCCACGCGCAGCAGCGCCTCGCCGTCGGCCCGCCCGCCGGCGAAGAAGCGGCGCAGGCCCAGATCCTCCTGCCGGTAGAACAGCACGGCCGTGGCGGGCGCGCCGTCCCGGCCCGCCCGGCCGATCTCCTGGTAGTACGCGTCGGGCGACTCCGGCGGCTGGGCGTGCAGCACGTAGCGCACGTCGGGCCGGTCGATGCCCATCCCGAACGCCGACGTCGCCACGACCGTGTCCACGTCACCCGCGGTGAACAGCTCCTGTACGCGGGTCCGCTCCGCGTTGCGCAGGCCCGCGTGGTACGCCTCGGCCCGGCGTCCCCGTGCGGCCAGCGCCGCCGCGTACTCCTCGGTCTCCTTGCGGGTGGCGACGTACACCAGGCCGAGCCCGTCGCGGGTGGCGGCGTCCTCGATCAGGGCCTGGCTCTTGTCCTCCTCGCGGACGAACCGCCGGACCTCCAGCGCGATGTTCGGCCGGTCGAAGCCCCTGACGATCTCCACCGGATCGATCAGCCCGAGCGAGCGGACGATCTCCTCGCGCACGTTCGGCGCCGCGGTGGCGGTCATCGCCACCACCGGCGGGTGCCCGAGCCGCTTGATGACCTTGCCGAGCCGCTGGTAGTCGGGGCGGAAGTCGTGCCCCCACGAGGAGACGCAGTGGGCCTCGTCGATCGCGATCAGCGAGGGCCGGGCCTGCGCGAGCTTCTCGACGACGTCGGGCTTGGCGAGCTGTTCGGGTGACAGGAACACGAACTCCGCCTCCCCGGCCGTCACCTGTTCCAGGCCGGCCGCGACGGAGGAGGTCGAGTTCACCGCCACGGCGCCGCCCGCGTCCGCCTTGAGCAGGCCGGTCACCTGGTCACGCTGGAGCGCGATGAGCGGCGAGACGACGATCGTGGGCCCGTCGAGCAGCTGCGCGGGCACCTGGTAGACCGCCGACTTGCCGCCGCCCGTCGGCATGACGAGCAGCACGTCGCGCCCGCCGAGCAGGTGCTCCATCGCCTCCTGCTGCCCGGACCTGAGCCGTTGCCAGCCGAAGCGGTGCTTCGCCGTGGCCCGCAACCGCCGTCCCCGCTGGCCGAATCGGCCCTTCAGCGTGGTCCGTAATCCCATGTGCACCCCGTCCTTCGCCCGGTGGGCGCACATTACCCACCTTCGCCCCGCCCATGCGCCCGTCGGCGTGGCGCAGGGAGATGTGAGACGTGATCGTCATAATGAGATCGTCTGTCCAATAGGAGGAACGCGTGCGTCCCGTCATGGGTATGGGGATCGGCATGGTGGCCGCGCTCGTCGTGGGACTGAGCGCTCCGGCGGCGGCCACGGCCGTCCGGACTACCGCGAGCGGTCCCAGCCCTGACGAGTGGAAGAAGGTCACCTCTCTGAGGATCCTGCCCGATCGGCCCCGGCAGAACAACGACGTCCGGCTCTTCATCCACTGCCCCACGACCGCGAACCATGTGATCATCGGCTCCACCGCGTTCAACCTCATGGGCTCGACCCGGCTGTATCGCGAGGTGGGCGAGTCGCTGTCCGATCGGGGCCTGGCCCGCCGCACCGTCTCGATCTCCTATTACGCGCTGCCCGGCCATCACCAGGTCCACATGAAGTGCGTGCTGGTCACCATGAACAAGAAGACCCGCATCCGCAAGATCAAGGTGATCAGCCGGTGCACGGTGCCGATCGTGGTGCGGCGCTTCAGGCTGGCACAGTTCTTCGCTTGACCGCTCTTCGCTTGACCGCTCTTCGCCTGACCGCTCCTCGCCTGACCGTTCAGACGCCGCTGCCGACCAGCAGCTCCTCGACGCCGAGCAGCATCGCCCGCGCCGTGTCGCGCCGGAGGTAGGCGGTGTCCACGATGAGGCTGAGCGCTCCGGTGTCGGTGGCCGTGCCCACGGTGAAGAACACCTTGAACCGCACGCCCGGCCAGGCGTCCGTGACGTACGTCCTGGTCCGCTCGGTGAGGGCGGCGAGGTCCGCGGAGCGGGGCAGGGCCGGCCAGCCGATGGCGGCCCGCCGGTCGTTGAAGAACGCGTCCAGGTCCGGCTCCCTGCCGCGGCGGCGGCCGACCTCCTCCCGCATGGCCTGCATCTCGAAGGGGTCGTAGTGCGCGTTGCGGTAGGCCGCGAGGGCGTTGCGGTGGGCGTTCAGGCACGTCGCGGCGAAGTCGCCGGGGCTCACGTCGAGCACGAACAGGCCGTCCTGCCCCACAGTCCCGACCATGCCCCTGGTACGCGGATCGCGCCGGTTGCTGTGCACGAGCTGCATGACCGCCCGGCTCCGGCCGCTCACCCCGGCCAGCACGACGGCGCAGGCGGCGAGCAGCACGCTCGTGGTGCTGACCGCCCACCGCGCGGCCAGCCGCTCGGCCGCGACGGCGAGCGCAACCGACTCCATGCCGACCTCGATGAAGCGCGGGTCCTCCGCCTCGCCCGGCGGATGGTCGAACACCTCCAGCGGCACCTCTTCGAGCACCGAGCGCCAGTACCTGATCGACCTGGACGATCGGGCCTGGAACGACTCCTCGCGCTCCAGCTCCGCCTGGTCCAGCGGCTGCCAGCCGGGCGGCGGCAGCTCGTCGCCCCTGAGCAGCCCGCGCCACTCCGCGGAGATCAGGCCGAGCGCCTGGAAGTCCACGGCCAGATGGGAGAAGGAGAACGCCAGTGCCCGCGGCCGGCCGTCCTTGGTCACGACGGTGCAGCGCAGCGGCAGGTCGTGCCCGTGGTCGAAGACCGTCCTGGCCAGCTCGCCGGCGATCCGGTCGGCGGCCGGCAACGCCCGATCCTCGCCCGCCTCCACCACCGTCACGGCCAGCTCGCCGCCGCGCGCCACCCGCTGCACCGGGCCGTCCGGCGTGGCGGCGAAGGTGGTGCGCAGGCTCTCGTGCCGTTCGAGCAGGACGCGCAGCGCGCCCAGCACCGTGGCGAGATCGCGCCTGCCGTAGACCGGGAGCACCCACGGGCAGTTGAGGAAGGACTGGCTGTCGCCCATGAGGTGGACGGCCCGCCACATCAGCCGCTGCCCCCAGGTCAGCGCCGCCACCCCCTCCCGGTCCCCGCTGAACGCCACCGTCGCCTGGCCGGCCACCATCTCGCCGGCCGCCGGGCTCACCGCGACCGTCCGGGGCCGGCGGCGAGCAGGCCGGAGACGGCGGCGGCGAGCGGGCCGATCTCCTCGGCCGAGGACAGGTCGCCGTTCAGGTCCACGTCGATGTCGAACGTGTCCTCGATCAGGTCGATGAGCCGGATCCGCGCCAGTGAGGTGAGGCCGAGCGCCGACAGCGAGTGCCGGCCCGCGAGCGCCTCCTCGGCGCTGACCCGGCCGTCGGACACGTCGGCGATCATCTCGGCCAGCACCCGCCGCAGCCGCTCGGCGTCTCCCATCACCTCGTGACCCCCTCGGCGTCCTGGCGCAGGCGCACGCTGCGCGGCCGCATGTCCGTCCACACCTCGTCGATGTGGCTCAGGCACTCCTCCCGCCCGCCGGTGAACCCCTCGGGCCGCCATCCGGCCGGGGGCCGCTGGTCGAGCGGCCACACCGAGTACTGCTCCTCGTCGTTGACGACCACCTGGTGTCGTCCGGATTCCGCCATCTATGCCTCCTTGGCAGCAGGGGTCTGGGCGCGCAGGGCCCGTACGCCGACCAGGTCGTCCGCGACCGCGTCGGGCACGTCCCGGTCGAAGCGGGCCAGCGCGGGGACGCGCATCGCGATCAGCGCGATCGCCGCGATGGCGAGGCCGAAGAGCACGTACATGAGCCCGATGCCCCGGCCGGGCCCGGTGCCGATGAGCGCGCCGACGGTGGGGGCCAGCGGGCCGTCCGCGAGCAGCAGCGGGTCGAGCAGCGCGGCGGCGTACGGGGCGACCAGGCCGAACCCGACGGGCAGCGTGGACCAGGCGATGAGCGTGTTCATGGCGAACACCCGGCCGTGGAAGCGCTGCGGCACCTTGACCTGCACGATCGTGGTGTAGATCCCGTTCAGCACGGTGACCCAGAGCGTCATGCCGCACGCGCCCACGGCGATCACGGCGAGGTCGGCGCGCAGCCCGGTGACCAGGCAGAAGCCGCCCAGGACGAGGGCGCACAGGAGCACGCCGCGCAGCCGGAGGCGGCGCGGGCCACCCCAGACGATCATGACGAGCGCTCCCGCGAACGTGCCGACACCGGCCAGGAACGAGACGCGGCCCACGTCGGCGAGCCCGGCGAACGAGAGCACCAGCGGCGAGAACATCAGCAGCAGCGGGGCGAGGAACACGTTCAGCACGACGAAGAACAGCAGCATGCCGACGAAGCCGCGATGGCCGAGCGAGTAACGCAGCCCGCCCAGGATCTCCGCCTTCATCGACTCCCTGCGCCGCCACGGCATGGTGCGGGGGAAGCGCACCACCAGCAGCACGACGATCGCGACCGCGTAGCTGGCGACGTCCAGGGCGAGGATGCCGCCGAGCCCGATCCCCGCGAGCAGGCCGACGGCGAAGATCGGCACGAGGAGCTGCGCGGTCCCCGTGCCCAGCTGCATGAGCCCGGCGGCGTGCCCGAGATACAGCTTGGGGACGAGCTGGGGCACGGCGGAGAAGTACGCGATCCGCTGGAAGGTGAGCGCGACCGAGAGACAGCCCAGCAACGGGTAGATCAGCCCCGCCGACAGGTGCCCGGTCCACAGCAGCACGCCGAACACGAGCTGGATCGAGAACGCCGCGACGTCCCCGGCCAGCATCACCCGCCGCCGGCTCGTCCGGTCGATGATCGCCCCGGCGACGGGCGCGGTCAGCAGCCCGGGTACCAGGCCGACCACGGCCATCAGGGCGAACTGCGCCACCGACCCCGTCGTGGTGTAGATCCACAGCGGGACGGCGAACTCGGTCAGCGCCGACCCCGTGACGGACACGAGCTGGCTCAGGGCGACGGCGAGGAAGCGCGGGATGCCCGGCTGCGCCCCGGCCGGCGCGGGCGGTGCCTCGGCCCTGGACACGTCGTGCCGCCACCAGGTGGCGCCGGGCGCCCGGTCAGGTACGGGCTCGTCCAGCGTGGCGTGGGTGGTGGTGACGATCTCGGCCAGCTCCTCGGCCCGGTATTTCAGGAAGAAGTGCCCGGCCTCCGCGAGCACGACCACGGCGGACACCGAGGTCAGGAAGTGCCATTCGCGGAAGCGCTCCTGGTAGTAGTCCGTCGCCGGGTCCTCGGTGCCCACCACGCTGATCACCGGGGCCCGCAGCCGCTCGGTGCCGGTCTCGAACAGGCGCGTGTAGTAGCCCTCCGCCTCCCGCGAGTCGCGGCGCATGTTCCGGACGATCCGGCGGGCCTGGACGGGGTCGATCTCGCCCATGTCCAGGCCGAGCGAGATCAGCCAGTTGACGTAACGCTGGTCGCCGCGCAGCCGTTCGGCGTCGGCGAGCCGGGCGACGCGCGACAGCAGCGGGCCGCGCGGCCGGGCGAAGGGGAAGATCCCGCCGATGTAGACGGCCGCGAGGTCCCGCCCCGCGGCCTCCAGGCGGCGGGCGATCTCGACGGTCAGGGCCGAGCCGACGCCGCAGTGCCCGTACAGGACGACGGGGCCGGTGACCTGGTCGAGGATCTCGCGTACGCAGCCGGCGGCGAGCTCGTCGAAGGGCAGCGGCTCCTCTTCCACGCCCACGTCGTGGCCGGGGATCGCGACCGACCACAGCGCGTGCCCGTCCGGCAGGGTGTCGGCGAGCGGCTGGTAGACGACCGCGCTGCCGCCGCCGTAGGGCACGCACACGTAGCTCATGACCGGCGGCCGGCCGCGTGACGGGGTCAGCCGGTGCAGCAGCGTGCGCGGGCCGCGCCGGTCGGCGGGGGTGTCGGCGAGCGCCGCCAGCTCGCGGATGGTGCGG
Source organism: Nonomuraea zeae (assembly GCF_005889725.1). Lineage (GTDB taxonomy): Bacteria > Actinomycetota > Actinomycetes > Streptosporangiales > Streptosporangiaceae > Nonomuraea > Nonomuraea zeae. The sequence continues at coordinate 70,049 of NZ_VCKX01000021.1, forward strand.
TGCTGGAAGACCTCCATCACGCTGACCCCGGCCCCGGTCCGCTTGCGCAGCCGGGCCACCACCTGGGTGGCGAGCAGCGAATGCCCGCCCAGGTCGAAGAAGTCGTCGTGCACGCCGATCGTCTCGATGCCCAGGAGCTCGCCCCAGATCGCGGCGAGGGCCCGCTCCGTCGGGGTGTCGGGCGCGACGAGCTCGATCCCGGCGTCCCGCCCGGCGACCGGCGCGGGCAGCGCCCGGCGGTCCAGCTTGCCGCTGGGGTTGAGCGGCAGCGCGGCCAGCGTGACGTAGGCAGCCGGCACCATGTAGTCGGGCAGCGTCCGCTTCAGCCCGGCCCGTACGGCGCCGTGATCGAGCTCCGCGCCCTCCTCGGAGCCGGGACCGGGGGTGAGGTACGCGACCAGGCGCGGGTCACCCGGGCGGTCCTCGCGGACGACCACGGCCGCGTCCGCGACGGCGGGCAGGGCGCGCAGCGCCGCCTCGATCTCGCCGGGCTCGATCCGCAGCCCGCGCAGCTTGACCTGGGCGTCCAGGCGGCCGAGGAACTCCAGTGCGCCGTCGGGCCGCCACCGGGCCAGGTCGCCCGTCCGGTACAGCCGGGACCCGGGCGGGCCGAACGGGTCGGGGACGAACCGGTCGGCGGTGAGCGCGGGCCGGTTGAGGTAGCCGCGGGCCAGCCCGGCGCCGCCGATGAACAGCTCGCCCGGGACCCCGATCGGGGCCGGCGACATGGCGGGGCCGAGGACGTACAGGGAGGTGTTCGCGATCGGCGTGCCGATCGGCACCCTGGCCGCCGTGGCGAGCGAGCCGGGACGGCAGTGCCAGGCCGACACGTCGACGGCGGCCTCGGTGGGGCCGTACAGGTTGTGCAGCTCGGCGGCGGGCAGCGCCGCGACGCAGCGCCGCGCCAGATCGGCCGGCAACTCCTCGCCCGAGCAGATCACCCTGCGCAGCGAGCGGCAGTCCGACGCGCCGTCCGCACCGAGGAACACCGCCAGCATCGACGGCACGAAATGAGCCGTGGTCACGCCCTCGGAGACGATCAGCTCGCGCAGGTACGCCGCGTCCTTGTGCCCGCCGGGCGTCGCGAGCACCAGCGTCGCGCCGCAGCGCAGCGGCCAGAACAGCTCCCACACCGACACGTCGAAGCTCAGCGGCGTCTTCTGCGCCACCACGTCGCCCGCCGTCAGCAGGAAGCGCTCCTGCATCCAGTCGAGGCGGTTGGCGATGCCGCCGTGGGTGTTCGGCGCGCCCTTGGGCCGCCCGGTGGAGCCCGAGGTGTAGATGACGTAGGCGACGTCGTCCGGCCGTACGTCCGGCAGGGGTGCGGAGCCGCCGGTCCACGCGTCCGGGTCGTCCAGGTCGAGGACGGCGGCGGAGGTCTCCGGCAGCCCGGGACGGATCCGGCGCTGGGTGAGCAGCACGGACGGGGCGGCGTCCGACAGCATGAACGCCACCCGCTCGGCCGGGTGATCGGGATCGACCGGCAGGTAGGCCGCACCGGCCTTGAGCACGCCCAGCAGGCCCGGCAGCAGCTCCAGCGAGCGCTCCGCGCAGACCGCGACCACCGACCCGGCGCTCACGCCGAGCCCGCGCAGCGTCTGCGCGACGCGGTTCGCCCGCGACTCCAGCTCGCCGTACGACAGAGACCGCCCGTCGAAGCGCACCGCCACCGCGTCGGGCGTGCGCGCCGCCTGGGCCTCGACGCGGCCGTGCAGGGTGGCCGCCCCGGGGTACCGCGTCGCGGTGTCGTTCCAGGTGGTCACGACCAGGCGGCGCTCGTCCTCGGTGAGCAGGTCGATCTCCGACAGCCGCATACCGGGCCGCGCCGCCACCCGCTCCAGCAGGGCGCCCAGATGGCCGGCCAGCCGCTCGATCGTGCCCGCGTCGAACAGGTCGGTGTTGTAGACGAACATCCCGCCCGTGTCGCCGTCGAGGTAGAGCTCCAGGTCGTACCTGGTGGCCCAGGCGTCCACGGGGAAGTCCGCCACGCTCAGCCCGGCCGGCGGCCGGACGGTGGCGCCGCCGTAGGTCTGCATCGTGAGGATGACGCCGAACAGCGGGGACCTGGACACGTCGCGCGGCAGGTCCAGCTCGGAGACTAGCTGCTCGAAGGGCAGGTCCTGGTGGGCGAAGGCGTCCAGGGCGACGGCCCGCACCCGGTCGAGCAGCTCGGCGAACGTCGGGTCGCCGGACAGGTCCACCCGCATGGTGAGCATGTTCACGAAGCAGCCGATGACGTCGTCGAGCTCGGGCGCCTGGCGACCGGCCACCGGCGATCCCACCGCGACGTCGGAGGTGCCCGCGTACCGGCCGAGCAGCGCGGCGAACGCGGCCAGCATCGTCATGTACGGCGTGGCCCGGTGCTCGCGGCCCAGCCGCGCCAGCCCGGCGGCCACGTCGGAAGCCAGGGCGAACGCGCGGGCCGCGCCGGTGTAGGTGCGCTCGGCCGGGCGCGGCCGGTCCGACGGCAGGTCCAGCGGCTCCAGCCCGGCCAGCCGGTCCCGCCAGAACTCCAGGTCGCGCCGCGACGGTGCCCGGCCGCGCTGCCAGGCGGCGTAGTCGGCGTACCCGGCTTCGGGGGCCGGCGGCGTGCCGCCGTCGTAGCGGGTGAAGACCTCGCGCATCAGCAGGTCGGCCGACCAGCCGTCGGCGGCGATGTGGTGCACCCCGATCACCAGGACGTGGTCGTCGCCGGCCAGCCGGACCAGCAGCGCCCGCGCGAGCGGTCCTTCGGCCAGGTCGAACGGCACCGCGAGGAACTCCTCCGCCAGCGCCCTGGCCGCCGCCTCGTCCGGCGCGTCGCGGACGGTCAGCGGCAGCGTGGCGTCGTCCCCCGGCTCGCGGAGCTCGATCCGCGGCAGCCCGTCCGAGGTCGCCGGGAACCGCATGCGCAGCGCGTCGTGCCCGGCGACGACGGCGTCGAAGGCGGCGGCCAGCGCTGCCACGTCGAGCGGGCCGCGCAGCCGCAGCCGGAGCGGGATGGTGAGCTGGGTGGTGCCCGGGGCGAACTGCTCCAGGAACCACAGGCGCTCCTGGGCATGCGACAGCGGAGGCGGCTGGCCGGCGGGCCGGGCCGGAATGGTCCGGCGCGCCACCGGTGCCGTGCCCGCTCCGCGCTTCAGCCGCTGCGCCAGCAACGCCTGCTTGGCGGCCGACAGCGACTCGGCGCCGCTCGGGGCCGGTCAAGGCGTCCGAGTCGGTCAACGGGGGACCTCCGTGTCCAGCAGGTGAGCCGCCTCCGCGTCGGAGAGGCTCGACAGCTCCTCGATCAGCAGGTTCTCGACCGCGGCCGCCAGCCCGGTCACGGACGGATGGTCGAAGACGGTGCGGATCGGCACCTCCACCTCCAGGGAGTTCCGCAGCAGGGCCGCCACCCGGGTCGCGAGCAGCGAGTGCCCGCCGAGGGCGAAGAAGTCGTCGAGCGCGCCGACGCGCCCGGCGTCCAGGCCGAGCACCTGAGCCCAGATCCCGGCCACCAGCGCCTCGGCGTCGCTGCCCGGCGGTACGAAGACGGCGGCCGGCACCGGCCCGGGTGCGGGCAGCGCGGCGAGGTCCACCTTGCCGGTGATCGTGAGCGGCAGCGCGTCCAGGCGTACCCATCCGGTGGGCACCAGGTGCGCGGGCAGGGTCGCGGTCAGGTACCGGCGCAGCTCGGCGGGCTCGGCCGGGCCGGACACGTACGCCGTCAGCCGGTCCGGATCCGCCGTCACCGCCGCCTGGCGCACGCCCGGATGCGCCAGCAGCGCCGACTCCACCTCGCCCGGCTCGACGCGGAAGCCGCGCACCTTCACCTGGCTGTCGAAGCGGCCCAGGAACTCCAGGTCGCCGCCGGGCCGCTGCCGCACCCGGTCCCCGGTCCGGTACAGCCTGGCGCCCGGCGGGCCGTGCGGATCGGGCACGAACCGGTCGGCGGTCAGCGCCGGGCGGCCCAGGTAACCCTGTGCCAGGCCGGGCCCGCCCAGGCACAGCTCTCCGGGGAAGCCGGGCGGCACCGGCTCGCCGTGGCGGCCGAGCACGTGGGCGGTGGTGCCGTCGATCGGCCGGCCGATGGGCGGGCGGCGGGCGGTGTCGGCCGCGCCCAGGGTGGCCGCCGTGGCGATGATCGTCGCCTCGGTCGGCCCGTACGTGTTGACCAGCGTGACGTCGTCCCCGAACCGCGCCCGCCACCTGGCCACCGCCGCGGCGTGCGCCTGCTCCCCGCCGATGATCACCAGCCGCAGCGCATCGAGCCCGCTCACGTCGCCGAGCGACTCGGTGAGCCGGTGCCAGTACGCGGTCGGCAGGTCCAGCACGGTGACCAGCCGGCCGGCCGGGGTACGCAGCACGTCCGGCAGGCTCGCCGCGCCCTGGGGGAGCAGCAGCACCGAGGCGCCGGTCGTCAACGCCGGGTACAGCTCCTCGGCGTGGGCGTCGAAGCTGAGCGAGGCGAACTGGACGACGCGGTCGCCGGGCCGCATGCCGTACGCGTGCCGCATCCAGCGCACCCGCAGGGCCAGGCTCCCGTGCTCGACCAGCACCCCCTTGGGCCGGCCCGTCGAGCCGGAGGTGTAGATCACGTACGCCGGGTCATGCGGCGCCACGGATGCCCACCCGCCGAGCCACCGGGGGTCGCCGCTCCCCGACTCGCCGGACGGGACGAGCACGACGGTCTCGGGCGGCAGCCGCCTGGCGTGCTCCGCGTCGGTCACCACCAGGCGCGCCCCGCTGTCCGCGATCAGGAAGGCCAGCCGTTCGTCCGGGTAGTCCGGATCCAGCGGCAGGTACGCGCCTCCGGCCCGCCACACGGCGAGCAGCGCCACGATCGCCTCGGCCGACCGCGCCGCGCACACGCCGACCACGCACCCGTCGGCGACCCCACGCCGCCGCAACGCCGCCGCCAGCCGGGCGACCCTGGCGTCGAGCTCGGCGTAGCTCACCTGCTCGTCGCCGGCCGCCAGCGCCGTGGCGTCCGGCGCGGCGGCCACCGCCCGCTCGAAGAGCGCGGGCACGGTCTCGCCGCCACCGTCCAACCCGCGGACGCCGTCCGTCCTGGCAGCGCCGCCCGCCTCGACGGTATCGGCGGTGAGGTCGCGCACGGCGGCCAGATCGTCCCCGGTCAGCATCGGCAGCCGGGAGATCCGCGTGCCGGGGGCGTCCGCGATCCCCCGCAGCAGCATGGCGAACCGCTCCGCCAGCCCTTCGACGGTGGCCGTGTGGAAGAGGGTGGCGTCGTAACCGAAGACAGCCAGCAGCCCCTGCCCGTTGCGCCACGTCTCCAAGGCCAGGTCGAACTTGGCCTGCCGGTACCCGCCGTCGAACAGCTGCACTCCCAGCTCGCCGATCCGCTCCGGAGGGGTGCCGTCGCCGGCCTGGCTGTGCAGGATGATCATGGTGGCCAGCAGCGGATTGCGGTGCAGGTCGCGCGGCACGCCCAGCTCGCCGATGAGCCGTTCGAACGGCACGGTGCGGTGCGCGTGCGCGTCCAGCACCGTGCGGCGGGTGACGCCGAGCAGGTCGCGGAAGGCCGGATCGCCCGCGAGGTCGCCGCGCAGGACCAGAGTGTCGGTGAGGTAGCCGATGACCGGCTCCAGCTCCACGCGGTCGCGGGCCGCCCACGGCGTGCCGACCAGGACGTCGCTCTGGCCGGTGTGCCGGGCCAGCAGCACCTGGTACGCCGCGACCAGCACCATGAACAGGGACGCGCCGTGCTCCTGCGCCAGCCGTTCCAGGCGGGCGACGACCTCCTCCGGGATCTGGAAGGAGTGGAAGGCGCCCTCGGGCCGGGGCGCTCCCGGCTTGTCGGCGGGCAGCGCGGGCATGGGCGGCTCGGCGAGCTGCCTGCGCCAGTACGCCAGCGACTCCTCGCCCGCCGCGCCGGACTCCCGCTCCCGCTGCCACAGCGCGACGTCGCCGTACTGCACGGGCAGCGGCACGAGAGCGGGCTCGCGGCCCTCGACCCGGGCCTGGTAGAGGGCGAACAGGTCGTCGAACAGCACGCTCAGCGACGAGCCGTCGGCGATGATGTGGTGCAGCACGAAACACAGCACGTGGTCGTCGCGGCCGAGCCCGAGCAGGCTGACCCGCAGCGGCGGGGCCGCCGCCAGGTCGAACGGCGCGTTGGTACGGTCCGCGACGAGCCACCTGGCCAGCTCCTCCGGGTCGGCCGAGGTGGTCAGGTCGATGCGCTCGACGGGGACGGGCCCCGGCGGGCGGATGACCGTGACCGGCCGGCCGTCGGTGTCGTCGAACGACGTGCGCAGGCTCTCGTGCCGCGCCACCACGGCGTCCAGGGCGTGCAGGAGCGCTCCGGTGTCCAGCGCGCCGCGCAGTCGCAGCACGAGATACATGTTGTACGAGGCGTCGTCCGGGTCGAACCGTTGCAGGAACCACAGCCGTTCCTGCGCGAACGACAACGGCGGGGTCATCCCGGCCGGCCGCGACGGCACTGCGGTCCCCGGACCGGCCGCGCCTTCGTCCGTCGTGGAGCGCTCCGCCCGGAGGCGGACGATCTCCTCGACGACCCCGCCGATCGTGGGGTCGTCGAAGAACGCGTCCAGCGACACCTCGATGCCGAGCCGGTCCCTGATGCGGGCCGTGATCTGGGTGATGGTGAGGGAGTGGCCGCCCAGGTCGAACAGGTCGTCGTCGGCGGCGATCTCGGCCAGCTCGTCCAGCTCCAGCACCTCCCGCCAGACCCGCCGAACCACCTCGGCCACCTCGGCCACCTCGATCGGCTCGGCCGGCTCCGCCGCCTTGCCCGCCACGCTGGACGGGCTGGACGGAGCGTGGGCCGTCGCCGGTCCCGAGGAGACCGGTTTCGGCAGCGCCGCGCGGTCGAGCTTGCCGACGGGGGTCAGGGGGAGGGCGTCCAGCGGGACGTACGCGCTCGGGAGCATCGCCGACGGCAGGGTCCTGGCGAGGTGGCCGGTCAGCGGGCCGGGGTCGAGGGCCGCACCCGGCACGGGCACGACGTACGCCACCAGGCGCTGATCGCCCTCGACCGCCACCGCGGCCGCGCCGACCTGGGGATGCTCCAGCAGGCGGGACTCGATCTCGCCGAGCTCGACCCGGTGGCCCAGCAGCTTGACCTGCCCGTCCCGGCGGCCGAGGAACTCGATCTCGCCGTCGGTCCGGTAGCGGGCCAGGTCGCCGGTGCGGTACAGCCGCGCTCCCGGAGGTCCGTACGGATCCGGGACGAACTGCCCGGCCGTACGGCCCGGCCTGCCCCGATAGCCGCGCGCCACGCCGGCTCCGCCGATGCACAGCTCTCCCGCGACGCCCACCGGCACCGGCCGCATCGACGCGTCGAGCAGGTAGATCTGGGTGTTGGCGAGCGGACGGCCGATGGTGACGCTCTCCCCGACCTCGCCGGCCGTGCTCCAGATCGTCGTCTCGGTCGGGCCGTACACGTTGACGACGCGAGCGCACCGCGCGCGTAACTCGGCCGCGAGCGGGGCGGGCAGGGCCTCGCCGCCCGCCAGCGCGGTCACGCCGCCGATGCCGCCCGGCAGCAGCAGCCGCCACACCGACGGGGTGGCTTGCACGTGCGTCACGCCCTGCTCCGTGACCAGCCGAGCCAGGGCCTCGGGTCTCCGTACGGCGCCGTGGGGGGCGACGACCACCCGGCCACCGGTGACCAGCGGCAGGAAGAGCTCCAGAGCGAAGATGTCGAACGCGGGTGAGGTGAGGGCGAGCCAGACGTCGCCTGGCCCGGACCCGAGCCGGTCGCGCATCCCCATGAGCAGGTTGGCCAGGTTGCGATGGGTCACCTCGACCCCCTTCGGGCGGCCCGTCGAGCCGGAGGTGTAGATCACGTAAGCGACCTCGTCGGGCGCAGGCGGTGCCGGCAGCACCACCTCCGCCCCCTGCTCCGGATCCCGGTCCGTGCTGGGGGGCAGGGGGCCGTCCACCAGCAGGACCGGGCCCTTTCTCTTATACACATCTGACGCTGCCGACGATA
>NZ_VCKX01000220.1 GCF_005889725.1 Nonomuraea zeae
GCATAAGAGATTAAGAAACAGCCCACGTACGACATGACCGCGTGCATGTCATTGAACGCGTAGAACGGCTCGGCCACCCGCGCCGGCCACGCGTCGGCCAGGGCCCGCCAGCGTTCGTGCTGCTCGGAGCCATCCAGATGGAGCCGCCAGAGCAGCGCGGCCGCGTCCAGCAGCTCCATGCAGGACTGCCCGTCGGCCAGCACCGAGTCGTACACGGCCAGCACCCGCGGCAGGTCGCCGGACTCCAGCGCGTACAGGCTGTAGTGCCACCAGTTGTGGATGTTGAAGAAGGTGCCGGTCGACCAGTCGGGCACCCGCGCGTCGAGGTAGCGGAGCCCGTCGCCGAACCTGCCCTGCATCTCATAGGTGTGCACGACGGCGTGGATGCCCCACACGTCACGGGCGTTCAGCTCGACCGCCCGCAGCCCGACCTCCTCCGACCTGTCATAGTGTCCCGCCTCCTCCAGGCCGAAGGCGTACATGCCCAGCACGTGCCCGAAGTGCGGGTCGTCCTCCCGCCAGCCGCTCAACGCGCCGCCGATCCGGTCCCGCAGCGAGCGCGCGTCGCCGGTGAAGAAGTCCACCTGGTGCCCGGCGGCCAGCGCCAGGGCGTCGCGCGGGTGCTGTACGGTGATCTCGCCCAGCAGCCTCCCGCACGTCAGGAAGTCGCCGTCCAGCAGGGCCTGCACGGCCGCCACATGAGCGCGTTCGCGGGGGAGCAGCGCGGTCTCGTCGGTCCTGCGGCGGAAGGCGGCGAAGCGCACCCGCGCCGTCTTGGCGTCCTCCACCTCGGTCGTCAGCAGCCCCAGGTACGCCGACAGGACGTTGCCCATGGGGAAGCCGGGCGACTCGGCCAGCGCCGCGTTCGCCTCGGCGTCCACCTCGGCCCTGAAGTGCAGGAGTTCGTCGATCGCCCGGTCGTAGTGGCGTACCGCGGCAGTGCTCGCGCCGGACATCGCGAGGCCGTGCTGATCGGTGGTCACCGGGTCAATGTACCCACCCATTCGGTCGGAAATGGGAGGCCGAGCGCCTCCGCGGACAGGTGGCCGTCCGCGCTCCGCCGCGGGCCCAAGGCTTAGACGGTCGTTTCCCGGGCACTCGTGCTCTTCTACCCCCCTTTGGAGGAAACGGTGAACACTGCGGAAAGGGCGGGACGCGAGGCTAAGGGCGCGGCCCGGCGCGCGGCTCGAAGCCGCACGCTGGACGTGCTGGCCCGGGTGGGCCTGGCCTGCCGCGGAGTGCTGTACGCGCTGATCGGCGCGGTGGCGGTGCAGATCGCCGCCGGTGACCGGTCGGAGGAGGCGGACAAGGCGGGAGCCATCACGACGCTCGCGGAGCTGCCGTTCGGCGCCGTAGTGCTGTGGATCATGACGGCCGGGTTCGGCGGGCTCACGTTGTGGCAGGTGCTGGAGGCGGTGTCCGGCGGCGGGAAGGTCATCGACAAGGTCGAGTCGGTGGGCCGGGTCGCGGTGTACATCCTGATCATCTTCACGTTGGTGAGCATGCTGACGTCGGGCCACGCCACGTCCGACGACGAGAAGTCGCAGGACCTGACGGGCCTGCTGCTCGGCCTGCCGGGCGGGCGGTACATCGTCGGGGCGCTCGGGCTGGGACTGGCCGCGCTGGGCGTGTACTGGGTGCGCCAGGGACTCACGAAGGGCTTCAGGCGGGAGCTCGACCGCGGGCGCATGTCCCCGAGGGCGCGGGCCGTGATGGACCGGCTCGGGCTCGGCGGGTACGTCGCCAGAGGCGCGATCGGCGCCCTGGCCGGGGTCCTGGTCATCCGGGCGGCGATCACGTTCGACTCCGACAAGGCGGGCGGGATCGACGCGACGCTCAGGCAGTTCGCCGACACGCCCGCCGGGCCCTGGCTGCTCGGGGCGGTGGCGCTGGGCGTACTGCTCTTCGCCGGCTACTGCTTCGGCGAGTCCCGCTGGCGCCACACCTGACCCGCCGGCACCACACCTGACCAGGCGCCCGTGCCGCACCTGAGCCGTCCGTCCGAGCGGAGACGGCTCAGGCGCGGGCATCGGATCGCGGACGGGTCAGGCGGACCGCTTGGCCACCACGGCCCGCCCCATGGCGGGATCGTCGCAGAACGCGCCGTCGATCCCCAGCTCCAGCAGCCGCGACAGCCATCCCATCACGTCACCGGTCGCCCGGGGGTAGACCGGGCTGGCCGGGTTCCCCATCCGGTAGTCGGCGGGCAGTTGGGAGTTCTCGTTGCGGATGGTCCAGACGTGCACGTCGAGCCGCCTGCGGTGGGCGTCGGCGACCAGCGTGGTCGGCTCGAGGGTGCCGCCCGTGGCGTCCACCGGCACCACGCGGCGGGTGTCCACCCCGATCCCGTTCGCGTAGCCCGCGACCTCGCGCAGCCCCTCCGGGGTCACCATGTCGTCGTAGGTGCGGGTGCTGCCGGCGGCGACCCAGTCGTACGGCGCCCCGCCGAACGTGATGAGCTGGATCAGCGGCAACCGGGTCCTGGCGCGCAGCTCGCGCAGGTTCGCGGTCTCGAAGGACTGGATGTACGCCTTGCGCACCCGGTTGCGGTTCAGCACGTCGAGCAGCGGCTCCTCCAGCGACAGGCCGATGGAGTCGAAGTAGGTCGGGTGCTTGGTCTCGGGATAGACGCCGACCCCGTGCCGGAGCGCGAGCCGTACGACCTCCTCGAAGGTCGGGATCTCCGGCAGCCCGTCGAACGCGGTGTTGTCCGGACGCAGGTCGGGGACGCGTTCACGGGCCCGCAGCGTCTTCAGCTCGCTCAGCGTGAAGTCCTCGGTGAACCAGCCGGTGACCGGCCGGCCGTCCACGGTCTTGGTGGCACGACGGTCGGCGAACTCGGGGTGGGCGGCCACGTCGGTCGTGCCGGAGATCTCGTTCTCGTGCCTGGCCACGAGCACGTGGTCCCTGGTGGAGACGAGGTCGGGCTCGATGTAGTCGGCGCCCATCGCGATGGCCGCCTCGTACGACAGGAGGGTGTGCTCGGGCCGGTGGGCGCTGGCGCCCCGGTGCCCGATCACGATGGGAGCCTGGCCGCGGCGGTCCGCCGTGGCGGGAGGTGTCTGAATCAGCACGACGGCGACCGTACCGCCGGCGAGGACGCCGGCCAGCACGCTCGCGAGTAACCTGCGCATGGTCATGCGCGCACCGTAGACCTCTGAGGTGGCCCGCGAGTTACGGGTGAGCACACAGAGGAAGGCGTCCGGGAACGTCCGATTGCGGGTGGCGGCGCCACGCAAACCACGCAACCGTCCACCGCAAATACTTGCGGTTGATTGCGTATTCCGGACGTTGCCTCTTACATGAGGTTTCGAGCAATTCGCAGCTCCTTGCACCCCTTCTGACAAGGAGAAAGAAGGCTCACGACACAGGCAACCATTAGTTCATTCTTTGCGAAATCTCGTCGAAATATTGCGGCTATCTGTGCGACATCTTATGGTTCGGCCATCCGCCTCACCCCGGAGGGCCACCCCCATGCGAGCACTGTTAGCCGTCCTTGCGTTACTCATCGGAGTCCTCGTCGCGCCGCCCGCCCAGGCCGCGGCCGACACCAACCTGGCGGCCGGCAAAGCCGCCACCGCCAGCAGCGTCACCGACGTCTACGCCGCCGCCAACGTCACCGACGGCAACCAGGCCACCTACTGGGAATCGGCCAACAACGCCTTCCCCCAATGGGTCCAGGTCGACCTCGGCGCCACCGCGAGCATCAACAAGCTGGTGCTCAAGCTCCCCGCCGGCTGGCCCGGCCGCACCCAGACCCTCACCGTCCAGGCCGGCGCCACCCCCACCGGCCTGACCACCCTCGTGCCCTCGGCCACCTACACCATCAGCCCGGCCGCGACCATCACCTTCGCCGCGACCACCACGCGCTACGTCCGGCTGCAGATCACCGCCAACACCGGCTGGCCGGCCGGGCAGCTGTCCGAGTTCGAGATCTGGGGCAGCGCCGGCGACGACCCGCCGCCGCCCGGCACCAACCTCGCGCTCGGCAAATCCATCACCGAGTCCTCGCACACCCACACCTACGTCGCCGCCAACGCCAACGACGGCAACGTGCAGACCTACTGGGAAGGCGCCGCCTACCCCGGCCAGCTCACGGTCCAGCTCGGCGCCAACGCCGACCTGAGCTCCATCACGCTCAAGCTCAACCCCGACGCGGCCTGGGCCCGCCGCACCCAGACCATCCAGGTGCTCGGCCGCGAGCAGAGCGCGACCGGCTTCACCGGCCTCGTTGCCTCCGCGACCTACACCTTCGACCCGGCCACCGGCAACACCGTCACCATCCCGGTCACCGGCAAGGCCGCCGACGTCCGCCTGCAGATCACCGCCAACTCCGGAGCACCCGGCGGCCAAATCGCCGAGTTCCAGATCTTCGGCGCCCCGTCGGCCAACCCCGACCTGACCGTCACCAGCCTGACGTGGAGCCCGGCCGCGCCGAGCGAGACCAGCGCGATCACGCTGTCGGCCACGGTCAGGAACGCGGGCTCGGCCGGCTCCCCGGCGGACAGCGTCAGCTTCTACCTCGCCGGCTCCCTGGCCGGCACCGTCGCCGTCCCCGCCCTCGCGGCCGGCGCCACCGCCACGGTCACCCACGGCCTCGGGACCCGGCCGGCGGGGTCGTACCCGGTGAGCGCCAGCGCGGACGCCGACAACACCGTCATCGAGCAGAACGAGGACAACAACGCCTTCACCGCGGCCTCGCCCCTGGTGGTCACCGAGGCGCCAGGGCCCGACCTGCGCGTGCTGAGCATCACCCCCAGCCCGCCGAACCCGGCCGCCGGCGCGGCGGTCACGTTCTCCGTGGCCGTGCAGAACCGCGGGTCCGCCACGACGGGCGCCACCACCGTCACCCGGCTGACGGCGGGCGGGACCACGCTCAACACCAGCACCGCGCCGATCGCCGCGGGCGCGACCGTCAACGTCGCGATCAGCGGGAGCTGGACGGCCACCAGCGGCGGCGCCACCCTGACCGCCACCGCGGACGCGACCGGCGTGGTCGCCGAGACCAACGAGACCAACAACACCTTCTCGCAGCCCATCGTGGTCGGGCGCGGGGCGGCGGTGCCCTGGGTCGAGTACGAGGCCGAGGCCGCCGCCTACCAGGGCACCCTGCTGGAGGCCGATGCGCTGCGCACGTTCGGGCACACCAACTTCGCGACCGAGTCCTCGGGCCGCAAGTCGGTGCGCCTCAACAGCACAGGCCAGTACGTCGAGTTCACCTCGGTCAACCAGGCCAACTCGATCGTGGTGCGCAACTCGATCCCCGACGCCCCCGGCGGAGGAGGCATCGAGGCCACGATCAGCCTGTACGCCGACGGCGTCTTCGTCCAGAAGCTGACGCTCTCCTCGCGCCACAGCTGGCTCTACGGCACGACCGACGAGCCCGAGGGCCTGACCAACACCCCGCAGGCCGACGCCAGGCGGCTGTTCGACGAGTCGCACGCGCTGCTGGCGAGGTCGTACCCCGTGGGCACCAAGTTCCGGCTGCAGCGCGACAGCGGCGACACCGCCTCCTTCTACATCATCGACCTCATCGACCTGGAGCAGGTCGCGCCGCCGGCCGGACAGCCGGCCGGCTGCACCTCGATCACCAGCTACGGCGCGGTGCCCGATGACGGGCTCGACGACACGGCCGCCATCCAGCGCGCGGTGACCGACGACCAGAACGGCGTCATCGGCTGCGTCTGGATCCCGCCGGGCCAGTGGCGGCAGGAGAAGAAGATCCTCACCGACGACCCGCTGAACCGCGGCCAGTACAACCAGGTCGGCATCAGCGACGTCACGATCCGCGGCGCGGGCATGTGGCACTCCCAGTTCTACACGCTGACCGAGCCGCACCTGGCGACGGGCGGCATCAACCACCCGCACGAGGGCAACTTCGGCTTCGACATCGACGACAACGTGCAGATCTCCGACCTGGCCATCTTCGGCTCCGGTCGCATCCGCGGCGGTCCCGGCGGGGCCGAGGGCGGGGTCGGCCTGAACGGGCGCTTCGGCCAGAACACCAAGATCACGAACGTCTGGATCGAGCACGCCAACGTGGGCGTCTGGGTCGGCCGCGACTTCGACAACATCCCCGACCTGTGGGGGCCGGCCGACGGCCTGCAGTTCAGCGGCATGCGCATCCGCGACACCTACGCCGACGGCATCAACTTCTCCAACGGCACGCGCAACTCGCGGGTCTACAACTCCTCGTTCCGGACGACGGGCGACGACTCGCTGGCGGTGTGGGCCAACCCGTACGTGAAGGACCCGGCCGTGGACATCGCCCACGACAACCACTTCGTCAACAACACCGTCCAGCTCCCGTGGCGGGCGAACGGCATCGCGATCTACGGCGGCCACGGCAACACGATCGAGAACAACCTCATCTACGACACCATGAACTACCCCGGCATCATGCTGGCGACCGACCACAACCCGCTGCCGTTCTCCGGCCAGACGCTGATCGCGAACAACGGGCTCTACCGCTGCGGCGGCGTCTTCTGGTCCGAGGCGCAGGAGTTCGGAGCCATCACGCTCTTCGCCCAGACCCGGGACATCACCGGAGTGACCATCCGGGACACCGACATATCCGACTCGACCTATGACGGGATCCAGTTCAAGACGGGCGGCGGCAACATGCCGAACGTCGCCGTCACCAACGTACGCATCGACAAGTCCAACAACGGCGCCGGCATCCTGGCGCACGCGGGCGCGCGCGGCAGCGCGACGCTGACCAACGTCACCATCACCAACTCGGCCAAGGGCAACATCGTCCGCGAGCCGGGCTCCGGCTTCGTGATCACGGGAGGCTAGCGGAGCCGGCGAAGGCGCCCGGCACCCGGCCGGGCGCCTTCGGCGCGCCGCTCGTCAGTGCTGGTCAGCAAGCGTTGACAGAGCCTGGTGACCGGCGTTGATCTGTCATGTACCGTCACGGGTGAATGCGCGACTACCGGAGGAGCGGTAGATGACCGAGGAGCAGCGACTAGACGCGACAGAACAGCAGAAGAGACGGCAACTGGTCCGGGCGGTGATCGCCTCCGCGGTGGGGACCTCCGTCGAATGGTACGACTTCTTCCTCTACGGCTTCGCCGCCAGCACCATCTTCGCGGGGCTGTTCTTCCCGACGAGCGATCCGACGACGGGCCTGCTGCTCGCCCTCGGCACCTACTTCGGCGGTTTCGCCGCCCGGCCGATCGGCGCGGCGATCTTCGGCCACTACGGCGACCGCATCGGCCGCAAGGCCACCCTGATCATCACCCTCCTGACCATGGGCATCGCCACCGCGCTCGTCGGCCTGGTGCCCACCTACGAGCAGATCGGCATCTGGGGCGGCATCCTGCTCACGCTCCTGCGCCTGCTGCAGGGCATCAGCGTCGGCGGCGAATGGGGCGGATCCGTCCTGCTCGCCACCGAGTGGGGGCAGTCGCGCGGCGGTCGGCGCGGCTTCCTCGGGAGCTGGCCGCAGTTCGGGGTGCCGGTCGGGCTCGTGCTCGGCTATCTGGCGCTGCAGATCTTCCAGCCGCTCGACACCTACTGGGGCTGGCGCATCCCGTTCCTGCTCAGCATCGTGATGGCCGCGGTCGGCCTCTACATCAGGCTCGGCATCCTGGAGACGCCGGTCTTCACCAAGGTCCTGGAGGAGAACCGGGTCGAGCGCGTCCCCGTGCGCGAGGTCATCGTCAGGAACTGGCGGGAGATCGTGCTGAGCGCGCTGCTGCGCACCGGGCAGCAGGCGCCGTTCTACATCTTCACCGTGTTCATCCTCACCTACGCCACCAAGACGCTGGGCTTCAAGGCGGGCGACGTCTACCTGTACGTCATCGCCGCCGGCGTCGTGTCGCTGTTCACCGTGCCGTTCTGGGGCTACGTCTCCGACCTCGTGGGCCGGCGGCGGCTCTACATCATCGGCGCGGCGGCGATGGTGGTCTGGTCGTTCATCTACTGGCCGCTGCTGGACACCCGCGTCCCGTCGCTGGTGTTCCTGGCCATCGTGCTGGCCGCGCCCATCCACGACATCCAGTACGGCCCGCAGGCCACGTTCATCGCCGAGAGCTTCACCGGCCGGCTGCGCTACAGCGGCGCCTCGCTCGGCTACCAGCTCGCCTCGGTGACGGCCGGCGGGCCCGCGCCGCTGATCGCCGTGTGGCTGTACGCGACCTACCAGAGCTCGTTCGCCATCGCCGTCTACATGGCGATCTGCGCCCTGATCAGCATCGTGGCCGCGTTCGCCCTGAAGGACCGCGCGCACCTGGACTACGCGGTCGAGTACGACGACGCGCAGCCCGGTCCCTCGGGCCAGGGGCCGTGACGTCGTAGCCCGGCCGTGCGGCCGTCCCCGCGGGACCTGGCGCCCGCGGGGGTGGCGCGCCCGCGTCAGGAGTCGCCGAACACCATGCGATGCGCCCTGGCGGTGTCCATGTACTCGCGCACCCGGTGGATGCGCCCGTCCCGCAGCGTGAAGATGAAGCAGTAGTCGTTGCTGTAGGCGTTGCCGCTGGCCAGCGTGGCCTCCATGGTCTCCTCCACCACGACCACGTCGCCGTCGGCGTGCAGCCCGCGGAAGGCCACCGCCACGTCGGCGACGAACATGCGCGAGAAGTCGACGGCGAGGAAGTGGACGATGGCGTCCCTGCCCACCATGTGATGACTCCCGCCGAGCGCCACGGCCGTCGCGTTCCCGGGCGGGGCCAGCCATTCCGCGTCCTCGGTGAAGAACGTCGCGATCAGGTCCTTGTCCCCGCTCGCGAACGATCGCCAGGCCCGTTTGACCAGCTCGCGGTTCCGCTCAGGAGTCATGCCGGGCAGTGTAGGAAGCCACCGGGCGGACGGCTGGCGGATTTCGGACGTGATCATCGCAGCCGACGGCGAGCGGCCGGCCCTGCGGCGGACGCCCGGTTCCCTCTATCGTCCCGGGCCCGGTGGAGGTTTGATCGAGGGACACCCCGATCCTGGAGGCAGACAGTGGCATTTCAGCTCATAGTTCTCTACCACCACCCCGAGAGCGTCGCCGCCTTCGACAAGCACTACGACGAGACGCACGCCCCCATCGCGGCCACCCTGCCGGGCGTGCGCGCCTACACCGTCCTGCGTCCCGCCGCCGGGCCCTCGGGTGAGCAGCCCGCGTACCACCTGGTGGCGGTGCTGACCTTCGACGACCAGGAGGCCTTCAACGCGGCGATGGGCAGCGAGGCGGGCGCGGCGGCGGTCGCCGACCTGGCCAACTTCGCCGGCGCCGGTGTCACGATGCTCACCGGGCCGGCCGGGCAGGTGGTCTGACCTCGCGACGGCACGAGGGCCGCGGGTCAGGCCGCCGTCAGCTGCCGCAGGAGCAGTCGCAGCAGTCGCCGCAATTCCCGCAGTTCCCGCAGTCGCAGTTGCCCGCGTCGCGCAGGTAGCAGCGATCGTCGCACGGGCGGCCGCGCCGCTTGCTCCACCGCGGCCGCCACAGCCCGCAGGTCAGGAACGTCGCCACCCCGGCCGCCGACTTGCGGATCCAGCCGGGCCGCCGGTACGAACCCGAAGGGCCGCCCCCCAGGTGGCCGGCGGCGTGGAAGGTCCGGTCCACCGCGCGGCTCACCTCGGTCCTGAGCAGCGTGTCCACGAGGTGGCGCTCCTCCAGCTCCAGCTCCAGCACCGCCAGGGACAGCCCGAGCGCGGCGTCGTCGCACAGCCGCCGCGCCTCCTCCGTCGTGGTGCCCGTCGCGGTCAGCGGGTTGAACGCCTGCCGCGCGGCGTCCTTCTCCCGGTCCTCGACCGCGTCCAGCAGGTGGGCGATCCGGCCGAAGAGCCGGCCCGCCTCGGCCAGGGGAACGGCGTTCCCCGGGCGGCCGGCCAGCGTCGCCGTGTGGGCGAACGCCGCCGCCACCGCGTCCTCCGTGGGCGCGGTGAGCTCCAGCAGCCGGCCGGCGCCCGCGTACCGGGGATCGGCGTGGCGGCGCTCCAGGGCGAGCTGCCGGTCCACGGTCGCGACCAGCACGGCGGCGTCGAACCCGGTCCCGGCCGCCAGGCGCGTGCCGCCCGCCGCCCAGCGGGCCGCCAGCCCGCGCCGGGCGCGCCCGAACGCGGCGTCGCCGTCGGCCGCCTGGTCGCGCAGCCGGCCCGCGGCCAGCACGAGTGAGACCCCGGCGGCCAGCCGAGCCCCGCCCGCCCGCGCGTCCACCACTTCCGCGCCGCGGAATCCGCGCAGCGCGCACGGCCCCGCGACCCGGCGCGGCGCGGCCGCGGGCGACTGGGCCTCGGCGAGCGCTGAGACGATCAGGGTGTCGTAGTTGGTGGCCAGCCGCGCGCCGTGCCCCTGCCCGTCTCGCAGCGTCAGGCACAAGCCGCAAAGATGCGCCCGCCACGCCGCGCGCAGCGCCGGGCAGCCGTGTTCGGCGCACGGCCGGATGATCCCGAACAAGCCAACCCCGTTCCTGATAAGAAGTGCTGTTTCGCCCTGGTATCGACGAAGGTTAGAGGCCGGACGGTGCCGGACGGCAGAGGCGCCGCGAGATTGGCCGTCGTCTCCCTGGGCAGGGGTCAACGGCCGCGTGACCGACCCGCCCGGTCCGTGCGGCCGAGACCGACCCTCCAGGAGGACTTATGCATGACGGATCGCTGACCGCCGCCGAGCCTGGGGGCATCGCCGGATGGGCAGTCGATCTGATGGCCACGCTGGGCGGGCCGGGCGTGGGCCTGGCGGTCGCCCTGGAGAATTTGTTCCCGCCCCTGCCGAGCGAGGTCTTCCTGCCGCTCGCCGGGTTCACCGCGAGCATGGGCCGGATGACGCTGCCGGAGGTGCTGGCCTGGACGACGGCCGGATCCGTGGCGGGCGCCATCGTGCTCTACCTGCTGGGCGCGCTGCTCGGGCCGGAGCGGGTGCGCGCGATCGTCGCCCGGGTGCCGCTCATGGACGTCTCCGACGTGGACAAGACGCAGGACTGGTTCGCCAGGCACGGCAACAAGGCGGTGTTCTTCGGCCGGCTGATCCCGTTCTTCCGGAGCCTGATCTCCATCCCGGCCGGGGTCGAGCGGATGCCCCTGCCGGTGTTCCTCCTCTGCACGGCGCTCGGCAGCCTGATCTGGAACACCGCGCTGGTGCTGGCCGGCTACCTGCTGGGGGAGAGCTGGACGGTGGTCGAGGCGTACGTGGGCGTGCTGTCCAAGGTCGTGCTCGGCCTGGTCGTCCTGGCCGTGGTGCTCTTCGTCGTCAAGCGGACGACCCGGCTCCGGCGCGAGCGCCGCTCGGAAGAGGCGGGCCGCCCGAGCTAACGGGGCTGGGGCAGCTCGGGTCGGCCGCCGGAGGCCAGCCGCTCGCCGCGCCGCAGGATCGCGGCGTCCCAGCCGTCCGGCACCACGGCGAACGTCCCCGCGCGCACGGCGGCGAGTGCCGTGGCCGCGACGTCCGACGGGTCCGCGCCCTCGGGGGACATGCCGGTGCGCACCAGCGCCGGGCAGAGCAGCGTCACGCCGATCGCGGTGCCCGCCAGCGCGAGGGCGGCCTGCTCCGCGACGGCCACGACGGCGTGCTTGGACGCGGCGTACGCGCCCCCGGCGGGGAACGTCACCAGCCCCGCCAGCGAGGCCGTGATGAGCAGATGGCCGGGCCGGCCCCCGGCGAGCATCCGCGGCACGAACGCGCGCAGCCCGTTGACCACGCCGCGCACGTTCACCGCGAACACCCGGTCCCAGTCCTCGGGGCTCACCTCCCACGGCAGGCCCAGGTCGCGGCCGACGATGCCGGCGTTCAGGCACACCAGGTCCGGCTCGGGGACGGCGGCGGCGAGGGCGTCCATCGCGGCGGGGTCGCCGACGTCGGCGGGCACGGCGCTCGACGGGGCACCCAGCTCGGCGGCGGTGGCGCCGAGGGCCGCCGCGTCGACGTCGGAGAGCACGACCCGGGCACCGTCCGCGTGCAGCCGGGCGGCCAGCGCCCGGCCGATCCCGCCGGCGGCCCCGGTGACGACGGCACTGCTGACGATCATGATCGGCCTCTCTGTACGACCGGTGCTCCGGAGCGACGTAGCGTACCGGCCGCCCTGCGCGATGTCGTACGGCACACCGGATGCCGGTAGTTGTGCGCGGAACGCCTGAACGGCCCGGCGCTACGGTGTCGGGGCAGGCCGGGAGCGTCCCCGTTCGCGCCCGGCCTGTGAGGTTACGGTTTTCCGCCATAGAGGTGGGCGGCTCGCCCCCATGGTGGTGCGCGCCGCGGCTGCCTAGCGTGAGGCGGCGTGATCAGTGTCAAGGGATTGAGCAAACGGTACGGCGACCACCTCGCCGTGGACGATCTGTCGCTGGAGTTGCGGCCGGGCACGGTGACCGGGTTCCTGGGGCCGAACGGGGCGGGGAAGTCGACGACGATGCGGCTGATTCTCGGCCTCGACCGGCCCACCGCGGGCACGGCGACCATCGGCGGCCTTCCGTACCACCGGATCAGGAACCCGCTGCGGACCGTCGGCGCGCTGCTGGACGCGCGCGCCACGCATCCGGGCCGCAGCGGGCACGCGCACCTTGTGGCGCTGGCGCGCAGCAACGGCATCGCGCGGCGGCGCGTGACGGAGGTGCTGGAGACGGTCGGCCTGGCCGGGGCCGCGCGCAAGCGGGCCGGGACGCTGTCGCTCGGGATGAGCCAGCGGCTCGGGATCGCGGCGGCGCTGCTGGGCGACCCCGAGGTGCTCATGTTCGACGAACCGGTCAACGGGCTCGACCCGGACGGGGTGCGGTGGGTGCGCGGCCTCATGCGGTCGCTGGCCGACGAGGGGCGGACGGTGTTCGTCTCCAGCCATCTCATGAGCGAGATGCAGCTCACGGCCGACCACCTGGTGGTGATCGGCAAGGGGCGGCTGATCATGGACGCGCCGCTGGCGGAGGTCATCGCGGGCAGCTCGCTCACGGCCGTGATCGCGCGCAGCCCGCACGCCGGCGACCTCGCGGCCCGCCTGCGCGCGGCCGGCATCGCCGTGGAGCGGCTCGGCGAGAACGAGCTCGTCGCCACCGGCGCCCCCATCGACCGGGTCGGGGACCTGGCGCACGAGGCCGGGATCAGGCTGCACGAGCTGCGTACCAGGCAGGCGTCCCTGGAGCAGGCCTACCAGGAGCTGACGGCGGCGAGCGTGGAGTACGGCGCGGGGCCGGTGCGGGGATGAGGGCGGGCATGAGGGCGTTGTGGCAGGCGGCGGCGTCGGAGCAGGCGAAGCTGTGGTCGGTGCGGTCCACGTGGTGGTGCCTGGCGGGCGGGCTGGCGCTCCTGGCGCTGAGCGCGCTGACGCTGGGCGGCGCAGCGGCCACGGACGCGCTGCGCGAAGGGACGCAGGGGGTGCGGATCACGGCGAGCGAGCCGGTGGTCTCGGCGACCTCGTTCGCGCAGTTCGCGCTGGTGGCGCTGGCGATGCTGACGATCACCTCGGAGTACGCCTCCGGCGCCATCCGGGTCACCTTGCAGGCGACCCCCGTGCGCGGGACGGTGCTGGCGGCCAAGGCCCTGGTGGTGGCGCCGGTGATGTTCCTGGCCGGGGTGGCCGGCGGCGCCCTGACGACGGGGGTCGTCTACCTGACGCTGTCGGCCGACGTGTTCGGCGGGCTGGTGGTCCTGCCGCTGGGCGAGGTCGTGCCCGACCTGCTGGGTGTGGGGGTTTACTTCGCGCTGGTGTCGATCATGACGTTGGGGGTGGCCGCCGCGATGCGCAGTGCGGCCGGGACGCTCACCGTCGTGTTCATGCTGCTCATGGGGCTGCCGCTGTTGCTGCTGATGACCGGGAGCCAGGCGGCGCTGGCGGCGTCGATGCGGATGCCGCTGTTCGCCGGGCTGGCGTTCATGGGCAGCACGGACAACCTGACCGGCGGGCCGATGCCGTACCCGGCGGTGGAGGGGCTGGCCTGGCTGCTGGCCTGGGTGGCCGCCGCCGCGGCGGCGGGCTACGCGGTGCTCCGCCGCCGCGACGCGTAGGCGCTCGTATGGCCGAGCCGCCGCGACGGCCAGATGCTCGCACGCAGGCCGAGCGGTCGCGACGCGTAGGCGCTCCCATGCAGGCCGAGGTGTCGTGGGGGCTAGACTTCACGCCCGTGTCCGGCCTCAGGATCGCTCGCATGCTGACCGGAGTCGTGCTCGGCACGGCTCTCGGCCTGGCCGAGCTGGCCTTCCTGCTGGTGGCCTGGCCCGCCCGGCTGGTCCCCGCCGCCCGCCCGGCCGCCGGCAGAGGGCTGGCCTGGCTGGTGGCCCTGGAAAGGGCACGCCCGGCCCGCTGGCTCGACCACCGCACGACGCGCGGGCCGGGCGGTTACGGGTTCCTCCTCGCCCGGGCCGCCTCAGGCCTCCTCGGCGGCTACGTCTGCGCGGCCGGCCTGTTCGTCAGCGGGCTGCTGCTCTTCGGCGGGCTGCTGGACCTGCTCGGGGGCGAGTCCCAGCCCGTGCCCGTGAGCCTGCCCGGCGTACGGCTGGTGACCAGCAGCGGCATGCTCGGCCTGACCGGCGGGGCGGTCCTGCTGGCCCTGGTCACCTTCACGGGCCTGGCGCTCGCACAGCTCGAACGCCGGCTGGCCGACCACTTCCTCGGCCCGGGCAGCCACGAGCTGATGCGCCGCAGGATCGCCGAGCTGACCTCGACCCGCTCGGGCATCGTCAAAGCCGTCGACGACGAGCGGCGCAGGATCGAGCGCGACCTGCACGACGGCGTCCAGCAGCGCGGCATCGCGCTGGCCATGCTGCTCGGCCGGGCCCGGCACACCGACGACCACGAACGGATCGCCGACCTGGTCGGCCAGGCCTACACCGAGTCACGCACGCTCCTCGACGAGCTGCGCAGCGTCGCCTGGCGGATCTACCCGACCGCGCTCGACGAGCTCGGGCTGCGCGCCGCGCTGGCGGGGGTGGCCGAGCGGTCGAGCGTACCGGTGACCGTGCACTACGGGCTGGCCGGGCGGCCGGTGTCCGAGACCGAGACCGCCCTCTACTTCGTGGCCCGCGAGGCGATCACGAACGCGGTCAAGCACGCGGCGGCGCGTGACATCCTGGTCGTGCTGAGCGAGGACGAGCGGACGGTGAGCGTGGCCATCTCTGACGACGGCGAGGGCGGCGCCGACCCGGCGGGCGGCGGCCTGTCGGGGCTGGCCAGGCGGGTGCTGGCGCTCGACGGCGAGTTCACCGTGGACAGCCCGGCCGGCGGCCCCACCAGGGTCGCCGCGACGTTGCCGAAGGCGCCGCCGTGCGGGTGATCCTGGCCGACGACTCCGTGCTGCTGCGCGAGGGGCTGACCCGGCTGCTCGACGACGCCGGGCACGAGGTGGTGGCCTCCGTCGCGGACGCCACCGCCCTGCTGGCCGCCGTCGAGGAGCACCGGCCCGACGTGGCGGTGATCGACGTACGCATGCCGCCCACGCACAAGGACGAAGGGCTGCGGGCGGCGCTGGAGATCCGCGAGCGCCTGCCCGACGTCGGGGTGCTCGTCCTCTCGCAGTACGTCGAGCAGCACTACGCCGCCATGCTCCTGGCCGGCTCCACGGAAGGGCTCGGCTACCTGCTGAAAGACCGGGTCTCCGAGGTGGGCGACTTCCTCGGCTCGCTCGAACGCGTGCACGCCGGCGGCACGGTGTTCGACCCCGAGGTGGTGCGCCAGCTCCTCGCCCGCACCACCCACGCCGACCCGCTGAGCAGGCTGAGCCCACGCGAGGGCGAGGTGCTGCGCCACCTCGCCCAGGGGTTCGTGAACGCCGCCATCGCCGAGCGGCTGCACGTCTCGCTCAGCACCGTGGAAAAGCACGTCAACGCCATCATGGACAAGCTCGACCTGCCCAGAGACCCCGGCTACAGCCGCCGCGTGCTGGCGATCCTGCGCTATCTCGAAGGCTGAGCGACTTTCCGCCAGGTTGGTTCGGTGGGCATTCGGGTAAAGACGACATTCAGCTCATACGTCGGCCCATCCCGGTCACGAGCCGACGCCACAAGGGGGAAGAACCAGCGATGACAGTCACGCTCTCCGACGGCCGCCCGATGCCGCGCCTGGGCCTGGGCACCTGGCCCATGGATGACGAGGAGGCCAGGCAGGCGGTGACGCACGCCGTCTCGCTCGGCTACCGGCTGATCGACACCGCGGCCAGCTACGGCAACGAGGCGGGGGTGGGCGCCGCGGTCGCGGAGGCGAGCGTGGCCCGCGAGGAGCTGTTCGTCACGACGAAGCTGCGCGGCTCCCACCACGGATACGACGCGGCCATGCGCGGGTTCGAGGAGAGCCGGGCCAGGCTCGGCCTCGAGTACGTCGACCTCTATCTCATCCACTGGCCGCTGCCCGGGCGCGATCTCTACGCCGACACCTGGCGGGCCTTCGTCCACCTGCGCGAGCAGGGCCTGGCCCGCTCGATCGGCGTGTCCAACTTCACCCCCGAGCAGATCGAGCGGGTGGCCGGGGAGACCGGCGTCTGGCCGGCGGTCAACCAGGTCGAGCTCCACCCCGGCTTCGCCCAGCGCGACCTGCGGGCCTGGCACGCCGAGCACGGCATCGTGACCGAGTCGTGGAGCCCGCTCGGCCGCGGCCGCAAGCTGCTCGGGGAGCCCGTCGTCGCCGACCTCGCCGCCGCGCACGGCCGTACACCGGCCCAGATCGTGCTGCGCTGGCACCTCCAGCTCGGCGCGGTGCCGATCCCCAAGTCGGCCGATCCCGAGCGCATGCGGCAGAACCTGGAGGTGTTCGACTTCGGCCTGGCGGAGGAGGAGATGGCCCAGCTGGGCGACCTCGACGACCCTGGCGGGCGCATGGGCGGCGACCCGGACACCCACGTGGAGCTGTGACCCCTCCCGACCCCACTTGACCGCGCCCGTCCCGCGCCCGTCCCGCGCAGGGAACCCGGACCGGCCCCTGCGCGGTCCGGGCTGGGGCTCGCTCAGAACGCCATCCGGGCCAGCAGGTGGTCCAGCAGCGCGGCGTCACCGTGGAGGCGCACCGTGCCGGCCGAGGGCGGGACCCGGCGCGAGAGCACCAGCATGATCTCCCGCACCGGGCCCGACATCACCACGTCGGCCTCGTGGTCCCCGCGCGCCCACCTGACCCCGCCGGGCGTCCTCGTGGCCAGCCACCCCTCCATGCCGTCGGGCCGCAGCGCGAGCGTCTCGCCCTGACCGCGCAGCTCGGCCAGCGCCGGGTTGATCGCGTACACGCCCGGGGCGGAGATCAGCTCGAACGCCTCGGTGACGGCGTCGGCCGCGAGGTCGTCGGCGATCTCGAAGCCGGCCCCCGTCGTGACCGCCGCGTCGTAATGGTGGATCGAGGTCTCGTTCAGCATCCTGCGCAGCCAGGCCACCGCGGGCCCGCGGCCCAGGATCGTCCACACCTCGGTGTCCGGGCCGGTCTGCGCGATCGCCTCGGTCAGCTCGTCGGCGCCCGCGCGCAGCCAGGCCGCCCACTCCCCGGGCGGTACGGGCACGGCCGTGCGCGGGTCGGGCACGGGCACGGGCTCGCCCTTGCGCACCTGCTCCGCCGCCCACCTGTGCGCCTGCCCGAGGTGCCGGACGAGGTCGGCCAGCCGCCACTCCGGACAGGTGGGCACCTGCGCGCCGGCGTCGGCTCCGGCGACCGCCCTGGCGAACCCGCCGGTCTGCTCCAGCAGCCCTTCCGCCAGCCGGGCAGGGTCCAACGTCGTCATGGCGCCTCCTTCTCGAACGGATTCGCCAGCACCGTAAAAGCTCCAGTCCAACTGGAGGTCAAGCCCGCACCTGCGGCGAGAGCTCTCAGCATGAGGTGCGTGGGGTGCCGCGACGGGGCGACCAGACCATCCGGCAACCGGACGCCCGGCCCGCGATTCGCCAGGCCAGGACAGGCCAGGCCAGGCCAGGCCAGGCCGGACCGGGGCTGGCACGGCGGGGGTTCCGCGTCCTCCCCGGTCTTCACCTACTAGAGGCGGGAGTGGTCGCGGAGGATCTCATAAGCCAGGCGGAGCAGTGATGCAACCGCCGCAGCTGATCCCGGAACCCACCACCATCGGTTCCGCTTTTCCTTCTCAGGCAACATGTAGCCTCCAGGCGTCCGATCGACTCAGCCATGCGTGGCTCGCACGGGACTTCTCGCTGGCGAGAAGCTCCGTGCGCACCCCCGGTTGTCTCCGCCGAACGAGGCACATGATCCGCGTTTACACGTTAACTCCCACACAGGTGGAGGGTGGGCCCTTTATAAGATTTTCGCGATTTGGCCGGAGACTCAGAGGTGTGCATGCTCCAGCGGCACCCCGGCGGCCTCAAGGCGTTCTCGGCGCCGCTCCCGCAGCGAAACGGCGCCGAGACGCTGCCGCCGCGCCTCCAGCGGCGCGCGGCCCTACTGGATCAGTTCGCGTACGGACTGCTGCTGGATGCCGGGAATCCGCACGATCTCGCCGAGAATGTGGTCGCGAGCGAGGAGGGGGTAGTGGGAGGGCCTTTCCGGCAAACGGCGGTACAGATGTCATTGAGAGATCCAGTCCCCGGTGGGAGGGTCAAGTGCCTTTGCGTGATGACACGTTCGGGATCGGCGACCTGGCCAGGCTGACCGGCGTACCGGTGCGTACCATCCGCTTCTACTGCGACGAGGGCATCATCGAGTCGGTGCGCAGCACCGGGAACCACCGCCGGTTCGACAGCACGGCGGTGGAGCGGCTCGGCCTGGTCAGACGGCTGCGCGGGCTCGGGCTCGGGCTGAGCGCCATCGCGCTGGTGCTGGCCGGCGAGCGTACGGTGGGCGAGATCGTCGCGGCCGAGCGGGCCGCGCTCGATCTGCGGCTCGCCGACCTGTCCTGGCGGCGCGCGGCACTGCGCGCGGTCGAGGAGGCGGGCCCGGCCGAACGCGCCGACCGGCTGGAGCTGCTGGCCGCCGTGGAGGACGGGGTGACCGCCCGCGACGCGCTGGTCGACTTCTGGCGGCGCACGATGGTGGCGCCCGTCTCGCCGGAGATGTTCCGCAGCTTCGTGACCATGGCCGTGCCCGAGCCGCCGCCTGACCCGACGCCGCCCCAGGTGGTCGCGTACGCCGAGCTGGTCGGCCTGGTCACCGACCGCTCGCTGACACGCGGCCTGCGGGCCAGGTCGCATGCGAACACGGTGGTGATCGGCGACGAGGACGAGCTGATGTGGGGCGTAGGTGAGGCGTGCGCGCTGGTCGAGCCGCTGGTGCTGGCGGGCGAGGCGCCGCGCGAGGGGCCGGAGCTGGACCGGTTCGTGGCCGCGCACGCCACGGTGCGGCGCAGCGGCGACACCCCGGCGTTCAGGCGCGAGCTGCTCGCGAACGTCGAGCCGGACCGCGACCCGCGCATGCGCCGCTACTGGCGGCTGGTGGGGGAGGTCAGCGGCGAGCCGGCCACGCTGGGTGCGACTCACCTGTGGCTGACCGACTCACTCGAACGCTCCCTTGAGCACCTCGTCTCCGCGCCACCCGGAGGCCCGATCGGCGGCTCACGAGCACTGCCGCCGTGGCCAGCAGCAGCCAGGCCGACGTCAGGACGATGAGCCAGGTCCAGCCCGCGTGGCCGTACACGATGCTGCCCACCGTCCCGCCCGCGCCGCTGCCGAGGTAGTAGCACAGGGTGTAGCCGCCCGCCGCCCGGCCGCGCGCCTCGGCGGGGGCCGCCGCGGTGACCCACGCGTTGGCGATGGCGTGCGCGGCGAAGAACCCGGCGGTCAGTACGGCGAAGCCGAGCGCGATGACGGGCAGCGAGCCGTGGATGGTGAGCACGGAGCCCAGCACCGTCACGACCAGGGCGGCGGCCAGGGCGGTCGTACGGCCCAGGCGAGCCGCCAGGCGACCGGCGGCGGCCGAGGAGGCGGTGCCCATGGCGTAGGCGAGGAAGACCAGGGAGGCGGCGGCGGGGGTGAGCGAGATCGGCGGCGCGGCCAGGCGGAAGCCGGCGGCGTTGTACAGGGCGACGAACGAGCCCATGGCCAGCGCCCCGACGGCGAACGGCACGACGTGCCCCGCATCGGTCTTGAAGGCAGTCCCTGCATCCGTCTCCGGGACAGGCCCTGCGCCCGCCTTCGCGGCGGCACGCCGTGGCTCGCCCGCGGACCGCGGCAGCGCCACCATCGTGAACAGCGCGCACACCAGCGACACCGCGGCGACCACGAGCAGCGCGCCCTGCCACCCCAGCGGCTCGGCCACGAACCCGGCCCCGAGCCTGCCCGTCATCCCGCCCACCGAGTTGCCGGCGATCATCGCGCCCACCGCGCCGGCCAGCCGGGCCGTGCCGAGCTGATCGGCCAGGTACGCCGCCGCGACCCCCGCGAACCCGGCGATCGCCACCCCCTGCACACCGCGCATCACCAGCAGCACGGGGAAGGACGGCGCCAGCGGCAGCAGGAGCCCGACGAGCGCCGAGACGAGCACCGACCAGAGGATGACCCGCCGCCGTCCAACCCGGCCGGCCAGCCAGGCCAGCGGCAGCACGGCCACGGCCAGGGACGCCGTCGCGACCCCGATGGCCAGCGAGGCCGTGCCGGGATCCAGCCGGAACGCCGTGGCGAGCTGCGGGAGCACCGGCTGCGGCGCGTACAGCAGGGCGAAGGACGACAGCCCGGCCGCCGCGACCGCCGCGCTGACCCGCCGCGTGTTCGCTGGAGCTTGGAGGGAAACTTCGGTGACCACCACCCGTGCAACGCTAAGCAAGGCTAATAAATACGTCTAATGCAGAAATAGGCGATAATTCATACTGTGATGGATGAATCCGACGAACAGCTCGCCGCCCACCTTGCCCCGGCCCTCGCCCTGCTGGCCGCCGTCGGCGAAACGGGCCACGTCACGCGGGCGTCCGAGATCCTCGGCATCCCCCAGCCCACTGCAAGCCGCCGCCTCGCCGCCCTCTCCGACCTGGTCGGGGCCCCTCTCGTGCTCCCGTCCGGCCGGGGCATCCGCCTGACCAGGGCGGGCCGCACCCTGGCCGCCGCCTCCACCCGCGCGCTCGCCGGCGTGGCCGCCGCCGCGCGCGAGGTGCGGGAGGAGATCGACCCGGGCACCGGCCGCGTCGTGCTCGGCTTCCTGCACCTGCTCGGCCGGACGCTCGTGCCGTCCCTCATCCGCGGCTTCCGCGAGCGCAACCCGGGGGTCCGGTTCAGCCTGGCCCAGGGATCGCGGCAGGACATGCTGCGGGCCGCGAAGGAGGGTGAGGTCGACCTGGTGTTCGTGGCGCCCCTGCCGCTCGACGACCCCGATCTGGTCAGCACGCCGCTCGCCGACCAGGAGCTGGTGCTGTCCGTGCCGTCGTCCCACCGGTTCGCGACGCGCCGCCGCGTGCGGCCCGCCGAGCTGGCGGGGGAGGAGCTGGTGACGCTCGAACACGGGTACGGGCTGCGTCAGATCACCGACGACCTGTGTGCGGCGGCGGGATTCCAGCCGCGGATCGCGTTCGAGGGGCAGGAGTCGGAGACCGTGCGCGGGCT
Source organism: Nonomuraea zeae (assembly GCF_005889725.1). Taxonomy (GTDB): domain Bacteria; phylum Actinomycetota; class Actinomycetes; order Streptosporangiales; family Streptosporangiaceae; genus Nonomuraea; species Nonomuraea zeae. Next base: position 21,350 of record NZ_VCKX01000220.1, read on the forward strand.
GGTGGCGGCCGGGCTCGGGGTCGCGGTCCTGCCCCGCTCGGGGCCCGCGCGCTCGGCCTCGGGGGTGGTGGAGATCCCGCTGTCGCCGGCCGTGTTCAGGACGGTCGGGGTGAGCTGGGCCGCGGGGGAGCGCCTGACGCCGGTCGCGCGATCGTTCCGGGACCATGTGTGTTCCGG
>NZ_VCKX01000221.1 GCF_005889725.1 Nonomuraea zeae
GACCAGGCCCACCCTGCGCCCCAGCCCTCTGGCGACGTCGTCGCCGAGCGCGAGGCTGTTCAGCGCGGGCCCGCACGCGAACGCGAGCACCGCCCCCACCGCCACGAACGGCAGGAGCTGCGGCAGCACCTGCGCGCCCGCGCCGGACAGCGAGCCCGCCGACCAGAACCGGAACCTGCTCAGCGACTCCGGGTCCACCAGCACGAACGCGCTGGTCACCGAGCTGAGCATGAACGTCACCGCGACCCCGGCCAGGGCCAGCTTGACCGGCGTCATCCCGTCGCGCCCCAGCCCGGCCAGCCCGTAGACGACGACGCTGGCCACCAGCGCCCCCGCGAACGCGAACCACACGAACCCGGCGGGCGCCGCGACCCCGGCCACCCCGATGGCCAGGACCACGGCGAACGCGGCGCCCGCGCTGACGCCCAGCACGCCGGGGTCGGCGAGCGGGTTGCGGGTGAGCGCCTGCATGAGGGCGCCGGACAGGCCGAGCGCCGCCCCGGCCAGCACGCCGAGCAGCGTGCGCGGCACCCGTACCGACCAGATGACGTCGAGGATCTCGCGGTCGCTCACCGTCCCCAGCAGCGCGCCCACGACCTGGTCCGGCGGGAGCTGCCGGGCTCCGAGCGAGAGCGACAGCAATCCCGCCAGGGCCAGCGCGATCACCGCGGCCCCGAGGGCCTTCACAACGCGGTCTTGGTGGCCGGGTCGCCGTCCACCGCCGCCGCGAGCCTGGGAACGAGGGTGTCGAGCACGTACGGCAGGCTGAGCACGGTGAGGAAGGCGACCGCGTCACCCTGCGGGGTGCTCTCCGGCAGGTAGACCTCCCTGCCCTCCTTCACCACGGCGAGCCCCTTGTAGACGCTGTCGCCGTGCAGCGTGGCCTCGCCCTTGGCGGCGTCGGGCACGCTCCACACGATCACGCCGGTGTCGAGGAGGTCGAGCCGCTCCCTGCTGATGTTCGCGCCGAACTTGTCGCCGATGGCCTTGTCGAGGTCGGCGGGAAGCTGGAAGCCGAGCGAGCCGAGCAGGCGCGAGCGCGGGTCCTGGCTGCCGAAGACGAAGTAGCCCTCGTAGAGGGTGGCCATCAGGCCGGTCTTGCCCTTGAACTCCGGGTGCTCCTGCTGCACCTTGGCGAAGCGCTCCTCGATCCCCTTGACCAGCTGGTCGGCCTCCGCGGCCTTGCCGACGGCCGTGCCGACCCGCTTGGTGACCTCCTGCCAGGGGATGCCGTAGTCGATGTACTCCTTCGGCTGGGCCACGGTCGGAGCGATCTTGGACAGCGTCTCGTACTGCTCCTTGGTGAGCCCCGAGTACAGGCCGAGGATCAGGTCGGGGTTGAGCGCCGCGATCTTCTCGAACTGGGGGCCGCTGCCGGTGTCCTTGAGCACCTGCGGCAGGGCGGCGCCGCCGAGCTTGTCCTTGGCCCACTCGCCGATCGCGCCCGGGTAGCCGCCGAACCACTCCGTGGTCGCGACCGGCACGATGCCGAGGGCGAGCAGGGAGTCCTGCTCCAGGAGGCCGACGGTGACGATGCGCTTGGGCGCCGCGGGGATCGTCGTCGTTCCGTACTTGTGATCCATGGTCACGGGCGCCGCGGCCTGGGCCGTCGCCGAGCCCGTGCCGGCGGCGGGCGCGGAAGCAGGCGCCTTGGAGCCGCACCCCGCGATGGTGACCAGTAGAAGCGCCACGAGGGCGAGCGTGCGAGTCAAGGGAACGGCTCCTCGGTCAACCGTGGATCAGGTGATGTCTTAGGCGAGCCTAACCTAATCGAAGAGATCCGCTCACGCCAGCGCCAAGGTGGCACGGCCGTACTGGGACGGCCGTGCCACCCTTGGCTGGCCCGGCGTCAGGCCGGGACTGTTCGGTTGATGGCGTTTGGGTTATGGGCGCGTAGTCCGGTTAGGGATGTGCTCAGCGGTACCGACATGGTTGCGGTGCTGCTTGCGCATGCCCGCGAAGCCCAGCAGGCCAAGCAGGCCCAGCAGGCCCCACAGGCCGGCGTTGCCGCCGCCACCCTCGTTCCGCGTGTCGTTCTGCTGCGGCGCGGGTGTGACCTGACTCTGCGCGACCGGCGCGACGGGCGTGTCAGCCGTCGCCGCGGCGGCCGGTCCTAGCGTCAAGAAGAACGCCAGGCCCAGCCCGGTGAGCGTCTTGCGCATTGGGTTCCCCCGATCCGGCGGTCTCAGCAACCGCGGAGACCGCCTATCAACGCCTTCCCCCGAAGGCTTCCGATAGCGGGGCGATCTCCAGTTCCCCTGCTAGATACGCCCCTACCATCGTCCAGGCCCCCATAAACGCCCGCTCGTCGCGGCGGGCGGGCAGGTGAAGCGCTTAAGCCGGGTGGGATTCGGGGATCCGGGCGCGCACGCGAGCTTGGGCGAGCCCGGCCAGCGCGGCCCGGCCGGGCCCCTTCCCGGCGGTCTAGGAGTGCCGGATGGGGGCGAGGATCGTGACCTCGGCGACCAGGTCACGGGTCGAGGCCACCCGCAGGGCGGAGGCGAGCAGCGAGTCGTCGCCCACGAAACAGGCGCGGGTGGAGGGCTTCCCGCCTTCGCGGTAACGCAGCGTCACCGGGCGTACCTCTGCGGCGGCGTCCACCGCCGCCTGGAAGACGGCCGGGCGGAAGCGTCCCATCCCGCGGCCGCACCAGGTGGTGCCCTCGGGGAAGGCGGCGACGGTGTGGCCGGCGCGCAGGGCGTTCGCGATGACGAGCGGGTAGAGCCAGGAGACGTGATTCGCCACGACCAGCGCTCCCCCGCCGCCCGCCCCGGCCACCGGTGGTACGACGGCCGGTGGTGCTGTGACGTGCACTTTGACGCCGAGCGCACGCAGGAGCGTCCTGGCCCACACCCGGGTGATCCCGGCCCGCCGGGCGGGATGCGCCCGGGAGGCCACGAGCGCGAGCGGAGTGCCCGCGAGCACCACGAGGACCGCCGCGAGCAGCCGCGCCACGCGGTGGAGGAGCCCGGCGGTCCCTTCGGCGCGGCTCGTCCCGGCCGCCGTCAGCCCGGCGTGTACGGCGGTCGTCACCGGAGTTCTCCCAGGAAGTGGCGCAGGTAGCGGGTGTTGGCGTTGGCCATGGACAGCAGCACGAAGAAGTCGGCCGTGCCGAAGTCCCGGTCGTGCGCGGGCGCCCCGCACACCCACGAGCCCAGCCGCAGGTAGCCGCGCAGCAGCGCGGGCGGCACGAACCGGTCGGCGCGCCCCGTGGCCCGGCCGCGCCACGGGGTGCGGGGCGTGACCCGGTACTCCTCCGGTCCCAGCGGCACCCGCTCGACGACCGAGGCGGCGAGCGCGCCCCCGTCGTCGAGTGGCACCGAGCAGCAGCCCGCCAGCCACTCGTGGCCGCCCGCCACCATGTAGCGGGCGATGCCCGCCCAGAGCAGGGCGACCACGCCGCCGTCGCGGTGATCGGAATGCACGCACGTCCGCCCGGCCTCGACCAGGCCCCGCCTGATGGGGGCGAGGTTGCCGAGCTCGAACTCGGTCTCGGAGTAGAGCCGGTCCGTACGCCCGGGAGGCAGCAGCCGGTACGTGCCGACCACCTCCCGGCCCGCCCGGACGAGCAGGTGGTCGCAGTAGGCGTCGAGCCGGTCCGCGTCGAGGCCGGAGACCGGGCTGTCGAGCCTGGCCCCCATCTCCCCGGCGAAGACCGCGTACCTCAGCCGCTGGGCGGCCTGCACGTCGGCGGCGCTGGTGGCCAGTGCGACCGTGTACCGGCCGGTGTCAAGAGAGGTCGTCATGGGCGCGGGTCCTTCCCCTGGAAGCCGTCTCGCGCCTATGTCGACATGCGGACATGACAGCCGGGTCTCTCATCGGGGGCAGCGAGGCGTCCGCGTGGTGAACCTCCGCCGGTCGGTGAACGGCGGCCCGACGGCGGGGAAATATTCGCTCGTCCGCGCGCTCCGCGTTCACTACACTCGCCACCTACGGACGACGCAGCGCCTCCACGCGCTGCACCGGCGCACCCGCGTCGACGAAGGAGAGGAGCCGGCCGTGCGACACAGCACCGCTGTCGTGCTCCCCTCGTCGCGCTACGAGGTGATCCTGGTGTCTTCGCCGCCCCGGTGCCGGCCGCGCGGCCGTCGCCGGATGCCCTGACGGACATCTTCCATCCCTTTGCCGGTGGCCCCGCTGTGAGCGCTGCCGGCCTGGTTCTCGCCTGGCCTGACGCCGGGCTGTCCGCCAGGTGAATCGCGCCGTCCTGTCAAGAAACGACCCGGAAGGGCCAAGGGCCGTGCGTGCTCACCTCTCCACCTCGCTGACCACCGTCCGCAACCTGGGCATCCTCGCTCACGTCGACGCCGGCAAGACCACCGTCACCGAGCGGATGCTCTACCTCGCCGGCGCCACCTACAAGCGTGGCGAGGTGCACGACGGCACGACCGTCACCGACTTCGACTCCCAGGAGCGCGACCGCGGGATCACCATCTTCGCCGCGGCCGTGAGCTGCGTCTGGGACGGGCACCGGATCAACCTCATCGACACCCCCGGCCACGTCGACTTCTCCGACGAGGTGGAGCGCTCGCTGCGGGTGCTCGACGGCGCGATCGCGGTGTTCGACGGGGTCGCGGGCGTCGAGCCGCAGAGCGAGTCCGTCTGGCGGCGGGCCGACCGGTACGGCGTGCCGCGCATCGCCTTCGTCAACAAGCTGGACCGCGCGGGCGCCGACCTCGACGCGGCCGTCGGCTCGATTCGCCGGCGGCTGCATCCGGCGCCGCTGGTGGTCCAGCTGCCGATCGGGCGCGAGGACGGGTTCACCGGCGTGGTGGACCTGGTCAGGATGCGCGCGCTCGTCTGGGACGGCGGCGGCTCCTACGAGGAGGGTCCCGTCGATGGCGCCCTGCTGGAGGAGGCGCGGCGGCGACGCCGGCTGCTGGAGGAGGCGGTGGCCGAGCTGCATCCCGGCGCGCTGGAGGAGTTCTGCGCGCAGCCGTCGATCTCCGCGGGCACGCTGGCCGCCGCGCTGCGCGACCTCACCCTCTCGGGTGCGGGCCTGGTGGTGCTGTGCGGTTCGGCGTACCACGATCGGGGGGTCGAGCCGCTGCTTGACGCGGTGGTGGCGTACCTGCCCTCGCCGCTGGACGTCCCGGCGGTCCGGGGCGAGCACGACGGCGAGGAGCGGGTGCGCGCAGCCGATCCGGCGGGGCCGCTGGCCGCGCTGGTGTTCAAGGTGAGCTCGACCGCCACCGGGCGGCTGACGTACCTGCGGGTGTACTCGGGAACGATGCGGAAGGGGGACATGGTGCTGGACCCCGTCGCGCGGCGCACCGAGCGGATCGGCCGCATCCTGCGGGTGCAGGCCGACCGGCACACCGAGGCGGACCTGGCCGTGGCCGGGGACATCGTCGCGGTGGTCGGGCCGAAGTCGGCCCGCGCGGGCACGACCCTGTGCGCGCAGGACTCGCCGCTGGTGCTGGAGCCGCCGAGCGCGACCGAGCCGGTCGTCTCGGTGGCGGTCGAGGCGCGCCGCGGCACGGACGCCGACCGGCTGGCGTCGGCGCTGGCGCGGCTGGCCGAGGAGGATCCCTCGCTGGTCGTCAGGACGGACGCCGAGACCGGGCAGACCGTGCTGTCCGGGATGGGCGAGCTGCACCTGGAGGTCGCGGCGGAGAAGCTGCGCCGCGATCACGGGCTGGCGGTCGGCGTGGGCCGGCCGCAGGTGGCGCACCGGGAGACCGTCGTGCGCGGGGTGTCGGGGCTGCTGTACCGGCACGTCAAGCAGGACGGCGGCGCCGGGCAGTTCGCCCATGTCGTGCTCGACGTGGAGCCGATGGACGGTGGAGGGTTCGCGTTCGCGTCGGCCGTCACCGGCGGGCGGGTGCCGCGCGAGTACGTCCGCGCGGTGGAGGCCGGCTGCCGGGACGCGCTGGCCGGCGGCCCGCTGGGCGGTCATCCGGTGACCGGCCTGCGGGTCACGCTGACCGACGGGGCCACCCACCCCAAGGACTCCTCGGACCTGGCCTTCCGCACGGCCGGGCGGTTCGCGCTGCGCGAGGCGCTGCGGGTCTGCGCCATGGTGCTGCTGGAGCCGGTGGCCGAGGTCACGGTCACCGTGCCGGACGACGCCGCCGGCGGGGTGCTCGGCGACCTGGCGGCCAGGCGGGGCCGGATCTCCGGCTCGGCGGCGCGGGCGGGCACGGTGGTCATCACCGCGACCGTCCCGCTGGCCGAGGTGTTCGGCTACGCGACCCGGCTGCGCAGCAGAACCCAGGGCCGGGGCACGTTCACCACCCGGCCCGCCGGTTACGCCCCAGCCGGGTGACACGCCTGGGTGACACGACCGCTGTGACCCAGCGTGAGGGCCGCCCCTGGGCCGCGCACCTTCTGGTGCGCGGTCCCAGGGGCGGCCCGTTTCAGGCCTGGCACGTTCAGGCCTGGCACACAGCCGGCACGCTTTCGCGTCCCACCCGGCCGGACAGGCTCACTGGTTGGCCAGTGGGTCCTGGCCCTCTGTCAGGATGGCCTCGCCGACATAGTCGGCGGCGTTCGGCATGTACCGGCGACGCTCGAACTCGACTTTGATGTCGCATTTGATGTCGACGCGGACGTGGGCAGACCGGTAAATCGGGCCGGTGCTGCACAACGCGACCCTGCTCGGCGGCTGTTCTTCAGCCATCGCCGCGCCGGAACCCGTGATCGCACCGGCCGTGAGCATGACGATGGCGGCGGCGCATGCCCCGCCGATCTGACGTGCCTTCATGTTGCGCTCCCCTGTTTCCTGAGATCCGATCCGGTTCGATCGAAGTCACAGAAAGTGATATTCCAGCTACTCAATGTAGCCATGCTGCCCCATGTCTCTGAATATCGGAAAGCTTCCTCTATGGGCATATTTGATCCACTTCGGGGACGTCCGGGCTAGGCGGCGGTGTCGAAGGAGATCCACGTGTCGGGCTTCAGCTCGGGCCGGTTCGGCACGGGCCTGTGCTCCTCCTTCCAGGCGGTGCCGGCGACCTCGGTCGCGACGCGCCGCCAGAAGGCCACCGCGGGCCCGTTCTCGTCCTGGAAGGCGACCTCCCACCGGCCGGGGTGCCGGGCGATCACGTCCTGGACGGCGCGCAGGCCGATCCCGGACCGCCGCGCGCCGCGTACGACGAAGAAGCTGTTCAGCACCCGCGCGGGGCCCGACAGGCTGCGCACGAACGCGAGCCCCACCGGGCTCACCCCGCTCACCAGCAGGTACGCCGCCCAGTCGGCGTCCTCGAAGGCCGAGTGGAGCCGATCGCTCCTGAACGTGGCGTCGGGGTTCGGGAGCACGCCGTCCAGCTCGGACAGGTCATGGCGGAACATCAGCCAGAGCCGTTCCACGGCCGCACGGTCGCCGGCCGTCGCGGGACGCACGGACACATCGAGCATGAGAACTCCTCGGTAGGAAGCGATCATGTGCCGGATCGAGGGCACAAAAAAAGCCTTCCTGGCCGGAAGGGAATCCGCGGCCGGAAGGCTGACAAGTACCGAGATCATAGCAGATGCCCGTCCGGCTCTCCCGCGCGAGAGCCGGACGGGCACCCACGTGATCAGGGCGTCGTGACGGTGGCGCCCGTGACGGCCGCCGACCAGTACAGCGCCCTGGCCACCTGCGGGAACAGCCCCTTCGGGTGGTTGCGGAACATCGGCTCGGTGCCGAACAGCACCACGGCCGCCCCGCGCTCGTCCCTGCCGCTGACCACGGCCGCCTGTCCCCTGGCCGCCTCCTGCCCGCCGGCGCCGTTCTCGTCCGCCCGCCAGTGGCCGGAGACGAGCGGCCCGTCGGCCGCGTACGACTGCTCGACGGTGACCTCGGCCCCGAGCCCGGTGAACCAGCGCGGCGAGTACACGAACGAGTGCGCCGGCGAGCCGCCGCCCACCGGGCCGTCCGAGGTCACCGTCCTGACCACGCCGTTGGCGTCGGAATTGCCGGCCACGGCGGTCGCGGTGAGCAGCCCGGCCGCGGCGTTGAACGCCGCACCGGTGCCGCCCCTGGTGACCACGCCGCCGCCAGCGAGGAACGCGTCGAGCGCCGCCCTGGCGGCCGGACCGAGCGCGGCGTAGCTCAGCCCGCTGGAGACGAACAGCACGTCGGCCGTGCTCCAGTCGAAGCCGGCGTTCAGCACGGCCGTGGAGACGGGGGTGACGGCGAAGCCCAGCTCGCGCAGCGTGAACAGCTCGTCGGCGGCCGCGGCGGCAGCGATCCGCACCCGCGCCAGCGGGACGCCGGTGGCCGAGCCGGCCGGGACGAAGCTCACGCCGTAGCGGCCGGACGCCGTCCTCGCGGCCTGCCTGGCGCTCGCCGGCACGATCGCGCCGCCGCCTCCCCACGTCACCTCGATCCCCTGGGCGAGCAGGTCGTTCAGCGCCCGCACGTCCTTGGCGTCGGCCACCCTGAGCAGCAGCGGCCCCGGGGTCCTGGGCACCGAGCCGGTGGGCGCGGCGGCGTTGACCGGCTCCGAGCGCACGTCGATGGAGGGCACGCCGGTCACCGTGGCGCCCCAGAGCAGGCCGTGGCTCCAGCCGGAGATGTCATACATCGCGGTCACCTTGGCGGAGATGTCCGCGCCCGCCTCCAGCATCACGTTCGCCAGGCCGCGCTTGGGCTGGCGCATGTCCACGACGTACGAGCCCGCCGGGTACGTCCGGCCGCCGGCCCTGAAGTCGCGCCTGGCCCGCTCGACCCGCACGTCGTTCGCGATCAGGTGGTCCACCAGGCGCGCGGCGGCCTGGGCCGAGCGCTCGCCGGTGATGACGTAGGCCCTGGGGTAGGTGGTGGTGTAGACGTCCTCGGGGCCGAAGCCGGGCACGATGCCGAGCGGCACGGTCTTCGACGGCTCGCCCGCCGTGCCCCTGCGGAACACCTCGATCTGGTCCGCGATGAGCTGGTCGTGCCTGGCCCGCACGAACCCGTACGTGGCCCGGATCGCGGCGGCGGCCACGTCGGTGTTGATCGCGGAGCGGCGGCGCAGCTCCGCGACGGGCTGCTGGGTGTAGTCGGAGCCGTTGACGCGCAGCGGGATCTCCACGGTGTGCGCGGCGACCGTGCCGTGGAAGGGCGCGTACTGCGGGGTGAAGATCGGCGGCCAGTCGTCCCAGCCCTCCTCGGAGTCCCTGAACGGGATCTGCGCCGGGTACACGCCGTCCTTCTCGAAGGTGTAGCCGAGCCCGTTGACGGCCGACTCCATGCCGAGCCCGTTGGCGTAGGTGTTGGTGATGAACAGGTCGTACTCGTAGTTGGCGCCGTGCGGCGGCGTGGTCGGCTCGATGAGCGTGCCGTTGACGTAACCGTGCAGGTCGATCATGGTGACCGGCTGGGTGTCGATCATCACCTGGCGCATGGCCCGCACCTCGGGCTGGGAGGCGGTGACGAAGTCGCGGTTGAGGTCGAAGCCGGCGCCGTTGGCGCGCACGCCGTTGACCCGGCCGTCAGGGTTGGCGGTGACGTTGAAGTACAGCCTGGTGCGCGCCAGCAGCGCGCCGACCTCGGGGGCGGTGCTGGTGGCGAGCTCCTCGATGGTGCGCAGGGCCGCGTCCGTGCCCTCCCACTCGTTGCCGTGGATGTTGGCGTTGACGAACAGCGGCGCCTTGTAGCGCTTGGCCAGCTTGCGGTCGCGGGCGGCGGCGGCCGGGTCGTCCTCGATGCGGTCGCGGATCCTGGCTTGCTCGCGGGCCTCGCTCGCGCTCTCGGGCGCGGTGACGGTGACGAGGTAGAGGTCGCGGCCGTCGTACGAGCGGCCGATGATCTCGGCGCTGACCCGGTCGCTGCGCCGCTGCAGGTCGTTCAGCCTGGGCGCGATGCCGTGGTAGGGCACCAGGCCGAGCTTGATGGCGGCGTCGGCCGGGTTCTCCGCGGGGACGGGCAGCTCGGCCCGCCGGGGATAGCCGCGGTCGCGGGCCACCCCGTACGGCTGCTCGGCCTGCTGCCCGGTCTCGGCGCGGAGCGGGCCGGCCTGGTCGGGCAGGCCGGCCGCGACCTCGTTGCGCTCCGGCCCGTTGCCGAAGTCGCGGACGGCGGCCGGCGGCGGGCCGGCCGGGTCGGCCGTCGCCGGCGGGACGGCGAGCAGCCCGGCCGCGACGGCGACGCCGAGGAGGGCGGTGGGTAGGCGCACGGAGTCCTCCAGATCAGGGTTTCGCGGTGGTGTGCGGCGCGATCAGCGTTCGCGGTAGTCCGCGGCGATGCCGATCAGCGAGATCAGGCCGGCGGCGAACTCCATCGCCTCCTCGTGGCCCTCGCTGAACGGCGGCTGGAAGCCCACGCCCTCCCACGTGCGGGTCTCCGGGTTCCACAGGTCGGCGCCGACCTCGAAGTCCCATCCGTAGACGCCGAAGTCGTACCAGAGCTCGTCTGCGGAGTTGCCGGCCGCCGAGTACAGCACGTCCGTCACGGGGCCGGTCTGCTGCGGCCAGGTGACGGTGCCGCGCTCGGCCGCGATGGCCTCCTCGATCGTGCGGGCCGAGCTCAGGAAGTACGCCTCCTGCTCGGGCGCGGGCCTGGGCAGGGCGACGCGGCCGTCGAGCTTGTACGCGCCGGGCGGCCACATGAAGTAGCCGCCGTAGCTGTGCACGTTCATGGCGAACTTGATGTTGCGATACTTCTGCGCGAGCCAGATGACGTTGCGGCTCTCCGGCTCCGAATGCTCGGCCGGCCCCGCGAACGTGCCGGACTGGCAGTTGGCCGAGGCGCCGAAATAGCCGTCGAACAGCGAGCCGACGGCGTAGTTGCGGTTGACGTCCACGCCCCAGGTGTTGCGCAGCGCCGGATCGGACTGCTGGGCCGGGCAGTGGTTCGTCATGTTCTTACGCTGGGAGTTGAAGTCGTAGAAGCTGTAGTTCGCCCCGTCGGGGTTGACCGTCGGCACGATGAAGATGTCGGTGCGCTCCAGCAGCTTGCGGGTGGCCTTGTCGCGGGCGTAGTTGCGCAGCAGCCGCTCGGCCGCCTCGATGGTGACCAGCGGCGTCACCCATTCTCGCGCGTGCTCCTGCGCGTAGGCCAGCACCCCGGTGCGCGAGCCGTCGCGGTGCGCCCCGACGCGCAGGGCCAGCACCGTCGCGGGGGCGCGCGACACGTCGGCCGGCGCGTTGAGGAAGTCGCTGAGCTGGGTGAGCGGCGCGGGCGCCATGACGCCCGCCCCGGCGTCCGTACGGTAGGTCGTGGCCTTGACGCCGGTGCCCGGCGTCGCGTTGATCGCGGCGGCGACCTGGGCGGCGGTGCTGGCGGGCGCGCCGGCGCCGTCGGTGGCCAGGCTGACGGTGACGAGCTTGCCGCTCACGCTCACTTGCAGGGCGCGGCCGGGCGTGCCGGGGGTGACGAGCTCGACGGCCAGGTCGTTGCCGCCTTCCGAGCCGTAGGCGGCCGAGGTGATCACGACGGCGGCGGCGGGCGGGGTGCCGATCAGGGCCTGGGCGTGGCGCCGGTAGCCGTTGGTGCGGTTCGGCAGCGCGATGAGGTCGGTGAGCTTCGGGTAGCGCTGGTGCAGCGCCTTGATCCGCTCGTTGAGCTGCGCGGGCGGCATGTACTGGGAGACGAAGTCGCGCTGGTAGCCGCGCCCCGTGTGGTCGGGTTGCGCGCCGTCCGGCCATTCCCTGGCCCGCGCCTGCGCCGTGCCGCCGCCCGCCGAGGCGACGGTGACCCACTGCGGCTGGCTCTCCGCCGGCACCGGGGTGCTGAACTGGTGGCCCAGGTACGCGCCCGCGTCCACGTACGCGACCATCGGGGCCTGTCCGGTCGTGCCCTTCTTGCCCGTCCAGGTGACGCTGAGCGTGGCGGCCTGCCCGGCGCTGCTGGACGCCTCGACCGACAGGAAGTATCCGTCGCGGGACTTGAACCAGACCGCCCGCTCGATCACGATCTGGTCCTGCGCGGCCGTGGTCCTCGCCTGGGAGGGGGCCGGCGTGCCGGTGGCCAGGCCGGCGCCGATCGACCGGAGCTCGGCGAGCTGGCTCGGCGTGACGACCGCGTCGACCTGGATGCTGCCGTCCGGCTGGGGCCGCACCCGCTCGGTGAGGTCGGCGCCGGAGGCCACCAGGCGTTCCATGGCGGCCTTGTCGGGGACGGAGAGGGTGACGAGTGAGGCCGGCTCCGGATCGACCGGCCCGGCGACCGCGGGGGCGGAGGGCCCCGCGGCCACGAACGTCGTGAGAACGATCATCAGAACGACTGCGGACGCCCGTAAACCACGCATCGGCCCCTCCAGGATCACCGTATGGGGATCATTGAAGGCCGACTTGGGGCAACCGGCAAGACCCAGGACCCGGCTCCTGCCCGGCGGGCAGCAAGCCGGTGAGCTCGCTCACGGTCCGCGCGGTGATCAGGCTCGCGTCCCGGAGCCGGCGTCCGAGGGCCGGGGAGAAGCTCTGCCGCCGCCCTCCCGGATCCGGATCAGGCGCATGGAAGGCCATCATTCAGCTGCCTCGCCGATGAACGGGCTACCGGATGGCGGCGGCGGCCGCGGCCTGGGCTTCGGTCATCGCCGCCCGCGGGCTCTTCGCCCTGCTCAAGGACGCCTGGACGGCTCCCCACATCGGCTCGGAGATCTTCGGATAGTTGGTCCCGAGGCTGCCGCCCGTCCGGCTCTTGGCCGCGCGCACCGCGTCCACCCACACCCGCAGCTCCGGCTGCGCCGCCGCCTGCCTGGCCTGCCCGGCGGCGCTGGCGGAGACGTACGACAGCGTCGCGTCCGTGACGTCGGCGTGGCCGGGGCCGGTCAGGCACGTCACCAGCTGGCGCGAGACGGCGTACCTGGCGGTGTCGCCCTGCACGGGCACGGTGACGAACTCCCCGCCGATCGGCCCGGGAGCGATGCCGCCCGCCTGGGCGGGGATCGGGATCGTCCCGTACTCGAACCCCAGCCTCCTGGCGTCGGCGAGCTGCCAGGTCCCGTTCTCGCCGAACCCGAACCCGCCGGTCGCGAACTCCCGCCAGCTGGCCGTCTGCGTGTTGCTCAGCACCGAGCCCGGCGCGTAGCCCCGGCGAACCCAGGCCGTCCACAGCGCCGCCGCGGCGACCCCGCGCTGGGAGTCGAGCTTGGTGAGCCGGGCGCCGGCCCCCCAGAACCACGGCAGGAACTGGAAACTGCCCTCTTCGGTCCCGGCGGCCGAGAACGTGATCCCCCGCTTCCCCGACGCCCGCACCTTCTCCAGCGCCGCCGTCAGCGAGGCCCAGTCCCGCACCGCGCCCGGGTCCACCCCCGCCTGGTCCAGCACCGCCTTGTTGTAGTAGAGGGCCAGGGTGTTGGCGCCGATCGGCACCCCGTACGTCCTGCCGCCCAGCTGCCCGGCGGCCAGCAGGTTCGGCTCGATCCCCGTGGTGGCGACCCCGATCTGCTCGGTGGTCGTCAGGATCCCGGCCGCGGCCAGCGTGGAGACCATCGGGTTGTCCACCACGAGCACGTCGGGCGCCTGGCCCTGCTGCGCGGCCAGCATCGTCCGGTTGGTCAGGTCGGTGGTCTCCAAGCCGGTCCTCGCCACCGCCACGCCCGCGCCCGCGCCGCACCGTTCGAGCAGCTTTCCCCATTCCGAGCCGGCGCCGTACTGCGCGTACGGATCCCAGACCGTGTACGTCTCCGCGGCCGGATCGCCGCCCCCGCCGTCGCCGGGGGACGAGCATCCGGCCAGCACGCCCGCGGCCGCCAGGCCCACACCGGCTGCGCACCGGCGCCTCGACGCTGACCCCACTGACCTGACCTCCGCTGCGCGGCCCGTGCTTCCGGCGGCGAAGCCGAACCGGTCCGAGCGAACATAAGCGCCGCCCGCACGCCCGGCAACGGGCCACGCCGGGAGGTTGACCAAGACATATCGGTCGCGGGACCGGCGGCGTGAAAGTTACATCGGCCCGCCCGGATAAACCCCGATGCCGGGCGTCCCGCAAATCCCGGATAACTCGGCGGAAACACTCTCTTGACAAACCTGAGTGGCGCCAATAGCTTCCCACTGATTTTATCGATTTAATCGAGGAGCCCGTGACATGAGTCCCCCCAGCGGCATGCGTCGCGCACTCAACAGCGCGCTGGTCTCCCTGCTCTGCCTCCCCCTGACGGCGCTGGCCGCACTGCCGGCCGGCGCGGAGTCCACGGGCGGGCGGCCGGGCGCGGGCGTCCAGCTGGAGCGCCTCGACCGCGGTCTGGTCGCGGCCACCACCAGCGGGGGCGTGTTCCTGAGCTGGCGACTGCTCGGCGACGAGGTCTCCGGGCACGGCACCGCCGGCCTGACGGGCGCCGACTTCCGCGTCTATCGCGACGGCCGGCCCATCGCGACCGTGACCGACAGCACCAACTATCTCGACGCCGCCGGCACCGCCGCCGCGGAGTACCGCGTCGCCCCCGTCGTGCGGGGCAAGGAGGGCCGCCGCAGCGATCCAGCCACCCCTTGGCTTAAATCGTTTTATGAACTTCCGCTCCGCAAACCGGCCGACGGCGTCACGCCGGCGGGCGAGGCGTACACGTACGCGGCCAACGACATGAGCGTCGGCGACGTGGACGGCGACGGCCAGTACGAGTACGTCGTCAAGTGGGACCCGTCCAACTCCAAGGACGTCTCCCAGCGCGGCTACACGGGCAACACCTACGTCGACACCTACGAGCTGGACGGCACTTTGCGCTGGCGGCTCGACCTCGGCGTCAACATCCGCTCCGGCGCCCACTACACCCAGTTCCTGGTCTACGACTTCGACGGCGACGGCCGTTCGGAGATGATGCTCAAGACCGCTCCCGGCACGAAAATCATCCGCTACGGCGCCGGCGGTGAGGTCGTCTCCGAGCGTTATGTCACGATGCCGAAGCAGGATGTCAAAGCCGGCTACTCGCACAATGACGATTACCGGAAGAGCGCGGCAGATTATTTCGACCATGTTGTTGCGTTGTTCGCGAAATGGCACGAGCACCCCGAGGTCGTCGCCGGGCACTGGCCGGCCACGCTCGAAGAGGCCTTCGGCCTCCAGCCGTCACACGAATATCCGCTGTCCCACGAGGACGCCGTGGAGCTCGCCAACTACTTCGTCGACGTCTACGCGCCGAGCCGCAGCGGCAACAACCGGCTGCGCGAGTTCGCCGGCTTCGTCATCACCGGCCCCGAGTACCTGTCGGTGCTGGAGGGCGCGACGGGCAGGGAGCTGCAGACCGTCCGCTACAAGCCCGGCCGCGGCGACGACGGGCTGATGTGGGGCGACTACGCGATGGCCAGGATCGAGCCGGGCAACCGGGTGGACCGGTTCCTGTCGTCGGTCGCCTACCTCGACGGCAAGCGCCCGTCGGCGATCTTCGCCCGCGGCTACTACACCCGCACCACGCTGATCGCCTACGACTGGGACGGCAAGCGGCTCAAGGAGCGCTGGTACGTCGACAGCGGCCACGCCCCGATGGCCAACCCGTTCAACGCCTCCCCGCACGGCGTGGACGGCAGCAACCCCGAGTACGCCACCCTGACCACCCAGGGCTTCCACTCGATGAGCGTGGCCGACGTGGACGGTGACGGCAAGCAGGAGGTCGTGTACGGCTCGGCGACCATCGACGACGACGGCGACCTGCTGTACTCCTCCTTCGGGGTGGCCCCGCCGCAGAGCAACGTGCCCGGCCAGAACGTCCGCCTCGGTCACGGCGACGCCATGCACGTCGGCGACTTCGATCCCGACCGCCCCGGCCTGGAGATCTGGACCGTGCACGAGGGCGGCGCGTGGGCCCCGTACGGCTGGGCGCTGCGCGACGCGGCCACCGGCAAGGTGATCCACGGCGGCTACAGCGGCGTGGACACCGGGCGCGGCATGGTCGGCGACATCGACCCGTCGATCCGCGGCGTCGAGTCGTGGTCGTCGATGCCGCCCAACCAGGCGATCGAGGCGGGCCTGTGGTCGGCGCGCGGCGACTACCTGGGCAGGAACGCCCCCGGCACGAACATGAGCATTCGCTGGGCGGCCGACATGACCACCCAGTTCGTCAACGGCACCGCCACCACCGTCCTGCAGACGCCGACGATCGACGACTGGAAGCGCGGCACGCTGCTCACCGCCGAGGGCACGCTGACCAACAACTGGACGAAGGGCAACCCGGGGCTCGTCGCCGACGTCTTCGGCGACTGGCGGGAGGAGCTGCTGGTCCGCACCGCCGACAGCAGCGCGGTCCGCATGTACCTGAGCACCGAGGTGACCGGCAGGAAGCTGTACACGCTCATGCACGACCCGCAGTATCGCGTGGAGGTGGCCAGGCAGCAGACGGCCTACAACCAGCCGGCGTACCCGAGCTTCTACGTCGGCTCGGACATCGACTGGTCGCGCGTCCCCCTGCCGAGGATCTGGACGCCGGGACGGTAGCCCGTGCCGGCCCGCGCGTTCACCCCGCCGGTGGACCCGCGGGCCGGCTCGCGGGCCGGCTCGCGGGCCGGCTCGTCGGGGAAGCGCCCGCCGATCCGCCGGAGCAGGTGTCCAGGTCGGCGCGCAGGGCCCGGGTCTCCACCTCGGCGTGGGAGATCGTCAGCCGGACGCGTTCCGGCGGGGCCACCGCCAGAACGACGCCGACCCACCGCTTCATCGCGCCATTTTTCGCGAAATGTCCCCCGGACGCCCCTTCAGCGCCTGCGCCGGAGCCGGCGGACCCGGGCACGCGAAAGGGCGCCCCCGGGGGTGGGAGCGCCCTTGGTCACGCAGATGGGATCATCCAGCGTTCTTGACCGAAACCGGCTGGACGAAGTCGGCGGCGTAGCGGGTCGGAGCCGCCGGGCGGCTGTCCTTCTCGGACCAGGCGCCCGAGGAGAAGGCCACGGGGACGTTCTTCCTGCCGACCCCGTCGCCCCACTTGGTGACGACGTAGTCGACCTTGATGTGGCCCTCGCCACTGACCCCGTCGACACCCAGCGTGTCGGGGTTGAACTTGCCGCCGGTCAGGTCGGCGAAGGTCTTGGCGTCCAGGTCGAGCATGACGCCACGGCTGGAGGGGTCGCCGGGACCGCGGTCACCGACGAAGAACGGCATCTTCTTGCCCTTGTAGACCACGTAGCCCTCGGTCATCAGCGGCCAGCTGGGGCTGGCGACCAGACCCTTCTGCATGGGCTTGCCGGCGGCGGGCAGCCCGGTGTCACCCGCGCGGCCGGAGGAGTCGTCCCAGAAGTAGGACGCGGTGGTCGAGCCCTTGAGCATGGCCTGACGGCCGGTCGCGGAGGTGTCGTCGGCGTGCGCCGTGGTCGCGCCGACGGTCAGAGCACTGAGCACGGAGGCGGTGAGCATAGCGATGGAACGCAGGCGAGCGGACATAAAAGAAAGTCGATCCTTTGTGCGGGAACGAGGGACTTTGCGCTCGCAAGACGAACGTGGCCGGGCATCACGCCATACCGGCGTGCGTACAGGCACGCCGCGACAGACACCACGTGGAGCGCGGGAGAATCCGGAGATACCGGGATTCGGTCACCGGTGCGTGAACCCCTGCGGGCCCATGCCTTCCCCGGTAACTGCACCTACATTACGCCTCAAACCGGACAAAGGCAAATCAATCCCCATGAAACGGACAAAGATCTACCTCGCTCGGTAAAGCGGCGTCCAGAACCCCGTAGAACGCGCGCAATCGCGCGGCGATCCAGCGGGGCGGCCCTTGGCCATGAGCGATGAGGCCCGCGAGGGGCCGTCGATCAGGGGTTTGACGAGCGTTTCGCCGTCATGGGCCCGGCGTGGAGACCCGGCCGTCCGGCCAGCGCCCCGCACCGGGGGCTCAACCACCCTGGTACGGCTACGGCCGGCGGCGACAGGCACGCCAGTCCGTAACTCAATGCCGGACACCGCCCGGAAATTCCCCCGGGCGCGATCCCCCGCCGCCCAGGGCCTTCCACGGGCTCACGGGAGGATGGCAGTGCTGCTCCTGACCACGAGCGTCGTCGCGAGCTCTATCCGGGTGCCCGCCGCCCCCCTGGGGTGGGTCAGCTCTTCGGACAGGAGCCGGACCGCCTCGTTGGCCATGTCCTCCAGCGGCTGGCGGACGGTGGTGAGGGGCGGCGAGAGCATCTCGCACAGCGGGGAGTCGTCGAACCCGACGACCGACAGCTCCTCGGGCACGCGGATGCCGTGCTCCGTGGCCGCCTGGTAAACGCCCGCCGCCTGCAGGTCGCTGCCGGCGAAGATCGCGGTGGGCCGGTCGTCGCGGGCGAGCAGGTCGGCGCCGTGCTTCTTGCCGCCCCCGACGAGGAAGTCGCCGTAGCGGGTCAGCTCGGGGTCGGGATCGATGCCGAACGTCCGGTGCGCGGCCAGGTAACCCTCGTACCGGTCGAGCGTGCACTGCACGTCGAGCGGCCCGCCGATGAACCCGATCCGCTTGTGCCCCGATTCGAGCAGGTGCGTGGTGGCCATGACGCCGCCCAGCCAGTTGGTGGCGCCGACCGTCGAGATGCGCGGATCGCGCTGCCCCACCGGGTCGAGCAGCACCAGCGGGACGTGCAGCAGCTCCCCGATCGCGGCGATCTCGCTCTGGTCGACCCTGGACAGCACCAGCACGATGCCGTCGGTGCCGCGCTTGCGCACCATGCCGATCCAGCGGCGCAGGTCGAAGTCGGGCCGCGCGGAGGAGCTCACGACCAGCGAGTAGCCCCATCGCGCCGCGGCCTTCTCCGCGCCGCTGAGGAGCACCTGGGCCCACGGCGAGCCGAGCCCGTCGATGAGCAGGTCGACGATGCCGACCCTGGGCGCGCTCGGCGGGCGCGGGGCCTCGTATCCGAACGTCCTGACGGCTTCGAGGACTTTGTCCCTGGTGGCCGCCGAGACGTGCTTCTTCCCGCTCAGGACCTTCGAGACCGTCGGCACCGACACTCCGGCGGCCGCCGCGACGTCGGCCAGCGTGGCTCGAGCCACAGGACCTCCCGTAGCCGTGGTGCCGCCATCCGGCCGGCACCGGCGAGTTGTGACTTTCGGAAAATCGCGTGAAACAAGACTAGCCACTGACCTGCGACAACCAGGAAGCGCGGTCATTTGGCAGGGGCTGTTGACATGACTACGGACCGGAGCCTAGCGTAACTCTCCAGCAATGTCACGGTAACTTTTCGGAAAGTATGCCAGAAACTTTCCGGCCTTGCACAGGCGGCCGGCGGCCGTATCGCTGTTAGCGCTATCACCCGGCGCGCGCGGGCCGCCGCGCGCGCCCGTGCGGCCGGCGGCGATGGCGGGTCGAGACGAACGAGGATGCATGACTGCAGGTGTTGAGCAGCCCGCTCAGGAGAGCGCCGAGCACCGGGCCGAGGCGGTGCTGGCCGGCATGTCGCTCGACGAGAAGCTCGCCCAGCTCGTGGGCGTGTGGCTGAACGTCAATCGCGACGAGGGCGTCGTCGCGCCGCTGCAGGACTCGATGCAGGGCGAGGAGGTCGCGTTCGAGTCCTTCGCCCGTCACGGGGTGGGCCAGATCACCCGCCATTACGGCACCCGCCCCGTGGACCCGGAGCAGGCGAGCGTGACCCTGGCCGCGCGGCAGCGCTGGCTGCGCGACCACACCCGGCTCGGCATCCCCGCGCTCGCCCACGAGGAGTGCCTGACCGGGCTCGCCGCCTGGCAGGCCACGACGTATCCCGTGCCCCCGGCGTGGGGCGCCTCCTTCGACGCCGATCTGGTGGAGCTGATGGGCCGCCGGATCGGGGCGAGCATGCGCGCGCTCGGCGTCCACCAGGGCCTGGCCCCGGTGCTCGACGTGATCCGCGACCAGCGGTGGGGCCGGGTCGAGGAATGCATCTCCGAGGACCCGTACGAGGTCGCGACCATCGGCGCCGCCTACGTGCGCGGCCTGCAGTCCACGGGCGTCATCGCCACGTTGAAGCACTTCGTCGGCTACTCGGCCTCCCGCGCCGGTCGCAATCTGGCTCCCGTGCACGCGGGGGCGCGCGAGGTGGCCGACACGTTGCTGTTCCCGTTCGAGGTCGCCGTCCGTGACGCGAAGGCGGGCTCGGTCATGAACTCCTACGCCGAGATCGACGGCATCCCGATCGCCGCCGACCCCGCCTACCTGACCAGGATCCTGCGCGACGAATGGGGCTTCGACGGCACGGTGGTCGCCGACTACTTCGCCGTCGCGTTCCTGCACACCCTGCACGCGGTGGCCTCCGACGCCGAGGACGCGGCCGTGCAGGCGCTCACCGCCGGCATCGACGTCGAGCTGCCCACCGGGGTCACCTACCTGGAGCCGCTGAAGCAGGCCGTGACGAGCGGGCGGATCGGTGAGGCGCTCGTCGATCGGGCGCTGCGCCGCGTGCTGCGGCAGAAGGCGCGGCTCGGCCTGCTCGACGACGACTACGAGCCGGCCGGTTCCGGCCCGGTGGACCTCGACGACGCGGAGTCGCGGCAGGTCGCGCGGCGCCTGGCCGAGGAGTCGGTCGTGCTGCTGACCAACGACGGCCTGCTCCCGCTCGGCGACGCCGCCGGCCGCCGGGTCGCCGTGCTCGGGCCGAACGCCGACGACGCCGCGGCACTGTTCGGCTGCTACTCCTTCGTCAACCACGTCCTGCCGCACTTCGCCGGGGTCGAGCCGGGCATCGCCGCGCCCACGCTCCTGGAGGCGCTGCGCGCGGAGCTGCCCGGCGCCGCCATCGAGACCGAGCGGGGCACGGGGGTGGACGACGGCGATCGCTCGGGGATCGCCGCCGCCGCCCGCCTGGCCGCCGGGTCCGACGTCGCGATCCTGGTGCTCGGCGACCGGTCGGGGCTGTTCGGGCGCGGCACCTCCGGTGAGGGCTGCGACGCGGAGGTCCTCGACCTGCCCGGCGCGCAGCAGGAGCTCGCCGACGCGGTTCTCGCCACGGGCACGCCGGTCGTGGTGGTGCTGATGACCGGCCGCGCGTACGCGGTGCCGGAGATCGTCGGCCGCGCCGCTGCCGTCGTACAGGCGTATTTTCCCGGCGAGGAGGGCGCGGGGGCGATCGCCCGCGTGCTCACCGGCGCGGTGAACCCCTCGGGCCGGCTCCCGATGAGCATGCCCCGCTCGACCGCCGGCCAGCCCTACAGCTACCTGCACCCCAGGCTGGGCGGGGCCAGCTCGGTCAGCAACATCGACCCGGCCCCCGTCCTGAGCTTCGGCCACGGGCTGAGCTACACCAGCTTCGCCTACGAGGACTGGGCCGTGGCGGAAACGGCCGACACCGCGGAGCCGATCCGCTGCTCGGTGGTGGTGCGCAACACCGGGGAGCGGGCGGGGGCGGAGGTGGTGCAGGTGTACGCATCCGACCGGATCGCCTCGGTCACCAGGCCCGTGGCCCAGCTCGTCGGGTACGCCCGCGTCGAGCTGGCGCCGGGCGCGGGCGCCAGGGTGCACTTCGACGTGCCGGCGCGGCTGCTGGCCTTCACGGGCCGGCACGGGCGGCGCATCGTCGAGCCGGGCGAGGTCGCCATGTCCGTACGCCGCTCGGTCGCGGACGTGGTCGCCGAGCGCACCGTGCTGCTGACCGGCCCCGTCCACGAGCTCACCGGCTCCGAGCGGCGGCTGACCGACGTCAGGGCCGAGCCGCTGCCGCCGCGGTAGCCCCGTCCCACCCGGAGATCACCGTGCCTCGACCCAGGAAC
>NZ_VCKX01000222.1 GCF_005889725.1 Nonomuraea zeae
GCCCCAACCCCGGCCGCCGTCCCGGGCCACTGGCCCGGGACGGCGGACCCGGAGGTGCGTCAGCCGCCGGGGAGGACGGCGATCGCGTCGATGGAAATGAGCAGGCCGAGCGGCAGGCTGACGTTGGCCGGCGCCGAGCGGGCGGGCGGCGGGTCGGGCATGAAGCGGGCGTAGACGGCGTTGATCGCCGCGAAGTCCTCGACGTTCGCGTAGAAGACGGTGGTCTTGACGAGGGCCGCCAGCGACGCGCCGGCGGCGGTGAGGATCGCGTCGAGGTTGCGCAGCGCCTGCTCGGTCTGCGCCTCGATACCGTCCGGCGCCACGCCCGTGGCCGGGTCGATGCCCGCCGCGCCCGAGCAGAACACGAACCCGTTGGCCACGATCGCCTGGCTGTAGGGCCCGATCGCGTGTGGTGCGTCGTCAGTTGAGACGGCCTGCCGCATCATCGCTGAACCTCCCGCTCCTGTGGGGCATCCGCGCACTTGGAAGCCAAACGTCCTACACGCGCGCTTCGTAGACAATGTTGAAGGGTGTCTCGGCGACCCGCCGGAAGCTGTCGAAACCGGCATCCGTGACGATCCGCCGCATCGGCTCCTCGCCGGCCTGGGCGCCGAGGGAGTAGCCGCCCTCCTGCGAGAGCGCGTTCGGCACGCACAGGAACGTCGAGAACGAGTAGTAGACCCGGCCGACCGGGTTGAGGTTGTCGCCCACGCTCGCACCGGCGAACGGCTCGACGATCATCCAGGTGCCGTCGTCGGCCAGCCGCCGCCGCACATGGCGGGCCGCGCCGAGCGGGTCGCCCATGTCGTGGAGCGCGTCGAACGTCGTCACGAGGTCGAACGGGCCGCCGGTGAAGGTCTGCGCGCTGGCGACCTCGAACCGGGCCCGGCCGTCCAGCCCCGCCTCCGCGGCCCGCCTGCGCGCCGCCGCGACCGACTCGGGGTGGTAGTCCGAGCCGAACACGGCCGAGCGCGGGTACGCCGTGGCCATCAGCACCGACGAGGCGCCGTGCCCGCAGCCGATGTCCGCGATCAGCCCGCCGTCGCGCAGCTTCGCCTCCACCCCGTCCAGCGCGGGCAGCCACGTGCTGATCAGGCCGGCGCTGTACCCCGGGCGGAAGAACCGTTCGCAGCCGTCGAACACGCCCGTGTCGTGGGCGTGCCAGCCCACACCCTCGCCGGAGCGGAACGCCCCGGCGATCTCCGGCTCGGCGCGCAGCGCGCCCACCGCGAGCTGGAACGCTCCCGGGGCGAAGACCGGGCCGTCCGGATCGGTCAGGGCGAAGGCCTGCTCCTCGGTGAGCCGGTAGCGCCCCGTCTCCCGCTCGTACTCCACGTAGCCTCCCGCCGCCTGGCCGCGCAGCCACTCGTCCACGTACCTCGGTGCCGTCCCGGTGCGTTCGGCGAGCTCGTGCGGTCGTAGCGGCCCGCCGGCCAGGGCCCGGTACAGCCCGAGCCGGTCGCCGATCACGATGTTGCCGGCGGCCATCGTGGCCCCCAGATCGCCGACGAACCGGTTCATGAACTCCGTCAGCCGTGCCTGGTCGATCGCCATGTGACACTCCTCGGTCTCGTCGCCTGTGCCTTCTCCCCAGTTCTAGGCCGGCCCGGCCGCCCCGCCATCCGCGCCGGCTACCCAGGCCGGGCCGTCGCGATACCGATATCGGGACGCCCGGCGGCGAGCCCGCCCCCGGCCGGGAACCGCGTGCCAGACTGTGAGAAGTGGGCCGGATGATCCTGGAGCGCGAAGACGAGCTGGCCGCGCTGGCCGCCGCCGCACGCGCGGCCGGCGACGGGACCGGCACGGTGGTCCTCATCTCCGGCGAAGCGGGGATCGGGAAGTCGAGCCTGGTCGAGGCCATCCGGAGGGTGCTGCCCGCGGAGGGCCGGCTCCTCGTCGGCTACTGCGACGACCTGGCGACGCCGCGCGTGCTCGGCCCGTTGCGCGATCTCGTCGGCAGCGTCGGCACGGCGCTGACCCGGGCGCTGGAGAGCGGCGACCGGGGCGAGGTGCTGGAGGCCCTGCGCGACGAGCTCGGCTGGACGAACCACCCGACCGTGCTCGCCGTCGAGGACGTGCACTGGGCCGACGAGGCGACCTTCGACGTGCTGCGGTTCCTGGTCCGCCGGGCGGCGCAGCTGCCGCTGGTCCTGGTGCTGACCTACCGCGACGACGAGCTGAGCACCGGCCATCCGCTGCGGCAGCTGCTCGGGCTGGCCTCGCGGGTGGGGCCGGTCCGCCGGCTGCGCCTGGCCCGGCTCACCGAGGACGCGGTACGCCGGCTGAGCGCCGCCGCGGACGTCGATGCCGGCATCGACGCGGGCGAGGTCTTCGCGATCACCTCCGGCAACCCGTACTTCGTCACCGAGGTGCTGGCCGCCGGCGACGCGACAGCCGTGCCGCTGACGATCGCGGACGCCGTCCAGGCCCGGGTGGCCCATCTCGACCCGGCCACGTTGGAGACAGTCGAACGGCTCGCCGTCGTACCGTCGGCGGTGCAGCGCTGGCTCGTCGAGGCGCTCGTACCGGCCGGTCCGGCGGCGCTCGCCCCGGCCGAGCAACGCGGGCTGATCGCGGTCACCCCGAGCCGGGTCGGCTTCCGCCACGAGCTCACCCGCCGCGCGGTGGTGGACTCGATGCCGGCGGCGCGCCGGATGGCGGCCAACCGCGGCGTGCTCGCCGCGCTGCTGGCCCGGCCGGGGACCGACGTGTCGCGGGTGATGCATCACGCGGCCGAGGCGGGCGACACCGACGTCATCCTCCACTACGGGCCGATCGCCGCCCGGGAGGCGTCGGCGGCCGGGGCGCACCGGGAGGCGGCGGCCCATCTGCGCCTGGTGCTCGACCAGCACCCGATCCTGGAGCCGCGAGCCGAGGCGGATCTGTGGGAGGGCCTGGCGATCGAGTGCTACACCATCGACGCGCCGGCCGCCGACACGCTGGCGGCCCAGCGCCGGGCGGTCGAGCTGCGGCGCGGTGACGACCCGCGCGCCTTCGGGGCCTCCCTGCGCTGGCTCTCCCGGATCTGCTGGTGGGCAGGGGATCCGGACGGGGCGGACGCGGCGGCCGACGAGGCGATCGACGTGCTCACCGCCGTCGGCGACGACGGCCTCCTGGCGATGGCGCTCAGCGGCAAGGCCCAGCTGCACGCGCTGGCCGGGCGCGACGCCGAGGCCATCGTCGTGGCCGAGCAGGCCATCGCGCTCGGCAGGGACACGCCGGGGACCCTGTCGCACGCGCTCAACAATCTCGCCATGGCGCTCTGGGGGACCGGCGACGAGCGCGCACGCTCCACGATGGAGGAGAGCCTGCGGGTCGCGCTCGCCGCCGACGAGCCCGAGCACGCCTGCCGGGCCTACATGAATCTCATCCTGTACGACCTGGAGCTCCTGCGTCTCGGCGACGCCAGGACCCTCCTCGCCGAGGGCATCGAGTTCGCCGAGCGCTCGGATTTCGTGATGTTCTCCCGGTATCTGCAGGTGGCGCTGGGGGCGCTGCATTTCGCGACCGCGGACTGGGACCAGGTCGTGCCGGCCGCGGCGTACGCGCTCGACAGCTCCCCGCCGGTGCGGTGCGCCGCGGTGACCCTGATCGGCCGGACCCGGCTGCGCCGCGGCGAGCCCGGCGCGATGGAGACGCTGCGCGAGGCGTGGCGGATCGCGGTGCCGCTGCGCGAGTGCCAGTGGATCGGGCCGGCCGCCGCGGCGCTGGGCGAGGCGGCCATGCTCGCCGGTGACGCGGGTGCCGCCGTCGCCGAGCTGACCGAGGCGTACGAGCTGGCCGTCCGGTTCGGCACGATCGCCATCCGCTCCGAGCTGGCGTACTGGCTGGGCCGGGCGGGGCGGCCGGTCGGCGGGTCGGGGCTGCGCCATCCGTACGCGCTGCTCGCCGACGGCCGGTGGCGGGAGGCCGCCGAGGAGTGGCGGGCGGCAGGCTGCCGGTACGAGTACGCGGCGGCCCTGGCCGAGAGCCCGGAGACCGACGACCAGGTGGCCGCTCTCGCCCTGCTCGACGGGCTCGGCGCCGAGCCGCTGGCCAGGCTGGTGCGCGCGCGTCTGAGGAGTCTCGGCGTGGCCCGGATCCCGCGTGGCCCGGCGCCCGCGACCCGCGTCAGCCCGGCCGGGCTCACCGAACGTCAGGGCGAGGTCGTCCAGCTGCTCGCCCTGGGCATGACCAACGCCGAGATCGCCGGCCAGCTCGTCCTGTCCGTGCGCACCGTGGACAGTCACGTCGCGGCGGCGCTGGAGAAGCTGGGCGCCCGCACCCGCAAGGAGGCCGTGGCCCGCGCCCGCGACCTGGGCATCCTCGACCTGCGGTGACGGCTTCCCACGGGTCCGGCCTCACCTGCCTCGGCCCCGGCCTCTGCCGCGAGGGACTCGATCCAGTACAAAGTGCGGAACTTCTTCGGCCCGCTGACCACGCGGGTCAGCGGCGACGTGTCCTGCCCCGCCGGGCAGCGGATGGTCTCCTCAGGCGCGAGCAACGGCAGCATCACCAGTCTCACCCCGCTCCCGGACTTCACCGGCGTGTCGGCCAGCGGCATCATCCTGAGCTCCGCCGCCAACTACCTGCAGGTCGTCGTCGGCTGCCTGCCGGTGGGCCAGATCGCCGGGGTGACCGTGCGCTCGGAGACCTTCGTTCCCGACGAGAAGGGCGCGGCCTCGGGCGTGGTGCCCTGCCCGGCAGGGACGCACGCGTTCGGCGGTGGCGGTTACTTCCGGACCGCGCAGAACTTTCCGAGCACCCGATCCCGTCCGCTGGTCTCCAACACGGTGAGCGCGGACGGTACCGGCTGGACCTTCAAGGCCTCCTCGCTCACGAGCGAGCGGCTCGTCATCACCACGCAGTGCGCGCCGCTGCCCGGTTCGTACGTCGCCCAGGCGCACGTCGTGATCCCCGGCCCCGAGGCCATCAGGCGGGAGGTGTACACGGACTGCAAGTCGGGATACAGCATGCTTTCGGGCGGCGTGTACCTGTCCAAGCCGGACGGCACCGAGCAGGAGGGGCGGTGAGCCACTCGCTGCCGACCAGCAACGGCTGGTACGTCAGCGGCACGCCCCAGGCGGGCCGGCGGGACACCAAGCTGGTGGGCCTGGCGCAGTGCGTCCCGGTTTGAGCTGACCGGCCCGATTGTTCACGGCCTCGGCCCGGGCCGCTCGGGCAGGGCCCGCGGCGGCGCCTGCAGGCGAAGGCCGGCTGTCTTGTGCCAGCCGGTGAGCGTGAGCAGGCGCCGTACCTGCGGTGAGGGTGACCGCATGGTCAGGACATGGCCGCCGCGGAGACCGGCCGCGGCGCCGACCAGGGTGCGCAGCCCGCCGACGTCGCAGAACACCAGGCCGCTGAGATCGAGGGAGAAACTGCCGCGACCTGACATTGAGGCCAGCGCGGGGGGCAGGGTGGGGAGTGTGGCGCGGTCGAGCTCGCCGTCGATCCGCAGGCCCGCGAGCTCGACGAGCGGCGTGATGCGCAGGAGCTGGTCGGTAGGTCTGCCGGGCGGGAGATCGTCTGTGACGTTCATGGTGGCTCCTGGGGACGAGGAGGTGGACAACGTGGCCGGGGGAGAGCCGGCCATGAACACGATCGCCGGGGCCGTCGTGAGCGGAGCAGTCAGGTGCCGTGATGTGATCGTCCAACGAGGCCGGTCAGGGGGAAAGCAGCAATCTGCGACCTACTTATCGCCAGGCGTGAACACCGCTGTGGCGCGGGTCCTGCCCGGCGACGGACGCGACGGTGTCGGACGACGTTCCGAGACCGAGGACGGCAAGGTGAACGACGTTGAACGATCCCCCTCCGCGGCGACCGGCTCCGCGCGACGATGTGGACCACGCGCTGGCCGACGTCATGAAGGCGATCGGCGCCGCCGCACGCACGCTCGCCCTCCAGAGCGCGGCGAGCATGGCCGGCCACGGCGATCTTGGACGGCTGGCCGCCTGCCTGGACGCGATGCCGCCCGACCGGCTCGCCGAGGTGGCCGCCGCCGCCCGCCTGCTCAGCACCGAGGCCGAGCAGGCGCTCGCCAGGCGACCCTGAGGGCGCCGAAACAGCGGATCACGGCCGGGGCCGGCCGCCGACCGGTTGCCGGCTCGACCAGCGCCTCCTGCCCCTGCCGATGAGCATCGAGCACAAACCGCGTGAAGTCGCCGAACAACACGTGCTGCAGCACCTCTCCGAAATCGGTGAGATGCTCCTGCAGCGCCGGGCCGAACTCGGGCACCTGCGCGCGGAGAAGATCGGCAACGCGCTCATACGACAGTGCGGGATCCACGCGCCCATCCTTCCGGCAAATCGGCATATCGCATGGCCCGGCGGGCCGGAGTTTCGCTCCTCGGCTGCGGCCTCCGATCGGCTATCGCGGTAACTGATGAGGCTTGCACGGATTGCGGGTTTCCGCCGGATCGCCGAGCACCTTGACTGGTAAGAGACCAGACGGCGCAGCTTGCGTCGCTGTCACCGTTAGGGCGTCGTCATGACCCTGGACGCACAAGGAACGAACGCCACCGGCCGCGCGGGCCTGAACGGTCAGACCCCGCGCTGCGATCACATTGACCGGTTCTCGACCGTGAAACCCGGACCCCCCGAATGCAAGGAGTGCCTGGCCCTCGGCCAGACCTGGGTCCGGTTGCTGGTGTGCCTCACCTGCGGGTGGGTGGCCTGTTCCGACGATTCGCGCGGCGGTCACGCCCGCGCCCACTACCGGGAGACCGACCACCCAGTGGTCGCCACCCTGGAACCCAACTCGACCTGGCGCTGGTGCTACGTGCACCGCCGGACGGTATAGACGAGACGAAAGAAATCTTATGATCATTTCCGAGCAGGCGGCGGAACGCCGTCAGGACTACGACGGCGCATCGCCGTTCCCCGGAGCGGAAGAGCACGTCACGGCAAGCCGGGTCCAGGTGGGGTTGACGGGGGCGATCGTGGTCGTGCCCTTCATCGCGCTCGGTGTCGCGATCTTCCTGGCGTGGGGGCAGGGAGTCACACTCACCGATCTGCTGCTGGCCACGATCCTCTACGTGGTGACCGGCCTGGGGGTGACGGTCGGGTTCCACCGGCTGCTCACCCATGCCTCCTTCACCGCCCGGCCCTGGCTGCGCGTGGCGCTGGCGGTCGCCGGGTCGATGGGCTTCCAGGGGAACGTGGTCGACTGGGTGGCGGTGCACCGCCGCCACCACGCCTTCACCGACCGCCCGGGAGATCCGCACTCTCCCTACCGGTACGGCACCGGCCTGCGCGGGCAGCTTCGGGGGCTTGCCCACGCCCATCTGGGCTGGCTGTTCGCCGACGACCAGACCCCGGCCGAGCGCTACGCTCCCGACCTGCTGGCCGATCCGGCCATCACCCGCGTCGCCCGCGCCTTCCCCGCGCTGTGCGCGCTGTCCCTGGCGCTGCCATTCCTGGCCGGATGGGCGATCACCGGCACCCTGTACGGCGGGCTCACCGCCTTCCTGTGGGCCGGGCTGATCCGGGTCGCGCTGCTGCAGCACGTCACCTGGAGCGTCAACTCCCTGTGCCACGTCATCGGCAACAGGCCCTTCAAGACCCGCCGCCACGACCGATCGACGAACCTGTGGCCGCTGGCCCTGCTGTCCTTCGGCGAAAGCTGGCACAACGGTCACCACAGCGAACCCAGCTGCGCCCGCCACGGCGTCGATCGCCGCCAGATCGACCCGTCCGCCGGCCTGATCGGCCTGTTCGAGCGGCTCGGCTGGGTCAGCAACGTGCACTGGCCCGACCGCGAGCGCATCCAGCGCCGCCGCGCCGGCCCGCCGCAACCCGCCCCCGAGGCTCATCGATTCGAGTGATAACCGGCAGGGTGATTGCTCATTTCCGCAGCGCAGGCCCGCGAAGGACACTGAGTGTCCACGCAGGTGAGAGGAAGTCGCGATGAGCGTGCGATGGGAGATCGACAACAAGGTACAGGCCGTCAAAACCTGGGTCAGGCAGCGCTTCGGCCGCGCCACCGACAACCGGCGTCCCCGGGTGGTGGGCGAGCCTCGTCGGGGCACGGGCAATCCGGAGCAGCCCGGCGGGGGAGTGAAGGACGTTCCCCAGCCGCCACGGTAGCGGGCCCGGCCCACCCCTCGGCCACCTCGGCACGAGCGCGGAGATGACTCGCAGCGCGTGATGCCCGCGCTCCTCTGGGTTCCACACCCTCATACGGCACCTAGAGTGGGGGAGACGGCCCGTATGGGCGCCGCCCGGGTGGGAAGGGGTGGCGGGCATGGAGTTGCGCCAGTTGCGGTATTTCGTGACGCTGGCCGAGGAGCTGCACTTCGGCCGGGCCGCCGCCCGCGAGCACATCGTGCAGTCCGCGCTGAGCCAGCAGGTCCAGCGGCTGGAACGCGAGCTCGGCGTGCGCCTGCTGGACCGCAGCACCCACCACGTCGCCCTGACCCCGGCGGGCGCCGCCTTCCTCATCGAGGCGCGGCAGATCCTCGATCACGTGGGCAGGGCCGGGCAGGCCGCCCGCAACGCCGTCACGTCGGCGCCCACGCTGCGGGCCGGCATCATCGACGCCGGCTACGACACCATGCCGCAGATCCTGCGCGAGCTCCAGCAGACCCACCCCGACATCACGATCCACCAGGTCGAGGCGGGCACCCCCGAGCAGTACCGGCAACTGGCCGACGGCCGCCTGGACATCGCCATCGGGCATGCCTCCCAGGCGCCGGCCGAGGTGACCTCCAGGCTCATCAGGCTCGATCCGCTCGGCGTGCTGGTGCCCGACGACCACCGCTTCGCCGACCTCGACGGCATACCCGTCGCCGCCCTCGCCGACGAGCTCCTCCTGCTCGGCGAGGAGACACAGACGCCGGAGCTCAACCAGTTCGTCATCGCGCTGTGCCGCTCGGCCGGGTTCGCGCCCGCGATCTACGAGGGCACCGTGCAGAGCAGCCGCGCCGCCACCGACCTCGTCTCCCAGCACCGCTGCGTGCACTGCGTCCCTTCGTCGTTTCGTACCTCCAACCGGCCGGGCACCACCTGGCGGCCCCTGATCGAGCCCGCCACGCACTATCCTTGGTCGCTGCTCTGGCACGGGGCCAACCCCTCTCCCCACATCGCCACCGTCATCGACAGCGCCCGGCTGCTGGCCGAGCGGCTCGGCTGGCTGGAGCCCATCAAGCTCGACCCCGAATCTGCGCCCGACGGCGGGGCCCCGAGCGCGGCCAGCCCCAGCGACGAGCCGGTCTGACGAGCGAGGGCGGCGCTCGGATCGCCGGGTGGGCCGCCGACGATCCCTTCGAGCGCACCCTGAGCTCAGCGCCCTGCTCTCACCTTCCACGCCCTCGCCCGGCGGTGGGGGCAGCGTCTGCTTCCGGGGGCAGACATGTCCTTTACGGCCGCACCACCGCGACGGAGTTGCGCGCGTGGTGCAGGACGCCGAGGGTGACGGATCCGAGCATCACGGTGCCGATCGCCCCTCGGCCCTGGGAGCCCACGACGACCAGGTCCGCCTTCTCCGAAGCGCCGGCCAGGGCGTCGACGGGGTGGGCACGCCGGACGTCCTCGATCACCTGAACCTGCGGATATCGCTGCCGCCATCCCCGGAGGACGGCGGCCGCGGTGCGGCACCGGGCGGCGTGCATCTCGTCCAGGTCATGGGCGCTGTCGGGGATGTGGGCGTGCGCCGGCGGCTGCCACGCGTACACGGCGCGCAGCGTACTCGCGCGGCGCATCGCCTGCTCGAAAGCGTAGGCGAGCGCCGGCTCGCCGGCGTGATAGTCGTCGAGCCCGACGACGATCTCCCCGTGGACGGTGCCGAGGTCGGAACGGACGACGACCACCGGGCCGTGCGCGTGCCCGGCCACGTGGGTGCTCACCGAGCCCAGCACGGCCCCGGGGAAGCCGCCGAGGCCGCTGCCGCCGATCACGATCTCGGCGCAGTCGCCGGCCTGGCCGCGCAACACCGTGGCGGCGGCGCCCTCATGCAGCTCGCAGGTGACGTCGATGCCGGGCTGTCGCTTGCGCGCGACCGCCTCGGCCTCCGTCAGGACGCTCTCCGCGTTGAGCGTGACGGCCTCACCTCGGTCGGGGGCGGAGAACTTGGCGAGCTCGTACGACGAACGGTCCACGACGTGGACGATGCGGAGCCGGGTAGCCGCGCGCGCGGCGTCGTCGGCCGCCCACTCGACCGCCGCGGTCGCAGCGTCCGACCCGTCGGCTCCCACGACAATGGCACGATTCATGGCTTCTCCAGATTTACTCATGGCGCGCGGCGGAAAAATGCCGGCCGGTGGCCTGGCATATCGCTCGTTCGCCGTCGCGAGGTGACCTGTGACCAGGGTGCTCTGCCGAATCGGAAACAGGAAACAAGCAATCGCCGACCTGGTTATCGGCACAATCGATAACCGCACCGATTTCGCTGATGAATTTATGCCACTCCTTGGCCGGCGAACCAGGTACAATTAAAAGACCGAGGACATTTCGTGCGTTGGCATTCGGGTTGGCGTCGCCCGCGGCGATAGACCACTTCCGGCCCGTGACGAGGGCCTGACAGGCCGATGATGATGATGACACTTCTCCAGCCCGCACCGGCGAGTCCCGCCGCCGATTCCGCGCTCAGGCTGAGCCTGAATCCCGTTCTTGACCGCAGCGGCACCGTGGACGGGGCGTGGTGGCCCCGCACCCGCGACGCCGCCGACGAACTGCCCGCCCTCATCTCGGCCGTCGACCAGCGGCTCGGCAGGGCCGTCCTGCGCGTGGGCCTGTACGAGGAGGCGTGGGAGCACATCCCGCGCCGCATCCAGGCCCCCGGACGCCAGGTCAGGGTGGGCTGGTTCCGCAGCGCCGACCCGCACCTGATCACCCTGAGCATCGCGGGGACCGCGCCCATCACCCTGCTGGTCATTCCCCCCGGCACGGCGGAGGCCATCGCCACGGCCGCGCTCACGCTCGCCGCCGCGGGCACGGTCGGCGTCCGTCCCGCCGACATCCTCGACCCCGCCGGCCCGGACGAGGGCGTGCCCGGCCGCGACGGCTCGGCCTCCTGGGAGAACGAGGGCGGCCGTGTCACCGATCCCGACCTCGCGCGGCGCGCCGCAGGCTGACCCCTCGCGCCCCGCGCCAGGGCAAGGTTGTGCGACCGCCGAAGGCGCCACCGCCCCGGAGCGAGAGCTGTGCCATACCCTGGGTCCCTAGGCTGAGAACGCTGCTCCGAGCTCTCGGAGGGCAACCAGCCGTAATCAGAGAGCGAGACGCGACATGAGCAGTCCTCGCAAAATCGACGCCACAGACGACGCCCCCCAGCCGAAGGAGGCCGACGAGCGGCCTGATCACGCGGCCAACGCGCAGTGGCTCAAGGACAACCCCGACGCCATGCCCCAGGTGGGCGCCGGCCGGTGGGCCGTGTACGACCGCCTCGGCCATCTGCTCGGCCACCTCGTCGGCGACGGCCCGACCCGCGACACCCGCTTCAAGGCCATCAGCGAGACGAACGAATGGTCGCCGGCCGACCGGCCGCCGGGCTACGGCATCACCCTGCACGACGCCGGGGCCCACCTCCTCGACACCAGCGTGGGCGGTGGGCAGCCCGAGGAGAGCAAAGGCGACTGAACGCCCCCAAAGCCGGCGTTCTCCCGCCGCTCTCCTGGTGCTCTTTCAGTGCCCTTTCAGTGCTTTTCCGGCGCTTCTCCGGCGGCCCGGACACTCGCAGCTCAGGCCGCCCCGCTCAGAAGAGCGAGCTTTCACCGCAGGACGCGCCGGATGGGCTCGCGAAGAGGATGATCGTGGGTCACGATGGCCAGTATGAGCGACGACGATGACGCGCGTGCCGAGCTGGAGGATTGGAGCGAGTTCATCGGCCGGATCCGTTACGACGGGCCACGCCCCGATCATGCCGGCGACGAGCGGCTGGCCGACGAGGCGGTGTCCATCGAGTTCTCCGGCTGGGGGCGGCTCGACGGCTCCGCCGAGATGAACAACCTGATCTGCCGCGCCCTGGAGATCGGCTACCTGCGCGCCCTGCAGGACGTGCGCGATCGGCGCATCGCCGGGCTGGGGCCCACGGGCTGACCTCGGTACGCGTGCCCCCGAACCGGCCGGATTTACCTGCTGCGGACCTGACCCAGGCGCGCCGATCGACCGGCCGCGGGTAGGTCCGAGGTCGGCGTCATCGAGGACCTCGGCTCACAGCTGTCCGGGCCCGAGTACGGCGCCGACGGCATCGAAGTGGTGCCGGAGCCGGCCCGGACACGGAAGGAGACGTTCGCGATGGCCACGTGGACCAGCGACGAACTCACCACGATCGACTACGCCGAAGAGCTGGCCCTGGCCTCCCGGCGGGACGACGGCACACTGCGCCGGCCGGTGACGATGTGGGTGGTCCGCGTCGGCGACGACCTGTACGTCCGCTGCATGAACGGCCGCTCCGGCGCCTGGTACCGCGGCACCCGGACCCGCCACCAGGGCCACATCTCGGCCGGCGGCGTCGAGGCGGACGTCACCTTCGCCGACGCCGATCCCGCCGACGCCGCCGTCCACGACCAGATCGACGAGGTCTACCGCACCAAGTACCGCCGCTACGGCGGCAACATCATCGGCGGCGTCGTCAGCTCCGAGGCGCGAGCCGCGACGATCAAACTCCTCCCGGAGCGGTGACCCCGCTCGGCGAGCGCCGCGCCGTCATCTCGCGACGACGCGGCCGGCCGGCCCAGCCTCTCGGGACAGAACAGCTAGGCGTCGTCATCCGAGTCCGCCGAGACGGCCTCCAGGTCGATCCGGTGGTCCTCGACCTCGCCGCTGTCGGCCCATCCCGTCGCCGACGTCACCGACTCGGATTTCGCGGTCAGGCGAAGCCGCATCCAGGTCGGGCCGGTGCGCAGCAGCCTGGGGATCGTCCAGTGCAGTTTGGCGGTGTTGCCCCCCGAGACCTGGGTCGTGGCCCGCTCGTCGGCGTCGAAGCGGCCGTTGCGGTCGAAGTCGATCCAGCCCGCGACGTTCGACGCGGACCCGGACTTCACCGGCACCGACAGCGCGACGTCCCGGCCTCTGAGCGTCATGCGCGTCCGCGCGCTGCCCACCGCGTCGTCGTCGTCCGTGTCGACGGGCAGGGCGCGCGGTGTCATGCTCACGGCGTCGGGGTGGTCGGCGCTCACCGACTCTCCCAGGTAGGAGTCGGTGATCGCGTGGGAGGCCGCGCCGTAGGAGGCGGGCGCGTCGGAGCCGTCCTCGGTCAATGACAGCTTGAACGCGGCCCACATCTGGGGCGTGGTGCGGTCGGTCCCGTAATGCACGTCATGGGCCCTCAGCTTGACGGTGAACGACCGGACGATGCCGCTCACCTGCACGGTGCCGCACGTGTAGACGACCCCGCAGGTGGTCGACTCAGCGAGATAGACCCATTCCGGCTCGATCGCGCTCGCCGTGACCCGGTAGCCGGGGAAGCCGGCGACCTGGGTGAAGGTGGGCTTGGCGGGGACGCCGCCGACCAGCTCGATGGCCGGCCAGTAGTCGTCGCGGTTCACGAGGTCGCCCGAGGAGCCGCCCGTGCCGAACACGTGCAGGTGGGGGTCGCGTACCGGCCTGGAGAAGGTGAACGTCAGCGTGGCGACGTCGCTCCAGTCGTCGGTCTCGACCGCGAAGTCCTCGTAGAGGTCGACGAATCCGGCGGTCGCCTTGGCGTTGGCCGGGACGAGGTACTCGTCGGCGGGCGCGGCCGGGTCGGCGGGCGAGATCTCGGCGGACGCCACCCGCGCCGACCCGATCATGCTCTTGTGCACGGTCACCCGCACCCCCGAGGGCGTCCGGAGCGAGGCCGCCAGAGCGGAATTGGTGGAGCCGGCGGAGCGCGCCGGCCCGGCGTCGGCGTGAGTCACGGGAGCGACCCCCGGGATGCTCACGAGTGCGGTGGCCGTGCAGGCCAGCAGTGTGCGCAAAGCCATGTTGCTTCCCCCCGAAGCTGGTGATCAAGGTGTGTCTCCCTGCCGGCCCGGCTGGCCGCAGGAACAGGGTCGGAGCAGGGTCAGGCCATCGGCGGCCCCGGTGCCCGCGCTCCGCGCAGGCGGCTCGCGAGACCTCTGGTCACGCGGCGGGCGGCGAAGTCGCAGCCGCACACGAAGCGCATGGCCGGCCCGAACGTCGCCGCCGCGGCCAGCCCGACCAGGTGCAGCCCGGCGACGGACGTCTCGAAGGTCCGGCTGAGCCGTGGCGCGGGCCCCGGCGCCGCCACCGCCCGTCGCAGGTCCGTACTCAGGATCCCGATCCTTGACACGTCCACCCGGTAGCCGGTCGCCGCGATCACGTGCTCGGTGTCCAGCGTGGTGGCCGTTCCCGAGTCGTCCATCAGCCGCAGCCGGACCCCGTCGCGGTGCTCGGAGGCCGTCAGCCGGGTGCCCAGGGACACCTCGACGGTGCCGTGAAAACGCTCCCGCAGCCACCAGGATCCGGCGGGCCCGAGCGTGGTGCGCACGATGTGGCCGCGGGCCGGCTCCGGCAGGTATCGGACCGCGCCCGGCAGCCGTGACCAGGCCACGGACGGCCAGCCGCTGCCGAGACTGGAGCGGGGAGCCCGGATCCGGGTGATCAGCGAGCGTCGTTCCGCGGGGACGTCGTTCCAGACCAGCCTGCCGGTCCTGGCGACGACCCGGACGCTCGCGCCGGCCTCGGCCAGCAAGGTGGCGGTCTCCAGCGCCGACTGCCCGGCGCCCACCACGGTCACGTCCCGGCCCTGGAACGTGCTGAGGTCGTGGTGGTCGGAGCTGTGCGTGGACACCTCGGGCGGCAGCGCGGCCAGGGCGCTGGGCCGGAAGGCGAACGGCAGGAAGCCCAGCGCGAGCACCGCGGTCCTGGCCAGCACGGACTCGCCGGACGACAGGGAGAGGGCGAACAGCCCCTCCTCGGAGCCGAGCGCCGTCACCTCCGAGGTGTCCAGAGCCCGTCCCACGGTCCGCGCGTGGAACCACCTGCCGTAGTCGGCGAATCTCGCCACGGGCACCGGCTCCCCGTACGCGTAGTCGTGGAAGGCGTCGAGGCCGTACCGCCGGCCGGGGTCGCTGAGGTGGGAGGCGCCGGGCTCGGACTTCAGCAGCATGCCGCGGGGCATGTGCTGTTCCCACGCCCGCATCGGCCGGCCGAACACCCGCGCGTCCAGTCCCGCGCGCAACGCGTGCGCCGCCACGGAGAGCCCGTACGGGCCCGCGCCCACGATCGCGACGTCGATCACCTGGGTAGGCACATGTCCTCCATCATTGGTCGTGGTGCTCCGGCCGCGGCTCGCGCGACCGGGTCAGCCGGGTGACGGCGCGGCGCATCGTCTGACCGGCCATGGCGACGAAGGGCCGCAGGTCGTCGGCGGAGAGCCAGGCGAGCTCGTCGGCCGCGCACAGGGCCCGCAGGCTCCTGGGCCCCGCCGTGAGGACGTCGTAGTTCTCCACCACATAGGTGCGCCCGTGATCGGCGAGACCCCGCCCGGCCCGCCGGCCGGAGAGATGCAGGTGCGCGGTCCGGACCAGGTCCAGGCCGCGGCGGTCGCTGAACAGCCGGAACTGGGCGCCGAGCCGGGGGTTGAAGTCCAGCAGGTGGTAGGAGCCCGTGGCCGCGTCGTACCGGAAGTCGATGTCCAGCACGCCCCGGTATCCGAGCGTCGCGGCCAGCTCGCGAGCGGTCCGCTCCACCACGGGGTTGGGCAGCCACCGCCCGTAGGTGGTGAGCCCGGCGCCGCGCGGGTAGGAGCGCTCCTTGCGTCCCGCGCCGCCGTACAGGCAGCGGGAGTGCTCGTCGAAGTAGCCGTGGAAGAACCAGTCCGAGTCGGGCCCGCCCGGCACGAACCGCTGGAACAGCAGGTTGTGGCCCGGCACGCACTGGAGCAGCACGGCCACGTCCCTGGCCTGCCGCACCAGGCTGGTGTTGCGCAACCTGGAGCCGGACGGCAGCAGCCAGGGCTGTGCCCACTTGGCGACCAGCGGGAACCCGAAGTCGGCGACGGCCGTCGCAGCGTCCCGCGCGCTGGTGATCAGCCGGGTCTCCGGCTGGGTGATCCCGAGCGCGGAGCACAGCTGGGACAGCAGCCGCTTGTCGGCGAGGGTCCGCGGCAGGCCGGGCACCTGGTCCGGCAGCAGGTAGTAGGGCCCCAGGTCCGCCGTGTGCTCGGCGATGGCGATGGCGCCCGCGTCGTCCAGTGCCAGCAGGACGGCCCGGCGGCCGATGCGGTCGGCGACCTGCGTCAGCGTCTGGACGAAGTCCCGATCGCGCGGCCAGCTGTGCAGCCGGGCCAGGTACTTCGAGCGGGAGGCGGGAGCGTGCCCGCCGTCGATGAGCCCGTGCACCTCCACCCCGGCCCTGCCCAGGGAGCGGATGGCGCCGAGTGTCCCGTGGTGGAAGGGATTGGCGTCCTTCCGCAGCACGAGCGCCGGAACGGTGTAGTCGAGCATGGTTCTATGTCCTGCTTCCTCGCGAAAAGCAATGAATCGGGCAAGTCGCGAGTCGGATATCCGATTTGCCGACACCTGGTCTGTATGGAGGGGAGAAAGGGCTGCACGTGGGGATGTGCGATGGTGATGAGAAAGAGCTATCTGCACGGTTCGCTGGCGATAGCCGTGGCTTCGGCCGTGGGGGCGTGGCTCGGCCTGCACGCGCGGGCCGACCCGCCGAAGGGGCCGGCGGCGCTGGGCGTCTTCGTCGGCTCGGACGTGCGCGGACTGCAACGTCTGGCGGGCTTCGAGTCGTGGTTGCGGAACACGGTGACGGTGGGGCGCACCTACCTGCCCGGCGAGCACTGGGAGGCCATCGAGGGACCCAAGTTCATCCTCGAGCCCTGGACCCGCTGGCGGGCGGCCCGGCAGGGCCGGATCCTGGCGCTGAACGTGCCGATGATCGCCCCGAACGAGTCCGGCATGCCCGACAGCGTGGTGTCGCGGCGGCTCGCCGAAGGCGCGCGCGGCTACCGCGACCACCATTTCCGCCGGCTCGCCTGGAACCTGGTCGCCGCCGGCGCCGCCGACACGATCATCGTGCTCGGCTGGGAGATGAACGGCACGACCTACTCCAGCCGGTGCGGACCCGATCCGGAGGCCTGGAAGCAGTACTGGCGGCGCATCGTGACGACCATGCGCACGGCGCCCGGCCAGCGCTTCCGCTTCGACTTCGCGCCCAGCCGCGGGCGTGACGCGGTCCCCTGGACGACCTGCTACCCCGGTGACGACGTGGTGGACATCATCGGGATGGACAGCTACGACCAGGGGCCGGGGCACGAGTTCTCCGACTACGTCGCGCAGCCCTACGGCCTGCAGGCCCATGCCGAGTTCGCGGCCCAGCACGGCAAGGCCATCTCCTTCCCGGAGTGGGGCCTGTTCCGCAACGGGGACCGTCCCGGCTACGTGCGGCAGATGCTCGACTGGATCGCCGGTCACAACGTGGTCTATCACTCGATCTCCGATTACTGTCCGCACGGCGTCTGGCAGTGCGCTGCCAACCCGCGCTCCTCAGCGGTCTTCCGCGCGCGGCTGCGGGCGCGCCCGACTCCCTCGCCGGTTTCGTCGGTCGCTCCCGACCCGGCGCCCGTGCCGAGCAGCTCCAGCGTGTGTCCGACGAGCGCCTCCATCGCCGCGTCCACGTCGAAGCCGCCTGCCAGCGCCGCCGCGGCCGACCCCTCCGCGGCGGCCAGCGCGGGCTGCCCGAGCCTGAGCAGCAGCGCTTCGGCCAGTGCAGCGGTGTCTTCAGGCGTGACGAGCGCGCCGATCTCCCCGGTCACGACCTCGGTGAGCCCGGGCACCGCGCTGGCGATCAAGGACCGTCCCGTGGCCAGCGCCTCCAGCACGGTGAGCGGCAACCCTTCCCAGCGGGACGGGAAGACCACGACGTCGGCCGCGGCGTACCAGGATCGGACGTCGGCCACGGCGCCGGCGAAGTGAACGCGCGGCACGGCCCGCGACCGCAGCTCGGGCAGCAGCGGCCCGTCGCCGACGACGGCCAGCAGGGCCCGGTCGCTGCGCCCGGCCACCCGCTCCCACGCCGACAGCAGCAGGTCCTGGCCCTTCTGCCGGGTCACCCTGCCGACGCAGAGCGCCAGCGGCGTGTCGCCGGCGATGCCGCAGGCGGCGCGGGCCGCCGCCCGTTCCTGCGGGCCGGCGGCCCGGAAACGGCGCAGGTCCACCCCGTTGCGCACCACGGCGAGGTCGCCGGGGACGGCGTACCGTCTGGCCAGGTCGGCCTCTCCGTCGCCCACGCAGATCACGCGGTCGGCCCAGCGCGCGGCCAGCCGCTCCCACCTCAGCGCGGCCGCGGCGAGCGGGCCGCGTGCGGCCAGCCAGGACCAGCCGTGCGGCTGGAAGAGCGTGGGCACCCGGCCCCTGATCGCGGCCCGGCCCGCCAGCCCGGCCTTGGACGAGTGCAGGTGTACCACGTCGGGGCCGAACTCGCGGACGATCCGCCGCACCCTGGCCGCCCCCGCGACGTCGGCGGGCCCGGGCGCGCGGGACGCCGTCCAGGCCAGCCGGGGCACGCCAAGGCCGTCCAGCTCATCGGCCAGCGGGCCGGCCGGCGGGCAGGCGACCGCGACCCGCCAGCCCTGCCGCGCCTGGTAGGCGGCGGCCGTGGCCACGTACGCCCCGACGCCGCCGTCCACCGGCTGCGTGACGTGCAGGACGCTCGGTGTCAGCGCCATGCCCCGGCCCTCTCCGCCAGCCGCGGCCAGCGCCGCTTCACCAGCTCCCGGCCCGCCGTGCGGGCACCGGCGGTCGCGGCATAGGCGCCGGCCCGAAGGCCGCGCCCGAGCAGCACCCGCTGGTTGACGGCCGGCTCGCAGCCGAACTTCGTCTTGTACGTCTCGGCGCCGCGCAGCAGGCTGAGCATCGGCTTGCCGAGCCGGTGGGCGGTCGCCAGGTTGTGCCGCAGCAGCATCGTGAGAACGTCGGCCTCGCTTCGCAGGTCCGGATGCGCCCCATACAGGTAGCCGCCCAGGAAGTCCTTGCCGACCACGGCGAAGTCGCAGGCCAGCAGCCGTCCGCGTACCCGGAACTCCGTCAGCGCCGCGTGGCCGTCCGCCACCAGCGAGCGCGCGGCCCGCGCCAGGTGGTCGTGGAAGCGCGGCTGGGTGTGCTGGGTGTTGATGCCCCGGCGCTCCCACTGCATGGCGTGCAGGCGCAGCAGCTCGGCCACCGACTGCTCGGCCCGGTCGGGCTCGACCGCGGTCACCGAGATGTCCAGCGCGTCGAGCTTGCGCAGCGCCGTCCGCAGCCGATGCGCCCGGCGGCTGTTGAGCCCGGCGACGACTTGCTCGATGGGCAGCCCGGGCAGGTGGAGGCAGGTGGACGCGGGCAGGGTCCAGGCCCGGTCGTCCCAGAGCTCCGCCAGCCGGCGGACCGCCGCCCCCGGCCGCGCTTCCGGCAGGTCGATCACGTCCCATCCCGGCTGGCCGAGCAGCCCGGCGCGGAGCTCGCGCAGCCCCGCGTCCGCCTCGGAATCGTCCACCACGATGTCGGTGAAGTCGGCCTGACCGCCGCCGACGGGTGTCAGCACCCGGCAGCCCAGCCGGTGCTCCAGCGTGAACGGGGCGGCCGCCACCAGCCGTCCGTCCCGGCGGGCCAGGAAGACGCGCAGCCGCCCCGGCGTCCCGTACGCCCGCCACCACGAGCACAGCCAGCCGTACGACTGGAACGGCGTGGCGGCCGAGCTGCGGTCGTACAGATCCGCCCATTCCGCCGACAAGGCGGCCAGCTCCGAGGCGTCCCGCACGACCTGGACCGTGAGCCCGGCGCGCGAGAGCTTCGGCGGCACGGCGCTCACGCCTCCGCTCCCACCAGCACGGGCGCCGGCTCGCGCGACGCCTGCGGTCGGGCCCGCGGCGCGGCCAGCCGGGCCAGGCCGCCCACCAGGGCCGCACCGCACGCCCCGACGGCCACGCTGATCAGCGGCACCGGGGCGGAGGGCAGCGCGGGGGAGGACGCCTCGGCGAAGGAGGCCAGCCGCACGTGCGTGTCGGCGGAGTGGGTGTTGGCGTAGGCGATCAGCGCGGTGGCCGCACGGTTCGCGCGATCGGCGGCCAGCTGCCCGGTGGCCGCCGTGGACGTGAGACGTACCAGCGGAGCATCGGGGGAGGCCGCCACGGTCAGGCTCCTGCGCTCGGCCGCGTCGGTCAAGAGCAGCCCGGGCTGTACGGAGACCCGGGCGTAGGCGGCGGCGAAGTCGGCCGCCCGCGCCGGATCGCCGGCCGCCACCACCACGACATAGGCGTCGGCGGCGTAGACGGCCTCCTTCACCATGGCGTAGGCGAGGCCACCCAGCGCCCCCAGCGTCAGGGACAGCGGAAGCCACCATCGCCACAGCAGGCCCCTCGCGCCGGACCGGGTCCATGTCATCGTTGTTCCTCCTTGGGTAGCGCGCCCAGCAAGCGCAGATAGAGCGACTCCAGCCGGTCCGCCTGCCGGCGGACGTCGTAGAGGCGGACGGCCTCCGGTGGCGGCAGCCGGCCCGGCGGCCGGGCGGCGAGCGCGGCCAGCTCCGCGGCGAGCCGGTCCGGGCCGACGCGTCTCGCCCCCGGCGCCGAGCCCGGCGGCAGATCCTCGACGGCCGGGCAGGTGTCGTACAGGACGGGGAGGCCGCAGGCGAGCGCCTCGACGACCGCCAGCCCGAACGCCTCCTCCACCGAAGGGGCGGCCAGCACGTCCATCGCCGACAGCATCGCCCGCACGTCGGCCGACTCGCCGGTGAACAGCACCCGGCCGGCGACCCCCACGGAGCGGGCCAGCTCCCTCAGCCGGGGCTCGCACGTGCCGGAGCCGACGAGCAGCAACGTCGCGTGTTCGAGCGTGGCCATGGCCTCGATCAGTAGGTCGAAGCGCTTGCCCGGCTCCAACCGGCCGACTCCGCCGATCACGAAAGCGTTCTCGGGCACGCCGAGCCGCTCCCTGGCCCGCCGGCGCAGGGCCGCGTCGAAGCCGAACGCGGCGGCGTCGACGCCGT
Organism: Nonomuraea zeae; assembly: GCF_005889725.1. GTDB lineage: Bacteria > Actinomycetota > Actinomycetes > Streptosporangiales > Streptosporangiaceae > Nonomuraea > Nonomuraea zeae. The sequence continues at coordinate 20,896 of NZ_VCKX01000222.1, forward strand.
TGGGGATCACCACGATGCGTGAGCGGGGCACCCCCCATTTCGACAGGCGGTCCGCCACCGTCGGCGACACCGCCACGGTCAGGTGCCCGAGCAGCTCGCTGGCCAGGTACAGCGCTCTGACCGGGTGGGTGAGGCGGCGCCCCTCGATCTGCGCGCGTCCGATGGAGTGCTCGGTTGCGACGATCGCCGGGACGTTCGCCAGCCGCGCCGCCAGCCTGCCGTACACGCACGCGCGGTACAGGTGGGTGTGCACCACTTCGTAGCGGTGCTTGCGCATGAGCCGGGCGAGCCGTCCCACGGCCCGCAGGTCCCGGTTGCCGCGCATGCCGATGGCGTGGACGGGCACGCCGGCCCGCTCGATGGCGTCCGCGACCGCGCCGCGGCCGGTGAGGACCGCCACCTCGCACCGGGCTCCCAGATGCGGCAGCAGGAAGCGCAACTGCTGCTCCGCGCCGCCGGCCGCCAGTCCGGTGATGACGTGCAGGACCTTCACCCTGTCTCTTAGACACACTTTCG
>NZ_VCKX01000223.1 GCF_005889725.1 Nonomuraea zeae
GCGGGTGCCCGTCCACGACCAGGACGCCGCCGAGGTCGAAGTCCACGTGCAGGTGCAGGCCGACGCGTACGCCCTGCAGCCGGCCGCGCCGCGCCTCGGCCAGCGCCGCGAACGCGGTGTCGTTCCCGACGATCGGCGTGGGGCCGAGCCCGAGCAGGCGGGGGACGTTCACCGAGCGCCAGCCGAGATGGGCGATGTCCACCAGGCCGCCGGGCCGCACCGGTCCCGCGAGGGCCACCCCGACCCCGGCGACGCGGGAGCCGAGCCGCCGCCCGTGCGCGGCGAGCGCCTCGCCCAGGGAGCCCAGCGCGCCATCCGGGGTGCCGTCGTGGGGCCGTACGCCGAGCACGGTGGCCCGCCCGCCCAGCTCGCACGCCGCCAGCTCCCAGGCGTCCTCCCTGACGTCCACGGCCAGCGCCAGGGGCCCGCGCGGATGCGGTCCCGGCACCTGCGTGGGCCGCCCGCGTACGTGCTCGGGAGCGGGCTCCTCGTGCAGCAGCCCGTCCTCGGCCAGCCCGGCGACGAGCACCGAGGCGGTGCCCCTCGCCAGCCCGAGATCCCGGGTCAGCTGGGACCGGGTGCGGGAGGCTCCGCAGTCGTGCACGGCGCGCAGCAACCTGACCCGGTTGTGCGCGCGAAGCTCGCCGCTGGTCGTAGCTCCGTTCACGTGTCACAGTTTATGCTCTAGTCGTGAACAAAAGCCTCATTGAAGCCAGACGTGCCCGTGTCGCAGTTTTCGGATTCTTCTTTCTTGCCGGTCTGGTGATGGGTTTGTGGGCCGCCGGGCTGCCGTCGCTTAACGACCGCCTCGGCCTCGGCCCCGCCCGGCTGGGCAGCGTGCTGTTGCTGATCTCGGGCGGCGCGCTGGTGTCGATGCTGGTGGCGGGGCGGCTGGTGGACAAGTGGTCGAGCCGGCGGGTGTGCTGGTTCGCCGGGCCGTTCTCCGGGGTGGTCCTGCTCGGGCCCGCGCTCGCGCCCTCGTACTGGACGCTGGCGGTGCTGGCGGTCGTGTTCGGGCTGGGGCTGGGGGTGACCGAGGTCGCCATGAATGCCCATTCCGTCGAGGTCGAGCGCCGCTACGGCAGGCCGATCATCTCGGCCTTCCACGGGACGTGGAGCCTCGGCGGCGCGGCCGGCGGCGGCATCACCTCCCTCGTCCTGCGGGCCGAGCTGGACCCGCAGGTGCTGCTGATCGTGGCCGCGCTGGTGGTCCCGTTCCTGTACGTCCCCGCCGCGCGCCTGCTGCTGCCCGACCCGCCCGCGCACGCCTCCGAGGAGCCGGGCGGCAAGGCGGCGGGCTCGTTGCGCTGGGGGCTGATCGCGCTGCTCGGGCTGGCCGCGTTCGCCGGGCACCTGAGCGAGGGCGCGGCCATCGACTGGGCCGCGCTGCACGCCCGCTGGGTGCTGGAGACCGATCCCGCCGCCGCGCCGCTGGCCTACACGATCTTCTCCGTGGCCATGACCACCGTGCGGCTGCTCGGGGACCCGATCAGGGCCAGGCTCGGGTCGGTGCGCACCATCCAGCTCGCCGGGCTGTTCGCCACGGCCGGCTACGTCCTGGTCCTGGTGGCGCCCCTGACCGGTGAGACGCTGCGGGTGGTGTGCGCCTGGACCGGCTGGGCGCTGGCCGGGGTCGGGCTGGCGACGGTCGTGCCGGTGCTGTTCAGCGCGGTCGGGGCGGCCGGCGGGCCCGTCGGGCGGGCGCTGGCGATGGTGACGGCGTTCGGCTACAGCGGGCTGCTGCTGGGGCCGGCCGTGCTGGGGTACGTGGCCGAGGCGTCGAACCTGCCGACCGCGCTCGTCATCCCGGCCGTCCTGGCCGCCGTCGTGGCGCTCACCGGCTCGCCGGCCATCCGCGCCCTGCTGCGCCACTCCGCCGAACCCGCGCCGGCCGAGTCGCTGTCCGGGTCGGTGTCAGGGTCGTCGCCGGGGCCGTCGTCGGGGGCCGCGTCGTAGCGCGCGCCGCGACATTCCGCCGGTAGGGGCCGGACGCCGACCAGGTGTCCGGCCCTTCGGTTACCTGGCGGATTTGCCGGAATGGGGGCTGACCTGGTGTTATGCGATCGTGACTTGACCTGCAAGTTACGCCCAGGTTTCATATGGCCCACACCGTAAACGTTTACAGGACCTTTGGCGTAAACGTTTACGCCTCAGGAAGGACAGCCTTGGCCGACGGACCCACGATCAACACGATCGCCGAGCGCGCCGGTGTCTCGATCGCCTCCGTCTCGCGGGTCCTGAACGGCCTGCCGACCAGGCAGGACACCGTACGCAAGGTGATGGCGGCCGCCGACGAGCTGGGCTACGTGCGCAACGCCGTGGCCAGGTCACTCAAGTCGCGCCGCACCCACCAGGTCGCCTTCGCCATGGCCGACGTGGGCAACCCCGCCTACCTGGCCATGCTGCGGGAGATCCAGCCGGTGCTGAAGGCCGCGGGCTACCGGCTCGTGCTGCACTCCACCGACGCCGTCGTGGCCGACGAGATCGACGTGCTGCACAGCCTGGGCGAGCGGTACGTGGACGGGCTGATCATGAGCCCGCTGCGGGTCACCGAGACGCACCTGGAGATGCTGGCCGCAGCCAGGGCGCCGGTCGTGATCATCGGCTCGGTGCCGGAGGGCACGCGCGTCGACAACGTCCGCGCGGACTCGCGGACCGGCGTCCGGCTGGCGATCGACCACCTCTACTCGCTCGGCCGCCGCCGGATCGGCATGATCAACGGCCCGCTCGACACCGTGCCCGGCGCCGCGCGCGGGGCCGCGTACCGGGAGGCGCTGGCGGACCTCGACCTGCCCTACGACGAGGACCTGGTGCGGATCGGCGACTTCTACCGCGCGGAAGGGGGCCGCGCGGTGGCGGACCTGCTCGCCGCCGTCCCGGACGTGGACGCGCTCATGTGCGCCAACGACCTGATCGCGCTCGGCGCGCTCGACGTGCTGCGGGCCGCGGGCCGGCGGGTGCCCGAGGACGTGGCGGTGGTCGGCATGGACGACACCGACCTGGCCGCGGCCTCGTGGCCGGCGCTGACCAGCGTCTCGCTCGGGTCCGCCGAGCGTGGCAAGGCCGCCGCGGAGTTGCTGCTCGACCGGCTGCAGGGCGACGACCGCGAGCCCCGGCTGGTCACGGTGCCGCCGCGCCTCGTGGTGCGCGCCTCGACGGTGGGCGACACCGCGCGGCAGGCCATGGGAGACGCAACGGCGTCCGGGGACGCGGGGCGTACCGACGAGAAGGGGAGTGTGGCGTGACGGCGACCGCGACCAGACCGGCGCCGCCGCGCGGCCCGCGCCGCGCCAAGCGGCGCGGGATCTCGCGCCAGACGCGTGAGATGTGGCTGCTCATGCTGCCCGCGCTGGTGCCGGTGCTGCTGTTCAGCGTCGGCCCGCTGCTGTACGGCATCGGGCTGGCGTTCACCGACGCCCGCAACACGCGGGTCCACGAGACGAGCTTCGTCGGCCTGGAGAACTTCGGCCGGCTGCTGACCGACGACGAGTTCTGGTCCTCCTTCAGGATCGGCGCGATCTGGTCGGTGTCCGTGACCGTGCTGCAGTTCCTGGCCGCGCTCGGCCTGGCGCTGCTGCTCAACGAGAAGCTGCGCTTCAGCGGCGTGGCCAGGGTGCTGGCCGTGGTGCCGTGGGCGATGCCGCCGGTGGTCATCGGCCTGATGTGGAAGCTCGTCTACCACCCCGACGCAGGCATCCTGAACGACCTGCTCGGCACGGACATCAACTGGCTGGCCGACTTCTCGCTCGCGCTGCCCGCGATCATCGTGGTCGGCATCTGGACCGGCATGCCGCAGACCACGGTGGTGCTGCTGGCGGGCCTGCAGAGCATCCCGAGCGAGCTCTACGAGGCCGGCGAGGTGGACGGCGCGGGCCGGTGGCGGCGCTTCTGGAACATCACGCTGCCGCAGCTGCGGCCCGTGATCGTGGCCATCACGTCGCTCGACTTCGTGTGGAACATCAACCAGTTCGGCCTGGTCTACGTGCTCACGCAGGGCGGGCCCGGCGGGCAGACGCGGTTGCCGATGCTGTTCGCCTATGAGGAGGCGTTCAGGTACCGGATGGCCGGTTACGCCTCGATGCTCGGCCTGGCCATGGCCATCGTCGTGCTCGCGGTGCTCGGACTGTACCTGTGGCGGCAGATGAGGGAGACCCGATGAGACGCGTCCCGCAGTACGTCGCGCTGGTCGCGTACATCGTCTTCCTGGCCTTCCCGCTGGTGTGGCTGCTGTCCACGGCGCTGAAGACGCCGCAGGAGATGGCGCTGGCGGACCCGACGTGGATCCCGCGCGAGCCGACGCTGGTGAACTTCACCGACGCGTTCGGCGAGCAGGACCTGGCCGGCGCGGCGCTGCGCAGCCTGGTGGTGGCGCTGTTCAGCAGCGTGATCACGGTGCTGATCTCGCTGCCCGCCTCGTACGCCATGGCGCGCCACCGCAGCCTGCTCAACCGGATCGCGATCGGGTGGGTGCTGGTCAGCCAGGTGTTCCCGTTCATCCTGATCATCATCCCGCTCTTCATGATCCTGCGGGACCTGCAGCTCGTGAACACGCTGCCGGGACTGGTGGTCGTGCACGTGACGTTCACGCTGCCGTTCGCGCTGTGGATGCTGCAGGGCTACGTCCGGGCGGTGCCGCGCGAGCTGGAGGAGGCCGCCTCTGTGGACGGCGCCTCCCGGCTGCGCTCGATCGTCAGCGTCGTGGCGCCGCTGCTGGCGCCCGGCGTGGTGGCCACGCTGCTGTTCGCGTTCATCTCGTCCTGGAACGAGTTCATGTTCGCCCTCGTGATCCTGCAGGACCCCGAGGTCATGACGCTCCCGCTCACGCTGGTGAGGTTCACCGGCCCGGAGGGAGTGGCCAGGCTCGGTCCGCTGGCCGCGGCGTCGCTCATGGCGACGATCCCCAGCCTGATCTTCTTCGCAATCATTCAGCGGCGATTGAAGTCCGGCCTTATGGCCGGCGCCGTCAAGGGCTAGGAGGCTCATATGCGAATCAAGTCCGCTCTGGCGGCGGCCGCGATCGCCGCGCTCGCCGCGGGTTGCGGCGGGGGAGGTGGCGGCGGCAGCGAGTCGTCGTCCGCTCCCAACGAGCCGGTGAAGATCAATTTCCTCAGCCTGGCATGGCAGAAGGAATCGGTCGCCGCGAACAAGCAACTCGTGGACGAGTGGAACAAGGCGAACCCCAACATCCAGGTCACCTACGTCCAGGGCAGCTGGGACAACGTCAACGACCAGCTCGTCACGCAGTTCGCCGGCGGCACCGCCCCCGACGTGATCCACAACGACTCGCCCGCGCTGTCCGGCTTCGCCAGCGACGGCTACCTGCTCGACCTTTCGGACAAGCTGCCGGCCGAGCTCAAGAGCGACATCCCGCAGGCCGCCTGGGACACCGTCACATTCGACGGCGGCAAGGGCGAGCAGGGCGTGTACGGCGTGCCGTTCCTGCAGGAGTCGCAGGTCATCATCGCCAACAAGAAGCTGCTCGACGCGGCCAAGGTGCGCATCCCGACCGCGCAGGAGCCGTGGACGTGGGACGAGTTCTCCGAGGCCGCCAAGAAGATGACCAAGGGCGGCACGTTCGGCGTCGCGTGGCCGATGAAGTCGCCGGTCAACAAGACGCTCAACCTGGCGCTCAACTTCGGCGGCACCTTCTTCCAGACCGCGGACGGCAAGACCACCGTCAAGGTCGGCCCGGAGGAGCGTGAGGTGCTGCAGCGCATCCACGACCAGCTCTACAAGGACAAGTCGGCCGACCCGGCCGCGCTCGGCCAGGGCACCGCCGACCCGCTGCCCGCCTTCTACCAGGGCAAGTTCGCGCTGCTGCCGGCCGGCGTCTACCTGCGCCAGCAGGTCGTGGAGCAGGCTCCCGACGGCTTCGACTGGGTGACGCTGCCGGCGCCGAAGGGCACCAGCGCGCAGCAGGGCGCGGTGTCGCAGACCCTGTCGATCGCGCAGGAGAGCAAGCACGCCGACGAGGCCATGAAGTTCATCTCGTTCTTCCTGAACGGGACCAACCAGGCCAAGCTCGCCAAGGGCGACTGGCTGCTGCCGACCTCGCAGACGGCCGCCGCCGACCCCGGGATGACGACCGAGGAGAACGGGTGGGACATCGCGACCGCCTCGGCCAAGAACCTCGTGGTGGCGCCGTTCCTCAAGGTGAACGGGTTCGACGAGTGGAAGAGCAAGGTCGCCACGCCGGCCCTGCAGGAGTACTTCGCCAATAAGATCACCATCGACGAGGTGGCCAAGCGGCTCGTCGAGGACGGCAACAAGGTGTTGGAGCGTTACCAGCGGTGACTGAGGGCGACCCGTTGAAAGACCGGGCCCGGGGGTGTCTGCTCGGCCTCGCGGCCGGCGACGCCCTCGGGGCTCCGGCCGAGAACCTGACGCCGGCGGAGATCCGGCGGCGTTGGGGGCGGCTGACGGAGATCGAGGGCGGCGGCACGGACGACACCGAGTACGCCATCTTCGCCGCGTCGCTGCTGATCCGGCACGGGCACGGGCTGACGCCGGCCGACGTGGCGCGGGCGTACCGGGAAGAGATCATCCCGCTGATCGCGGGACCGATGCGCGGGGCCGGCTTCTCCGAGCTGGGCACCATCGAAGCGCTTCGCCGGGGCCTGGAGCCGCCGCTCACCGGGCTGGTGCACTCGCACGGCTGGTCGGACGGGCTCGCCATGCGGGCCGCGCCGTACGGGATCTTCTGCCCGGGCGACCCGGCCGAGGCGGCCCGGCTGGTGGAGCAGGACGGCCTGGTCAGCGGATCGGGCGAGGGGATTCTCGGCGGGCGCGCCATCGCCGGGGCGGTGGCCGCCGCGATGGGCGGGGCCACCCCACGCGAGGTGGTGCGCGCCGCGCTGTCCGTGATCCCGCAGGACTCGTGGACGGCCCGCGACATCGTACGGGCGTGCGCGGCCGTCGGCTGGGACCCGTCCGGTGACGACGCCGGCGCGACCGGAACGCTGACCGAGGCCCGGCAGGAGGCGCTGACCGAGGCGCTGCACGAGGCCGTGGTCGTCAGGCACTACCCGTGGACCGACATCGCACCCGAGGCGGTGGCGCTGGCGCTGGCCGCGTTCCTGGTCGGCGACGGAGACGTGGAGGCGTCCGTGACGTTCGGGGTGAGCCTGGGCAGGGACGCCGACACGATCGGCGCGATCGCGGGCGCGGTCGCCGGAGCCCTGCGGGGCGAGGGCGGCGTGCCCGAGCGCTGGGCCGCCCGGATCGGGCCGGTGACCGGCAAATGCCTGCCCGTCGTGGCCGGGAAACACGTGCTGGACGTCGCCGGCGAATTGGCGGAAGGACTGTAGATCACAATGTCGGGGGACAGAATCAGGGGGGCCTTCGCGGGGCTCGCCGTCGGTGACGCCGCGGGCTGGCCCGCGAGCAGGCACCGGGCGGCCCTGCACGCCCCCTGGAGCAGGCGATTGCACAGGGAGCTGGACGCGTTCGCGGAGGACCACGGGGTGACCACGCTCCCGGTGCCCTTCGCGCTCAACCAGCCCACGGCCCCGCTGGCGCTCGGCCCGTCCGATGACGCCGAGTGGCTCGCCTGGACGGCGTTGACGATCGACCGGCCGCGGGCCGAGGCGTTCGGAGAGCTGGCCGCCGCGCGGGCCCGCCGTGACGCGAGCCAGGCGGGAGGCGCCCAGGCGAGCGGCGCCGAGCGCGAGATCAGGGCGCGCATCTCGGTGGTCACCGCGCTCGACAACCTGGCCAAGGGCGTCGAGCCGCCCGCGTCCGGCCACGACAACCCGCACCATTTCGACGACGCGGCCGCCATCAGGGCCGTCGCGTTCGGAGCTCTGGGACGGGACCCCACCCAGGACGCCCAGGTGACCAACGCCGCGGACGGCGTGCTCGGCGCCCAGGCCATGGCCGCCGCCGTGGCCGAGGCGGTGGCGTCCGGCTCGGCGGCCCGCGCGGTCGAGGCGGCGCTGGCCGTGCTGCCGCAGGACACCGCCATCGGCCACAACGCGCGCGTGGCGCTGGCCGTGGCACGCAAGGCGGGAGACCCGTTCGCCGCGGTCCCCGCACTGGACGCCGCGCTGCTCGACCGCGTCTACAGCTACGGCGTGGGAGCCGCCCAGACGGTGCCGGTGGCGCTGGCGCTGGCCGAGGTGTCGGGCGGCGAGCTCGGCCGGGCCGTGCCCGCGGCGGTCTGCCTGGCCGCGCTGGCCGACTCGGCGCCCGCGCTGGCCGGAGCGCTGGCGGGTGCCTGCGGCGGGTACGACGCGATCCCGGAGGGGTGGATCGCGTCGGCCCGCACGCTGGCCGGTTGCTGCCTGCCCGACCTGGCGGGCATGGACCTGATCGAACTAGCGAGTAACTTGACGGACAAACGCACGGACGACCGCACGGAGGGAATCGCATGACGCCGCTTGAGGACAGGGCCACCGGGTGCGTGGCGGGAGCGGCGGTCGGTGACGCGCTGGGCGGCGCCACCGAGGGCTGGACTCCTGAGCAGATCGTCGACCGGTACGGCGGCCGCGTCGAGGGCATCGTGCCCCCGTACAACGAGGACTGGCGCAACGCCAGGCCGATCGCGCCCTATCACAAGGGCGACGGCCACATCACCGACGACACGTTGATGACGCACGCCCTCATCCGCGTGTACGAGAAGACCGGCGGGCACCTCGGGGCCTACTCGATGGCCGAGCACCTGGTGCCCGAGCTGATGGGCGAGAAGCGGTGGATCCCCGAGCTGGAGGCCGAGGCGCTGCCGCTGCAGCGGATCTTCCTGGCCGAGAAGTGGATCGTGGCCCGGCTGCACTACGGGCACGTGGACCCGCGCGAGGCCGGTGTCGGAAACATCGTGAACTGTGGCGCGGCCATGTACGTCGCCCCCGTCGGCATCGTGAACGCCGCCGACCCCGACGCCGCCTACGCCGAGGCGATCGATCTGGCCGGCGCCCACCAGTCGAGCTACGGCCGCGAGGCCGCCGGGATCATGGCCGCCGCAGTCGCCGAGGCCATGCGGCCGGGGGCCACGGCCGACTCCGTGGTCGCCACCTGCCTGCGCCTGGCCAAGGACGGCACCAGGGCGGCCATCGAGTCGGTCTGCGAGGCCGCGGCCGGGCTGGGGCACTGGGACGGGTCGTTCGAGACGCTGCGCGCCGCCATGCGGCCGTACGACACGGTCGCCGACACCTACCGCGACCAGGGGCTGGGAGCCCGCCGGCCGAGCCGGGTGCACAGCATCGAGGAGCTGCCGCTGGCGCTGGCGTTCCTGGTGATCGCCAAGGGCGACTACCGCGACACCGTGCTCGGCGGGGTCAACTACGGGCGCGACGCCGACTCGATCGCGTCCATGGGCGGGGCCATCGCGGGCGCGCTCGGCGGGCTCGCCTCCGTGCCGCAGGAGTGGGTCGAGCAGGTGGCGACGGCCAGCCGTACGGACCTGGTGGCTCCCGGGCTGGCGATCGCCGAGGTGGCGCGCCGGGTGCACGCCGACGACCTGGCCCGGCGGCGCGGCCACGAGGCCGCCTTCGCCGACCTCGACCGCCGATGATCCGCCTCACCTGGGTCCAGCCGGAGGACCTGATCGGCCACGAGCTCCGCCAGGCCGCCGAGGACGGCCGCCACCCCGGGCGGGTGGCGGAGATCGCGCGGCGCTGGCACGCGGCCGGCGGCCACGACGCGCCGCCGCGCGCCGGGGCCTCCGAGCCCGGCGCCGCACGGCTGCGCGGGCTGGCCGAGGAGCTGCTGGACGAGCTGGCGGCCGTCCCCTCGCCGCTCGACGAGCCCTCGGAGCTGGCGGCCGTCATCGCCGCGTGCCCGTCCTGGCCGCGGCCGGCGGACGCCGTCGAGGTGGATCCCGCGAGGGTGCTGGGCGCGTGGCTGGGCCGGGCGGCCGGGTGCGTGCTGGGCAAGCCGGTCGAGAAGATCCCGCGGGCCGGCATCAGGGAGATCGCGGAGGCGACCGGCAACTGGCCGATCCGCGGCTGGTTCACGGCGAAGGGGCTGCCGGACGACGTCGCCGCCCGCTGGCCGTGGAACCGCCGCAGCGCCGTCAACTCGCTGGCCGAGAACATCGACGGCGTCCCCGAGGACGACGACCTCAACTACCCGCTGCTGGCCCTCTCGGTCCTGGAGCGCCACGGGCGCGGCTTCACCACCGCCGACGTGGCCAAGCTGTGGCTGGACGAGCTGCCCGCCGGCCGTACGTTCACCGCCGAGCGGGTCGCCTACCGCAACCTCCTCGACGGGATCGAGCCGCCGGGGACGGCCACGTACCGCAACCCGTTCCGCGAGTGGATCGGCGCGCTGATCAGGACCGACGTGTACGGCTGGATCAATCCGGGCGACCCGGGCGCGGCGGCGGAGCTGGCCTGGCGCGACGCCCGGCTCACGCACACCGCCAACGGGATCTACGGGGCGATGTTCGTGGCCGCGATGTGCGCCGCATCCCTGGTGGCCACGTCGGCCGAGGAGGTCGTGCGCGCGGGGCTGTCCGTGGTGCCGCGGCGCTCGCGCCTGCACCAGGCGGTCAGCCTGGCCGTCGAGGACGCCGCCCGTGAGGACGACTTCGAGCGTGTCATCGACCGCCTGCACGAGCGCCATGGGAACCTGCACTGGGTGCACACGATCAACAACGCGGCCCTGATCGCCGCCACGCTGATCCACGGTCGCGGCGACTTCACCGCCACGATCGCCGGTGCGGTCGCCGGCGGCTGGGACACCGATTCGGCGGGCGCCACGGCCGGGTCGATCGCCGGCGCCCTGAACGGCGGGGTGCCGGAGCGCTGGCGCATGCGCAACAGCCTGGCCAGCAGCCTCACCGGTTTCGACGGGGTGGGTCTGGACGTGCTGGCCGCACGTACGCAGGAGATGATGAAGCCATGATCTCGGTTTTCGGCAGCGCCAACATGGACCTCGTCGCGTACGTCTCCGAAGCCCCCAAGCGAGGCGAAACGGTCACCGGGCACCGATTTCGCACCGTGCCCGGCGGCAAGGGCGCCAACCAGGCGATCGCCGCCGCCCGAGCCGGCGCGGAGGTGTCCTTCCTCGGGGCGGTCGGCGACGACGGGTTCGGGGCCGAGATGCGCTCCACGCTGACCGAGGCCGGTGTGGACGTGCACGGCCTGCGGCAGGTGCCGGGGCCCAGCGGCATCGCGCACATCGTGGTGGACGACGACGGCGGCAACTCGATCATCGTCGTCCCCGGCGCGAACGGCACCATCACCGGCCCTTCGGGCGGCGACCTCGCCACCATCGCCCGGTCCCGCGCGCTGCTGCTCCAGCTTGAGCTGCCGATGGCGGCGGTCGTGGCGGCGGCGCAGGCCGGCCAGGTCTCCGGCGTGCCCGTCATCCTCACCCCCGCCCCCGCGCAGCCGCTGCCGGACGACCTGCTCGACGCGGTGACGACCATCGTCCCGAACGAGCACGAGGCCGCCGCGCTCACCGGGGTCAAGGGGGTGGAGGCCGCCCTGGACGCGCTGCTGGAGCGGGTCGAGGAGGTCGTGATCACGCTCGGCTCCGAGGGCGCCCTGTACGGCTCCCGCTCGGGGGCGCGGCTGCGGGTCCCGGCCGACGAGGTCAAGGCGGTGGACACGACGGCGGCGGGCGACACGTTCGTGGGCGCGCTGGCCGTGGCGCGGTCGGAGGGGCTGGACGTGGCGCAGGCCATGCGGTTCGCGTCGGTGGCGGCGGGGCTGTCGGTGCAGCGTGAAGGCGCCAGCACCTCGATGCCGACGCGCCGGCAGATCGAGGACGCGCTCGGCCGGTGACCACGACGGCGGCCCGCCTGCCAGGTCGGCCCGCTTGCCGGGTCTGCCCGCCTGTTTGATCTGCCCGCCTGTTTGATCTGCCTGCCCGGCCGCGCCGGCGGCTCCGCGCGCTGTCAGTCGTGCATGAACGACAGCCGCGCGGGGGCGGCGGGCCGGACGCCGGCCAGCAGGTCCGGCAGCAGCGCGGCCAGGCCGGGCGGGAAGACCCGCTCCTCGGTCGCCGCCAGCTCGTCGGCACGCCACCAGCGGTTTCCCAGGAGCCACTGCTCCTTCTCATAGCCCTGCAGCCCGGCCGGCTCGACGGTCGCCGACCGGACGCGGGCGAAGAAGTAGGTGTGGACGCTGTAGAAGTGCCGGCCGAGGTTGGACCACGGGCCCTCGTTGACCGCCACCGGGTCGCCGAGCGCGGCCGGGTCGAGGACGTGGCCGGTCTCCTCCAGCGCCTCGCGCGCCGCCGCCTCGGCCGGGGTCTCGCCGGTCTCGATGCCGCCGCCGGGCAACTGCCAGGAGAGCTCGGATGGCCAGGGGTCCGGCGGCACGAACCGGAACAGCAGCACCCGGTCGTCGGGATCGGCCAGGATCACGCGGGCGGTGGGACGCAGGGTGGGGCTGGACACGGTCGCACGCTAGCAAACCGGTTCGGCGGGGGTTGAGGGGGCAAGGGGGTGACTATGAGCGACACATCCGACGAGTTGCCCGAGGCCGTGGTGGGCGCCGAAGGCGAGAGCGACGTCGTCGCCGAGCGGTCGGGCGCAGGCACGCCCAGGAGCCGCAGGCCCGTGCCGGCCGACCCGCCAGAGGCACGGGACGAGCCGGAGCACGAGCGCGAGCGCGAGGACGGGCCGGAGCTTGAGCGCGAGGACGGGCCGGACGAGGGCGACGAGGTCATCCGCCCGGACGCCGGCCCCACCGGCTGACCGCACGACCACGGCGCCCGGCCTGGACCACCGCGCCTCGGCCTGGACCACCGTGCCGGCCATAGCGGGGCGGTGCTCGGGTCAGCGTGGCTTGCCGTGGAGATGGGCGAGGGTCTGCTCCAGCTCCGCCTGCAGGATGCCGCTGGCCGCCTCCGCGTCCCCGCGCCGGATCGCCGCCACCAGCGCCGCATGCGTGTCGTGACCTGGATTGCGGTCATGGGCGCGCAGCCCGAGCTCCTCCACCAAGCCGATCAACCCGTCGCGCAACGCCGGCGCGAACTCCGCGAACAAGTCGGTGAGCACCGGATTGCCCGCCGCCGACACCACCGCCGCGTGCAGGGCGATGTCCGCGTCCACGAACGCCGCGTCGTCCCCCTCCGCCGCCCGCTCCCGCGCCTCGAGCGCCGACTCCAGCGCCGCCACGTCCTCGTCGGTACGCCGCCCGGCGGCCAGCCTGGCGGACTGGGTCTCCACCATCATGCGCACTTCGTACACGTCCGTGATGGCGGCTCGCCGCAGCCGCGCGGACCAGTCCTCGCCCGGCCCGGTCGCCGGCTCCGTGGCGATCACGAACACCCCTGACCCCTGCCTGGCCTGCACCAGCCCCGCGCCCGCCAGCGCCCGCAGCGCCTCGCGGACCGTCGAGCGCCCCACCCCCAGCGCCTTGGCCAGCGCGTTCTCCCCGGGCAGGCGGGTGCCGACCGGCCACTCGCCCTTCGTGATCTGCTCGCGGAGGTGCTGGGTGGCCTGCTCGACGAGCGGGCTCGGGCGTAGGGCGCCTAGCGGCATGGTCGAAAACCTCTCAGCTTGTCTGAGGACCTGTGTTGTGGTTAGTGTAGCCGTCATGATGTCGCACGGTCTCCTTCTCGGCCGCCGCGGCGGGGCCTGACCGGACCGGCACCCCGCCGCGGTGATCAGCGGTGCCGCCGGTCCACCCGACCAGGGACAGTGACCGACAGAGAAGGACGAGATCGTGTACGACTGGAACCGGCAGCGCCCGAGCAGCATGCCCTACCACCGCTACAAGCCCGCCCACGAGCGCGTCGAGGTGCGGCTCGAAGGCGGCCGCGAGTGGCCCGCGCGCCGCATCACCCACGCACCGCTCTGGGTCCCGGTGGACCTGCGCGACGGCAACCAGGCGCTGGCCGAGCCGATGGACCCGGCTCGCAAGCGCCGCATGTTCGACCTGCTCGTGGCCATGGGCTTCAAGGAGATCGAGGTCGGCTACCCCTCCTCCAGCCGGCTGGACTTCGACTTCGTCCGCGACCTGGCCGTGCCCGGCGTGGTGCCGGAGGACGTGACCGTGGTGGTGTTCACGCCGGCCAGGAAGGACCTGATCGAGCGGACGTTCGCCTCGATCGAGGGCCTGCCGCGCGCGGTCGTGCACCTCTACACCGCCACCGCGCCCACCTGGCGCAACGTGGTGCTCGGCCATGACAGGGACGAGCTGCGCGCGCTGATCAAGGATGCCGCCGGGCACGTGGCCCGCCTGGCGGAGGGGCTGCCGGTGCGGTTCGAGTTCTCGCCGGAGGTGTTCAACCTCACCGAGCCGGACTACGTACTGGAGGTCTGCAACGACCTCACCGCCCTCTGGGACGCCGCGCCGGACCGCCCCGTGATCCACAACCTGCCCGCGACGGTCGAGGTCGCCACCCCCAACGTGTACGCCGACCAGATCGAGTACATGCACCGCCACCTGGACCGCAGGGACGCGGTGATCCTCTCCGTGCACCCGCACAACGACCGGGGCACCGGCGTGGCCTGCGCCGAGCTGGCCCTGCTGGCCGGGGCGCAGCGGGTGGAGGGCTGCCTGTTCGGCAACGGCGAGCGCACGGGGAACGTGGACCTGGTGACGCTGGCGCTCAACCTGCACTCCCAGGGCGTCGATCCCATGCTGGACCTCTCCGACATCGACGAGATCCGGCGCGTGGCCGAGCACTGCAACCGCCTGCCCGTGCCCGACCGGCACCCGTACGCGGGCGACCTCGTCTACACCGCCTTCTCCGGCACCCACCAGGACGCCATCCGCAAGGGCCTGGCCCACCACGCCAAGCAGGCGGCCGAGCTGGGCGTCGCGCCGGAGCAGGCGCCGTGGGACGTGCCGTACCTGCCGATCGACCCCGCCGACGTGGGACGGGACTACCAGGCGGTCATCCGCGTCAACAGCCAGTCGGGCAAGGGTGGCATCGCCTACCTCCTGCACACCCGCTACGGCCTGGAGCTGCCCAGGCGGCTGCAGATCGACTTCTCCTCCGTCGTCCAGCAGGCGACCGACGGCACCGGCGAGGAGATCACGGCCGAGCAGCTCTGGGAGCTCTTCACCGCCACCTACCTGGCGCCGGGGGAGAGCGGCACGCTGGCCGAGTGGCGCACGGTGGAGATCGGGCCCGGCGAGCACGAGTTCGCCGGCACGCTGCGGTCGGGGCGGGCGCTGCGCGGCACCGGCAACGGCCCGCTGTCCGCGCTGACCGCGGCGCTGGCCGCAGACGGGCTCGACGTGGACATCCTGCACTACGCCGAGCACTCCATGGCGCCGGGCCCGGCCAGCCGCGCGATGGCCTACGTGGAGGCCCGCGTCGGCGGCGTCACCTCCTGGGGCGCGGGCCAGGACACCTCCGTGCTGACGGCCTCGATCCACGCGGTGCTGGCCGCCGTCAACCGCGTCATCGCCGTCAACCGCGCCATCGCGGCCGACCCCGGCCAGGAGCCTGGCGACCTCGGCCAGGAGCCTGGCGACCCCCGCCAGAAGCCCGGCGACGCCCGCTAGGAGCAGGGTGCGCCGCTCACCTCTGGTCGGCGACGCCGGAGGCCAGGTGAGCGGTGCACTCGTCGCGGTAGTGGAGGGTGCGGGCGCGCAGCCGTTTTGGGTCGGCCAGCACGGCCCTGGAGACCGAGGGCAGGACGGCGTCGCGTACGGACCCGAACAGCCGGGCCACGTCGGCGGGCTCGGCGCCCTGGGCGCCCAGCCCCGGAGCGAGAATGGGCCCGTTGAGCCCGTCCAGCGAGTGTTCGAGCGTCGGCAGCGTGGCGCCCATCACCACCCCGACCGGCCCGAACGGCGAGTGGCCCGCGTTTGCCGCGGCGGCCGCTTCGAGCACCTGTCCAGCGACGAGCCGCTGTAACGGCGCGGCCTCCGGGTTCGACGTGCGGGCCAGCACGAACACGCCGGCGTCGTTGGCCACAGCGGAGATGATCGCCCCCTCCAGCGACCCGAACCCGAGGTACGGGCTCAGCGTCACCGCGTCCACGGCCAGCGGGCTGCCCCGGTCGAGGTAGGCCTCCGCGTAGGCGGCCATGGTGCTGTCGATGTCACCGCGCTTGGCGTCGAGCAGCACCAGCGTGCCGGCCTCGCGCAAGTCCGCGATGGTGCGTTCCAGAACGGCGATGCCGCGGCTGCCCCAGCGCTCGAAGAAGGCCGACTGCGGCTTGACCACGGCCGCCACGTCGCTCACGGCGTCGACGACCGTGCGGCTGAAGCGTTCGAGCCCGGCGGGGGAGTCGTCCAGCTCCCAGGCGGTCAGCAGCGCCGGGCTCGGATCGATGCCCACACAGAGCGGTCCGAATTTGTCGAGCCTGGCTCGCAGGCGTGTTCCGAACGACTCGTTCATCGGGAAAGGCCCCCTTTGCGATCGTAGGCAGACTAGCTCGCGGCGGCCCCACGCCGGAATGCCAAGTCCATCGACGATATGGGATGGAGCCCCATCTCAGAAGGTGAGCGAGTCTTCCATGTGGGGCCACGGGGGTAGATGAGCAGATATGTACGAGATCGCCCATCGGGTGCTGGCGCTGCGTACCGATCCGCCGCGTGACGTCGTCGTCACCATAGGCGTGCCGTATGAGGAGCCGACGGGCGAGTGGTCGTGCCCGTACCGGATCGACGGGCTCGACGGGTGGGAGCACGAGCGGAAGGTCTCGGGGGTCGACTCGCTGGAGGCGGTCGAGCTGGCGACGGTCATGGTGCGGGCGGCGCTCGCGGGCTCGCACGAGGCCAAGGCGGGGCTGCTGGAGTGGGACGAGGCGCCGGCGAGCCGGCGCACGCAGACGGTGTACGTGAGCTGGGACAAAGACCGCGATATCGCTTATATCGCGATGAAGCATGAGCTGGTCCCGGGCGACGCCGTCCGGCAGGTCGTGGCGGAGGACGTCGTGCTCGACTTCGGGGACTCGGGGCGGCTGGTGGGCCTGGAGCTCATGAACGCGGCCGCCCGCCTCCCCTCGGAGATGCGCATCTAGCCGCGCCCGGGGTCGGAGGTGCGCATCCGGGCGTGTCCGGGAGGCGTGCTCAGCGTGATGACAACAGCCACCGCCAGCGCGGCAGCTCCAGCACCACGGTGACCACGGCCAGCACCGACACCAGCGCCGCCACGACCGCGTGCCAGGCCACCCAGGCCGCCGCCACCGCGGCCACGAGCTGCAGGACGACCAGCGCGATCGTCACCGGGCCCGGCACGGCGACGATCACGTTCCGCTTGTCGCCCGGAGTGGAGAACAGGGTCGGCAGCCCGATCAGCACCACGACGGACAGCACGGCCAGGACGACGGAGTGCGGGGCCAGCGCCCATGGGGTGGCGACCCAGGCGACGAGCTCCGTGGCGAACCGGAACGCGGAGGCCACGCGATCGTCCGGGCGAGGAGTGGAGGACACGCGCGTACCCTACAGTTCCCCTCCCGGAGACGGACGCGGGCCCCCGCACGATCTCCTGACCTGGCGGCTCAGGATAATCGGCTCTGTGACCTCACCTCGCTCTGTGACCTCACCGCACGACGGAGCCCCTCCCCGCATCGTGGCCACCGACCTCGACGGCACCCTGCTCACCTCGGAGGGCACCGTCTCCGCCCGGACCAGAAGGGCTCTGCAGTCCGCCCGAGCCGCCGGAGCGGAGATCGTGTTCGTCACGGCCAGAGCGCCGCGCGGCGTCCGGGCGATCGCCGAGGAGGCCGGCGTCAGCGGCCTGGCGATCTGCAGCAACGGCGCCGTCGTCTACGACCTGGCCACCGACGAGATCGTCGAGAGCCACCCGCTCGACGCGGTCCCGGCGAGAAGGGTCGCGGCGACCCTGGCGGAGGCGCTGCCCGGCATCGGGCTGGCCGTCGAGACGGGCCGGAACGTGCTGACCGAGGCCGCCTACACCAGGCGGCACGCCCAGGACCTGGCCGCCTACCGCGAGGTGGTCTCCGTCTTCGAGGAGAACGAGCCCATCGTCAAGCTGCTGGCCATGTCCTCCGCGCACACGGCGGACGAGATGTTCACGGCCGTGGTGGCGGCGATCGAGGGGCTGGCCGAGGTCACGCACTCCGGCGTCGAAGGGCTGCTGGAGATCAGCGCTCCCGGGGTGACCAAGGCGGGCACGCTGGACCGGCTCTGCAGCCGGCGGGGAGTGACGGCCGAGGAGGTCGTGGCGTTCGGCGACATGCCCAACGATCTGGCCGTGCTCGCCTACGCGGGGGCCGGATACGCCATGGCCAACGCGCACCACCTGGTGCTGGCCGCGACGGAGCGCCGGACGCTGTCCAACGACGAGGACGGGGTGGCGGCGGTGCTGGAACGCCTCTACGGCTGACGCCCTGACGTCGCCTGGCCGCATTGCCGCCCGAGTGCCCGCCCGCCCTGCGCGGACGGGCGGGCACGTAGGGGCCTCACGCGTCGTCGTCCGACACCCGCGAGGTGTCCTTGCAGGTGCTGGGCGCCTTGCTGAGCAACGACAGCACCCCGCCGCAGGTGCTCACCGGCAGCGACACGGGCTCGACGATCTCGTCATTGAAAATGATCACATTGCCGATGAGAGAGGTCGAGCCCTGCTTGGCGTCGGCGTACGCGGCGCCGGGGAGCAGCGCACCCCCGAGCACGACGCCGGCCACAGCAGCCACCACAACGCCCACCGCAGTGCCGGCTACGGTGCCGTGCGCCGCGGCGGAGGAGCCCGTTCGCATCAGAAGCCCCATCCCCGGTGGGGCCGCGGCCCCCTCCGGCGATCGAGTGGGGCTAGGCAACGGCCCGCTCCGGCTGCCGTTCCGCAGCCTCCTCGGAGTGACCGGTGCCGTGCTTTGGGCGGCCGGCCGCCATGATCCGATCGATCAGGGCCAGGGCCAGGGCCGAGACCACGAACGTCAGGTGGATGAGTGTTTTCCATATCAGCTCTCTGTCGGTGACGGCGGGTCGCGACGCGTTGATGAATATCTGCAGGAGATGGATGGACGAGATCCCGATGATCGCCATGGCCAGCTTGACCTTGAGCACGTTCGCGTTGACGTGCGAGAGCCATTGCGGCTGGTCGGGATGTCCCTCGATGCGCAGCCGTGAGACGAACGTTTCGTAGCCGCCGATGATGACCATGATGAGCAGGTTGGAGATCATCACGACGTCCACCAGGCCGAGGACGATCAGCATGACGGTGGTCTCCGGCGGCGTGCCGCCGAACCCGAGCTGGACCAGATGGATCAGCTCCATCATGAACCGCCACACGTAGACGACCTGAGCGACGATCAGGCCCAGATAGAGAGGCGCCTGGATCCATCGGCTGAGGAACATGCAGTAGCCGACACGCCCGAGCATCGTCCGTGGCCCCGTCGGTGTTTCGGCCACGGGCAGCTGCGCGAGCCGCACTAGGACGTCAGGATGTTGACGTGCTGGACCCAGGCCTCAACATCGACGAGGGGTGGTTTGTCCGAGCTGAGGTAGTCGAGGGTGATCGGGGGTGTGGCGGCCGCCAGCGCGAGCGCTGTGAGGGCGGTCAGGACTCGGACCTTCAACGGAACTCCTTGCTGCTTGGACGCTGCTGCTCGAACGCTGCTTGAACAACGTTGCTCGAACGCTGCTTGGAACAACGCTGCTTGGACGCTGCTGCTTGAACACGGTCGTTGCGCTGTCGGATGCGGAGGCCGGGACTTGAGCGGCGCGGCGGATCCCGCCGCGCCGCCTACACCGGTGTCCCGGCAGCCGGGCAGGTCAGGGCGCCAGGCAGGCGACTCCGGGCACCTCGGCGGGGACGCCGGGCGCGGTGGGGTCGACCAGCGTGGTGGCGTCCGCGGCCGAACTGCTCAGGCAGGTGCCTATCCCGATCGGGTCCACCACCGCATGGGAGGCGGGAGCGGTGATCAGGGTGACGGCGCCGGCGAGAGCGGCCGCGGCGGCGATCCTGCGGGGGGCGAGAACCATGGAACCTCCTGGGTAAACGCAATGAACAGCCTTGGTCTAGCTACCCAGAGTAGTCATTGCGTAACACTCGGTTCAACGAAACGGTTCGGTCTTTTCCGCAGGTGAGGCGGGGTGATAGTGGCCTGGCGGCAGGTTACGCGCGTTCCTGGGCGGCGGAGTCGGACTCCCAGCGGTCCTGGGCGGCGAGCACGTCGTCGGCATGGGTGGAGGCCCAATCGCCGAAGGCTTCGAGCGCGGGCAGGAGCGTGCGGCCCAGGTCGGTCAGCTCGTACTCGACCCTGGGCGGGGCCTCCGCGTAGGTGTGCCGCGTCACCAGGCCGTTGAACTCCAGGCGGCGCAGGGTCTCGGTGAGGACCTTGGCGCTGATGCCGCCGATCTGCGCGCGCAGCAGCACGGGGCGGCGCGGCCCGTGGCGCAGGGCCCAGAGCACGACCGCGTTCCAGGTGTTGCCGAGCAGGTCGAAGGCGAGCCTGGCCTGGCAGTCCGCGATGAACAACACGAGCCTCCGTTAGGCACCACTTGGTGTGCGACGACATCCCTACTGTCCTTCGTACAAGTAAACCCCTTTCACCAATCGGAGGACGAACATGCGCATCGGGATCCTCGGCGCCGGCGGGATGGCGGACGCTCTGGGCACGCAGTGGGCCAGGGCCGGGCATGAGGTGATGATCAGCGGCCGGGACGCGGACCGGGCCGCCGCCCGCGCCGCCGCCATGACCGCCGAGGCAGGCGCCCCGGCTGGGGCGGCGGGCGGGGTGCGGGCTGGGAGCTGGACGGACGCGGCCGCGTTCGGGGACGTCGTGATGGTGGCCGTCAGAGCGGCCGGGATCGTCGCCGTGCTGGAGGAAGCGGGTACGGCGATGCGCGGCAAGCCCGTCATCGACGTCACCAACGCCCCGGGCCCCGACAAGTACGACCCCGCGCGACCGCTGGCCAACCTGATCAGCGACCTCACCGGCGGTCACGTGGTGAAGGCGTTCAACCTGTGCAACGTGGACGTGTGGCGGATGACACCGCCGGTGTTCGACGGCAGGCCGCTGGCGGTGCCGCTGTGCGGGGACGATTCGGCGGCCAAGGAGAGCGTGGGGAGGCTGGTGGCCGACCTCGGGTGCACGCCTGTGAACGGGGGCGGGCTCGACCGGGCGACGCTGCTGGAGGCCACGGCCGCGTTCGTGATCGGCCTGTGGTTCGGGGGCGCCGACGCCCAGGCCATCCTGCCGCCGCTGGCGTCCTCGGGCTCGCACCAGCCGGCCTGAGCCCGCTCCGATGTACACCGCGTACACCTGTGTCGCGGGCGGACCCGGGTGTACGCCGGGGACCCCTGGTGTACACCGGACGTCGTAGCGGGGATCACGACGGGTGGCGGATGCCGGGCGGCGGTCGCCGCAAGATCCTGGAGGTCTTCATACGAGGACGAAGGAGAACTCCAGTGGTCACCCAGGTCGTCAAGGGGAGCGGGTACGTGACCGCGTTCAAGGCCGTCGCCGTACTCAACACGCTGGCCGTGCTCGTCCAGGCGGTGACGGCCGGGCAGCTCATGGGCGGGGGATGCTCCCGGCTCCTATACACATCTGACT
>NZ_VCKX01000224.1 GCF_005889725.1 Nonomuraea zeae
CCTTCTTTGCCTTCGACAGCTGTGAAGGATCGCGGAGTGGCCGCCCTCATGTCACATCGATCTTCCCTCACGGGCATCAAGGTGACGAACGGGTTCAAACCCGTACACCACTCCCGTGGACGCTAACCGCCGCCACCGCGCCGCTCCTCCCGTTCCATGCTTCCTCGCTGGTCGTCGACAGACTCGGGTTCACGGGTAGTTGCCCGGCCTTCGTCGTCTATTCCGGAACTTCGGTGGTGCTCATTTTCACGGCGGTCATTCTGTTCGCACTGGGCGAGCTGGCTCGCAATCGTCCGGAGTTGATGGAGGCCTGCCACCGCGCTCTGAACGGCGATCACCAGCGTCATCAGTGACCACTCCGCCGAACCACTGCCGACCACGAGTCGTGGTCGACGGCTGGTGGCGCTGCCCAAGGCGGCTGCGTAGGCAGGCACCGAGACTGAGCACCGCTACGGACACCAAGTAACGCCGAAAGGGATAGTCGCCTGGTCACGGAGGTGTGCGTGCTAGGGCTACGGCTCGAACATGGTGGGATACGTGTTTGCCCAGGTCGTAACTGGTAACCCGCGCTATTCGACTCCGCTGAGTCGCCGTCGAAGAAGGCGTCCCCGGAAGACCATGGAACGAAGTTAGGCCATGCGGCTCATCGGCGAGGTGCTGCCCACGCTGGCCGAGCAGGCCGGTCCCCCGGTCCGCCGCCGCCGCTACATGCGGCCGGGAGCGGGCAGGGCCGCATCCTCAAAAGCGCTTCATACTCGGGACCCGCTGGAGCAGGATGTGCAGGTGACGGATACCCTGCCCGTCCCGCGGCATGGGCGGCGGCCCGCAGAGGCGACGAAAGATCGTGTACGCGCCGGGTGGAGACCTCGAGGTGTCGACTGACGACCGACCATCCCTGGATAGGACCACGGCTGGTCCGCCTCCACGCTGATGAGCCTGCCCGGCCACCGGAACCTGCGTACCCTCGACATCTCCGTCCAGCCCAGCACCGAAGCCGTCGCCGCCGCGCTCGCTGAGCACAACGCTGGCGCCGTCACCGCTGGCCCGGCCCACTACCCCGAAGGCAGAGTGACCTATGACCCGACAGACACCACCTAACCCCTGGGACCGCTTCTTCGACCTCGCCGACAAACCACGCGGGGCCGCGACTGGCTGCCGCGGCCTCAGCACTGGATGACCTTAACGACCAGGACGAGCAACAGAAGACGTACACGGGAGGAAGTAGCTCGCAATCTCGGAAGAAGCGGCATTTGGGGCTACGTCAAACCGCCGGCCAAGCCGGGTCTCGATGAGTCGCTGGGAATGCTCGAAAGATACGCGCCCAAGGACGGTCTCGCCCGGCGTCAGTAGACACGCCCGGCGTCTCGGGCGGGTCCGGAGCGGACGGCTTTAGGCCGTAGGCGGCTGGCAACGCTTGCCGTGACGGGTGGAGTAACTCGGATGCGCCGAGTGTGGACAGCCGCCCGCCTTTGCCAGCACCTTGCCCGCTGAGGCCGGGGGCCGAGGTGTCGTCATCTGCCAGGTTCGGCGTGGTGCGCACCCGCGCCGAATCACAACACGCCATGTGAGGGGGCGCTGGAGGTCTGGGCTGGTGATCGGTGAAATGGCTGCGATCGGTCAGTCCGGTTCAGCGGCCGGGCTGCGGCTGCCGCGATCGTGGTGACCAGGACACATCCCGTGACCTGCTTTGGCGCGGGCCGACGTCGTGCCCGACCTGATCACCGCCGCCCGAGACGCCGGCGTCATCTGGGAGGCTCTGGCCCTGGTGTTGCGCGTCGGTGACCGCCGCGCCGCCCAGCGTCGCCACGCCTGCCTGCAGGCCGCCCTCGACCGCCAGGCCGCCGGTCAGAACGTCCCTCTGGACGTCCCCGACGTCCAGAGGGACGTCCCCGCCACCGTTGCCGGGCCGGCCGGACGGGAGTGGGACGACACCGACCTGTGCCTGTGGCGCGATCACGCCGTTTGGGCCCTGCAGGGACCAAACGGCGTGATCGACGTCGAGGGATTCGGCTTCTTCGGCACGATCACCGCGCAGCGGGCGCGGCGCCCAGGCCGCCGCGCCCGCCGTCGTCGAGGAGTTGACCGGCCGTACGGTGACCGGATGGGACCCGGACGAGTCCAGCCCCGCGCCAGACCCGCGGCGAGGGCGCCGCTCGGGACGGCAGATGTGTTCAAAGCGTGTGTGACGGGTTGCTCCTCTCCTACCCGCACCGGGCGGGATCGGCGAGGAGGATCGACCCGGGACGCGCAGACAATACGCGCCGTCGCCTTTCCGACAGGGATTCCGTTGGGGGCAGAAGATCAGCATCTGGGGCAGGCGGCCTCGCGCCGGATGCGCCAGGTGAAGGTGGTGCTTGCCTGGCCGCCGCCGACGGCCGTGACCGTGACGTCGTAGCTTCCTATCGAGGGCGTGCCGCTGATCAAGCCGGTCGTCGTGTCGATGGTCAGCCCGGGCGGCAGACCGGTCGCCGACCAGGTGTAGGACCCGCTCCCGCCGGTGGCCTGCATCTGCAGCATCACGCTGTCCGGGAGGCGCGTGCTCTGGGTGCCCGGGTTGACGACCGTCATCGCCGGCGGGGGCGTGGGGATATCCGGCGGCGGGCAGTCGAGCCATACCGGATCAGACCCCGTCGATCCGGTGATGAACTCCGGAGACCCCGACAGGTATTGGACCGTGGCGGTCGCCCGGCCCGAGTAATAGCCGGACTCGCACAACTCGCCCGGGGTGGGGGCGCCGAGGCCGAACAGGGGGACCAGGGTGGTGTACTGCCAGACATCGGTGCGGCCGCTCACGGTTACGCCGGGGCCGGCGACCAGTCCGTGGTAGAGCAACTCCACGGTGAGGTCGATGCGGCGCACTGGACCGTCGCACTGGACCGTCGCGCTGTAATTGACGGTCTTGGCGTCGGTCTTGCTCGGTGGGCTGCCCGGCGAGACCCACCAGCAGACGTGGCCGTCGGGAAGGTCGGCGGATGCCGGGGTGGCGTCGATGCGGCGCGCTGGACCGTCGCACTGGACCGCCGCGCTGTTGACGGTCTCGGCCGGTGGGCTGCCCGGCGACACGTACCAGCAGTTGTTGCCGTCGGGAACGGCGGCGGATGCCGGGGTGGCCAGGCCCAGGGATGCGATGGAGAAGGCGGCTGCGACCAGGGCCAGGAGGATGCGGGATAAATTGCGATGCCACAGATTTACACGCATCGCTGGATGCTCTCACGGGACATCGGCGTCGACAATGGGTGAGCCCGGGACCGGGAGGTGGGCCGGGGTGTGCACTCGAAGACAACCTGCTCACGCACAACCGCGGCGGGGTGGGAGACCTCGGCGGGACCAAACTATGGCATTTCCGAGTCGCGACGTACCGACGTTCTCGGCCCCGGGAGTACTGCGGGCCGCCGGACCGTCCTTCGTGTGCATGCTGCCGCCCTTCGAAAATGCAGGGTGAAGTGGAACGGCCGACGTACGAGGCGTTCGGACCTACGCTGCCCCCTGCAGGTCGAGACACCGCCGCCCGAAGACTTCACCGGGAACGGACAGGTGAGGTCGTCCAGGGCGTGACGGACCGCGGTGCGCTCAGGGCTCTCGGGAAGGGTGCGGCGGGCGGTGTTCAGGGCGCGGGCGCTGGTGGCCTGCCCCACGTCGAGGAGCTGGCGGTACTTCTCCCCGCCCTGTGCCAGGTGGTCGACCGCCGCTGCCGGGTCAGGCCGGCCCGCTCGGCGCAGCGTGTCCACCATGGCGTCCTCACGGGATGCGGCCCTGCCCTCGGTCTGGAGGACAGGCACCTGCGCCCTGGCCAGTGGCCTATCGCCTACTAGGACTGAGAGCTCTACGTGTTGGACAAACCTAGCGACCGGTGTGCGCAGTCAGCAGCCTTGGTAGGCCACTGTGTCTGGTGGCGGGTGTCAGCGTCGTAACGTTCATCGGCGTCTTGCGGCGCCGCGAGCCTCGGCCTGGCTGATGGATACGCCGACATCACCCTCGATCAGCAAGCCGCGCTTCTGGATCAGCTGGATGAGCAGGCGATACGGTCAGCTGAGGCGATCGTCTTGTCCTGTACAGGCTGGCCTACCCGCGCAGCCATCACCCTGCTGCGCCGTCGGCTCAGGCGGCCCGTCACGTCGTCGAACGCCGCCATCGCCCAGCACGCCTTGCCGGAGCACCCATGACCGCACCCGATGCGGTCTCCGACCTTGCCCCCCGCCTGTATGACCTGGTGTCGGTCGTCAGCGCACACCAGAAGGTGAAGACGGCAGTCGAGGCCAACCACGACAACAGTCAGTGGTGGCCCCAGCATGTCGACGACTGGCGGGTGCGGATGCTGGTCGCCGGCCGGAGCACCCGCGCGTACGCCGGTGCTGCGGCGGCTGCTGGAGCGGATCGCGCTGGCGTTGGGAGGACGGCCGGCGGCGCGATTGACCACGCACTTGGCGGTTCCCGCGAGCCCGAGTTCGCTGCTGCGACTGATCCGCAGACTCCCAGACAAGGGCGCCAGGACGACGCCGCGGGTCTTGGGCGTGGATGACTTCGCAACCAAGAAAGGTCATGTTCACGCGACGATCTTGGTGGACATGGAGACGGGCGAGCGGGTGGATGTGCTGCCCGACCGTACCGCCGAGACCTTCGCTGCCTGGCTGCGGGAACACCCCGGGGTCGAGATCGTGTGCAGAGATCGTAGTGGCGCCTACGCTGAGGCCGTACGGGCCGCTGCCCCGCACGTGCTGCAGGTCGCGGACTGGTTCCATCTCTGGAAGAGCCTTTGTGACGCCGTCGAGAAGTGCGTCCTGGACCATCGTGCCTGCCTGCCAGAACCTCAGCCAGACCAGGAACACAATGATCAACCTGTCAGTGCATCTTTGCCAAGGACGCCGCCCTCCGAGCCGCCGACAGGAGTACGCGCAACTCAACGCCGACAACGGTACGCCGCCGTCCACGCCCTGTTCGACAAGGGGATGGGAATCTCGGCCATCGCCGAGGCACTCCGCCTTGATCGCAAGACAGTCCGCCGCTACGCGGCACGCCGCCTCGCCTGACGACTTGGCCCCCGAGCTCAGCGCCCGACGGACACGAGTCGATCAATTCCTGCCCTACCTTGCAGGCCCTGCGCACCAGCGGCCGACCGGCACCGCAGGTCACCGACGAACTCACCGTCCGGCAGGCGGCGGCGTGCCGGCCTTCGCGACCGGCACGCCGCGGCGGAGGAGGTCAGTCCAGCCAGCGGCCGACGCCACGCACGGTGACTTGAAGCAGCTTCGCCGGATTCGCTGGGTCGGGGTAGTAAATGATCATGGTCGTGCCCGCGGGGAGCAGCATCTGAATGGCTTGGACGCACCCGGCGACGACCTGGCGCTGCCCGTCGGGTCCGCGGTCCTTGGCGGGCACCGCGTCACAGACGCCCCCGGGGTTGTTCATCACCAGCCGCAGGGTGTTCTCGCGGAGCGCCACCTCCCGCTTGGAGACGCGGTACGCCAGCTGCGTCTCCAGGTGCCACGCCGGGGGCTCGATGGGCAGGCCGAACTCCCGCATGTACAGGAGCGCGAGGCCGGCTACGGCACCACCCAGAAGAACCGTGGCGTCTGGAGGATCTCCCCCACCTTCGAGCCCAGCCTGGAAAAGTCTGCAGCGGGCATTTTCCAGGTGACCTGGAGCTGCGACTTCTGCAAGAACGTGACGATCGAGATGATCACCGCTGGCATAGCCTCAGGTGGTGGCGCTGCCAGAACCGTCAGCGAAATCGTCCAGCTCTGGCCTCGACGAGCCGTCAGGGAGCTTCCCGAGGAGGTGCCCGAGCCGATCCGAGACCGCTTCCGCGAAGGGTCGCTGTGCGAGGGCGTGGCTGCGTACCGGGGTGCGGCCGCGATGTACCGGGCGGCGGTCGAGGAGCTAAGGGGCCAGCTCGACGAAGACCTGATTGACGCTCTCCCCGAAACCCGCATGCTGGGCAACGACAGCGTCCATGACGGGCTGGTCTACTCTCCCGAGGAGGTCGCAGACGTCGCCGAGCTGATCGTGGAAATGACGGAGACCCACTACGTCACGCCGGCGAAGAAGGCCGCAATGCGTGAGGCGCGTCGGCAGCGCCGCGACGCGCACAAGAACGGCGGCGCGCCAACGGCGCCATAGCGCTATGGGCTGTCCCGCTGTTCCTCGCCAGAGCCGGTGGTGCTCATGGTGTACACGATGAGCACCACCGCGAACCATTACGACTCAAATCCGAGCGGGGTGCAGGTCCTCCTTCACCACGCGCGAGAACCACCGCGTACTTCCGGTACCGAGCGAACGATGTCGTCTCGGCACATGAAATGCAGCATGCCGGCGAGTCTGGATAACGCTCTGGCCTAGCGTCTCGCTCGATGGTCGGGGCCGTTACGTCGCAGGCGGCGCCTTGCGTCGACGGGGGTGGCACCGGGCAGGGGCACGGCGTCGGGGGTGGCGAGTTTGTCCACGGCCGCGCGGCGGGTCCGCTCCGGCCGCCGGTCGTACTTGGCGGTGGTCGCAGGGGAGGAGTGTCCGACGAGGGCCTGCCTGGTGGCCAGGTCCACCCCGGCGTCGAGCAGCTCGCCGATGAACGTGCGCCGGAAGTCGTGCGCGCGGGGAGCCTCG
Organism: Nonomuraea zeae; assembly: GCF_005889725.1. Lineage (GTDB taxonomy): Bacteria > Actinomycetota > Actinomycetes > Streptosporangiales > Streptosporangiaceae > Nonomuraea > Nonomuraea zeae. The sequence goes on from NZ_VCKX01000224.1 coordinate 6,598, forward strand.
TCTAGCCCTGCCTGCTCGGCTCGCGCGACGAGCACGTTGCTGACCGTGCGAGCGTCGATGAACGCCATCCGGGCCTGCTGGTCGCGGCGGATGTGCCTGCCGCGGGGTGAACGGCGGGAACAGGCCGCCCGGGTCGCGGCGCCGCACGGTCAGCCACCCCTCGACACGGCCGACCGCGCTGGGCGTGAGGTACACCATCCGCTCCTTGCTCCGCTTGCCCGGATGCGCAGGGAGCGGGCCGCAGGGTCGTAGTCGGCCAGCGCCACCGCGGCGAGCCCGAACCGGCGCACGCCGCTCGAATACAGGACGGCGAGCATCGCCGCGTCCCGCAGCGCCACCCGACGCAGTTCCTCCCGCTTGATCGGGTCCTCGACGTCCTCGGGGTCGAGGTCGACGTCGCAGGCGGCCATCATCGCGCCGACGCGCTCGATCGGCAGGTGCCCGCCGGCGGGCAGGGTGCTGCGCTCGAACTGGTCGACGCGCTGGGCGCGGTCGCGTTCGTCGGCGTCCATGAGGCCGAGCAGCCACGCCCGGTCGAGGACCTGGCGCAACGCCACCACGTGCTTGTTCCGGTAGGCGATCGACCAGGGCTCGCGGGTGCCGTCCTTCTTGCGGCTGGTCGCCTGCCCGATCAGGGCGCGGATGCGCTGGGTGTGCTCGGCCCGCAGCAGGTGCCACCTGATCGTCTCGCCCGTGATGGCGAGCGTGGCCGGGTCCTTCTTGCCCGTGGCGGGGTCGGTGCCGGCGGGCTCATTCCCGGTAATAAAAACCGGAGAGAGTATGAGCCCGTGTATTACGAGTGGTAGCACTCTCAACACATCGCGGCGTACGAACCATGGCTAAGGGAAGAACGTCCATCACCATCGCCCCGTGGATCTTGGAGATGGTCCGCAAGCACGCCGAAGCGAACGGCCTCAGCGTCTCCACCGTCCTGGAGCGCGGCGCCCTCCGCGAGATCGCCGCAACCCACAACACAGCCGCCCGCGCCGCGGTGTATGGCGCCGGCGCGGTCGCCAGCCAGGAAGCCGACGAGCGTGTCGTGGCCGAGGACACCGCGCGGGCGGCCAATGAGCACCGTGGCGAGGCCGCGTGAGCCACCGATTCGGCGAGCTGTGGAGTGTCCAGTTCGGCGACCGTGACGAAGTACGGCTGGTCGTTTCCGGCGACTTCTACCACACCTTGTACGGCGACAACGTGCTCACGGCCCACGTCGAGGCGGCCGACATGGCCCAGGCCCTCACCGCGTTCGCGGTTGACGTCGGCGAGGGCCGTGCCGCCATGGTCGATCGGATCAGCACCGTGGCGGCCGTGCGACTCAAGAGCAAGGTAGGCGATCTTCCCGAGGAACAGCTTGCGGCCGTGCGCAGCATGATTGCGACCACCTTCGGCATCGCCTAAGAGGTCCTAACAAAATGATCTAGAGCCGTGTCCCGTGGCGTTGCTGGTCGTTGATCTTCGTGTGAAGAGGGGCGAGCAGTTACCGGCCCTTGAGCAGCAACCAATCGGCCAGTGGCGTTAGCGAGCCCGTGGGGGCTCGGGCTATCGCAACTGGTCGTTTGGATGCGACCGCTCATGGGCGCGGGTCACAGGCCCCATTCGGATGATCCTGCCCAGGGAGGCCTGGAGTTCCTATGGCTACGGCGTGTAGCGAGGTGGGCGTAGATCCGCTTTCTAACTGGGGGTTTCTGGAGCTCCGTGGATGATGCGGTGGATGGTGGACCGGCCGACGCTGTATTCAGCGGCCAGGTCGGCCAGGGAGACCTCGCCTTCGGCGTAGCGGCGGCGGATGGAACGCCGTGCCGGTTCGGGCAGCTTGGGCTGCTTGCCCTTGAGCTTGCCCCTTCTCTTGGCCAACGCCATGCCCTCGCGGGTGCGCTGGTGCCCGATGTTTGCTTCGAACTCGGCGACCATGGCGAGGGTCTGCAGGAACAGGCGCCCGAACGGGTCGTTCCAGTCGTAGACGGAGGCGCTCAACCCGAACAGCACCCCGCGGTCGGACAGGTCGGTGAGGATGTCGTTGGCTTCGGCCATGTTGCGGGCAAAGCGGTCGAATTTTGTGACGGTGAACACGGTGCCGTCCCAGACGGCTGCGAGGGCCTGGTCGATGCCGTTCCGATTGCGACGGGTGGTGCCGGAGAAGCCGCGATCGATGTAGATGCGGTCCTCGGGGACGCCGAGCGCGAGAAGCTGCTCGGTCTGGATGATGACGTCTTGTTCGTCGGTGCTGCAGCGGGCGTAGCCGACACGTGCTCCGTTCACGCTCTGAAGTGTTCCGGATAGGGAGCCTTCACCGGAACAGTTCGCGGAACACCTATACGGAACGCCCCGACCTGGGGCGCCACTGTGGCTGGGCGGTGTTCCGGTGGGGGGTCGGCTTTCGGAACACCGCCGGACCGCCGGGCGAGATACGACTGTCACCTGACGGGGACGGCGTCCTGCTCCCGAAGCTGTCTCAACCCCCAACCCCCATAGCAGCTGTGAGCTAGATCACGGTTGAGGTTGACCTAGGGGCAGGGTGGAAGCTCGGCGCAGCGGCGCGACGCCGACCGGACATAACAGATTCAAAGGATCAAACAACCGTGACGATCACCCTTTCCGACCAGGACAAGAGCACCCTGCGGATCGCCGCGTACGGCGCCGTGACGCTGATGACCGCCGCCGGTGCCGCCGGCAAGCCCCGTGAGATCGCCACCCACGGCAGTATCGCGCTGGGCTCGGCCACCGGCCTGATCGGGCACGTGCTCGCCGACTACCCCAAGGTCAAGGACCTGGTGGGCAAGTCCGTGGCCGAGATCGCCGGCCGCGTGCTGCCGGCCCTGACTGCGGCCATGAACCTGCTGAAGCAGCAGGATCCGGCCGAGGCCGGCAACTTCCGCAGCGCCGTTCTCATCGCTGTCGAGACCGCCCAGATGCAGCAGGGCCGGCCGAGCCCCGCCACGGCCGAGATGGTCCGCAAGATCAGCGAAGCCCTCGACGCCGCTGGGGCAGCCGCTGCGGACAGCGGGGCCGTGCCGGAGACGGCGGCCGGGCAGGATCGGCCGGAGCTGCAGAAGGCGATCGAGGAGATCGTCGATTCCGGTTTTGTCGGGGTGTCGCTGCGCGTGCACGATGAGCGGGGAGAGTGGGTCGGCAGCGCCGGGGTGGCCGAGCTGAGCGGGACCGCGAAGCCGCCGGTCAACGGGCATGCCCGGATCGGCAGCAACACCAAGACCTTCACCGCGACCCTGGTGCTGCAGCTGGTGGCCGCGGGCAAGATCGGGCTGGACACCCCGGCGGCGCACTACCTGCCCGAGTTCGGGCTGGACGAGCGGATCATGGTGCGGATGCTGCTGCAGCACACCAGCGGAGTGTTCAACTTCACCGGGGAGGTCAACGCCGACGGGACGATCGCGCCAGGGATCCCCATCCCCTACAGCACCACGGGCAAAGAGTGGGTGGACAATCGGTTCAAGACCTACCGGCCGCAGGAACTGGTGGAGCTGGCGTTGTCCAAGCCGGCGCGGTTCGAGCCGGGGACGGGCTGGAGCTATTCCAACACCAACTACGTGCTGGCCCGGCTGCTGATCGAGAGGGTGACCGGCCGTTCGGTTGCCGAGGAGATGCAGCGGCTGATCCTGGGGCCGCTCGGCCTGTCGGGCACTGTGGTGCCGGACGCGTCGCCGGAGATCCCCGAGCCGTACGCCCACGCCTACTACCGCTACGAGGACGCCGGCGAGCAGAAGACAGTCGACATCACCCGCCAGAACCCCTCCTGGGTCTCCAGCGGCGGCGACATGATCTCGACCACCCAGGACCTGCACACGTTCATCTCTGCGCTGCTGGGTGGCAAGCTCATGCCGGCCGGGCTGCTGGCCGAGATGTGCACGCCGCACCCGACGGGCATCCCGAACATGGACTACGGCCTGGGAGTGTTCGTGCTGACCACGGACGGCGGCGGCACCGTCATCTCCCACAACGGCGCCGCCGTGGGCCACGCGGCGCTGATGTACGCCACCCCTGACGGCAGCAAGACCCTGACCGCCGCGCTGAACTGCGTGGACGACGCCGACCTGTCCATCGCAACAGCATTCCAGACCGCCCAGCGAAGGCTCCTCAACGAGGTGTTTGGCGGTGGGCAGGTCGATCCGGCTCAGCCGACGGGCTGAGAGCGCCTGTGACCCGTACGCCTCAAGGGGCCGCCCTTCCGGTCGTACACCAGGAAGAACCCGAACGGGCCACGCCGAACTCGGCGTGGCCCGTCCACATGCTCGGCTGGTCCGCTTGGTCGCCGAGCTCGAGCACAGGGCAGGATTGCGCAGATGAACGGAGTCACGATCGGGCAGGCGGCGGCATTCGTCGGCGTCACGGTGAAGACGGTGCGGCACTACCACAAGCTCGGCCTGGTCAAGGAGCCGGAACGCGACAGCTCCGGCTACCGGCGGTACGGATCGGCCGAGTTGCTGCGGCTGGTGCAGGCCCGGACGCTGGCCGCCGCCGGGGTGCCCCTGGCCGAGATCGGGTCCCTGCTCGACGCTGACCCCGCGCTGTTCGCCGCCGTGCTCGCCGACGTTGAGCGGCAGTTCACCGAACGGATCGAGGAGTTGATCGCGCGACGTGACACGCTGCACCGGCTCGCCGACGGCGACCGGGCTCTACTGCCTGACCGTGCTGTGGCGCTGCTGGAGCGGATGTCCGGCCTCGGCTTCCCCGCAGAGGAGGTGGCGGCCGCCAGGGAGGGCTGGGTCCTGGCCAGGGCACTGGTCCCCGAGAGCTTCGACGACTACCTCACCCATATCGAGCACGCCCTCGAAGACACCCGGTTCGTCGCCCTGATCAAGCGCGCAACCGAAGCCGCGACCTGGGAACCGGACGACCCGCGCATCGCCGAGCTCGCCACCGCCATGGCCGACCACCTCCTCGCCAACCCCGCACACCTGAAAATCGTGACCGGCCTGCAAGCCCGCACCGACGCTGCGACCCGCTACAAGCTGATCGCCCTCCACGGCGAAGAGCAGGGATCGGCCGCGGCCCGAGGAGTCGCGCTCGTCGAGACCAAACTCCGCGCCGCCGGCATCCACATCCCCAGACCAGACACCCACTGACCAAGCCGGTCCCCGCCGCAGGACCCGGGGACCGCGGGATCTGCTGGCAGACACCGCTGGAGCGGCTCGTCCCACGCTGGATACATCGCCTCAGCCATCCACGAACACGACATGTGAGGAGGGGCCCGGCCGGGTACTCGAAGCCCGCCCGCCGAGGTGAGGGGTCAGATCTCTTCGTCGTCGGCGTCGAGTGCGTCGGGGTCGCGCAGAGCGCGTATCGCCCCTGGCGCCAAGTCGGGAAGTATGAAGGTGTAGGCGCCGTGCACGCCCAATTGGGTGTTGACGAAGGGCGAGAGCCGGGCCATGTCCTCATCTCGGACGGGGTTGCCCTGCGCCTTCAGCTGCCGGACTGCCGCGTCCAGGTAGACAGTCGTCCACAAAACGACGCAATTGAGAACAAGCCCGAGGACGCCGAGCTGATTCTCCAGCCCGCGTTCGTAGCGGTGGTAGAGCTCGCCCTTCTTGCCGTGGCAGATCTTCCGGGCCAGGGCGTGACGGCCCTCCTGCAGGTTGCGGATGTGCTTGATGTCGCGCCGGTAGGTCTCGTCCACGTCGATGTAGGCGAGGATGTGCAGGGACAAGAAGATCCGGCCGTAGGTGGCGATCGCCTCGCCCAGCGCGGTGGGGTGACCCTCGCGCTGCAGCATGGTCACTACGTCGTAGGCGCGGACGGTGCCGGTGTAGATGGAGGCGATCACGCGCAGGATGTCCGGCCACATCCGCTGCACCTTGCGCAGGTCGATCCTGCCGCGGGCGAAGGTGTTCAGCGGCCCGTAGTCGGCGCCGGGGTCGATGCGCCAGCCCTTCTGGTCGGGCAGATCCGCCAGCGCGGGCCGGTAGGAGATGTTCAGCAGTTCCAGCAGGCCGAAGGTCAGGTCGCTGTAGGAGCCGGTGTCGGAAACGACGATCTCCGGCAACTCCCCGCCGTCCAGCCCGAAGATGACGTCGACCATGTGCAGGGAGTCGCGGACCGTGCCGGACACGATCTTCGCGCCTCGCCCGATTCCTTGATCATTTATTGCGTTGAGCCAGGTCATGCCGCGCTTGGAGCCGAAGAATTTGCGGTTGGGGCGAGCGAAGGCCGCCGGGACCGGGACCACGAACCGCATGCCGTCGACCGCGGCGACCATGCCGCCTCCCCACGCCTGGGCGAGCGGCAGCCCGGCCTGCCAGGCGACCAGCGGCGCGTTGGCCAGGCTGAGCGTCTCAGGCCGGAAGTAGTTCTGGAACACGTGCGAGAGCCGCGAGCGCTCCAGCGCGGGAACGCCGGTCTTGGCGATCGGCCGGTAGCCGACGTTCATGGAGTGCGCGGCCAGGCACGCCGCGATCGAGGTCGGCAGGTCCTCCAGCCGGGAGCGGCCGCCGGAGGCTGCGGTGAAGGCCTCCACCAGTTGCGGCTCCCAGCTCATCACCTCCAAGATGACCTCGGGCAGATCCACGCGCGGCAGCATCGCCGTGGTGTGCTTGCGCAGGTCGACCAGCGAGGGCGGCTCTTCGATGGCCTTCACGCCGGTCAGGTGGATCTTCCCGCGCGTCGTCGATCCGGACTTCGGTGTTGGTGTCCAGCCGGCTGCCCACGTCTTGGTATGCCGCATCCAGCGCGCGGGTGTGGTCGGCCAGCAGGGCGTCCGGGTTCTCCGGCAGGCCCAGCGCGGTGAGCACGTCCGGCCGGACCGCCTCCCACGCCTGGCCTTCCAGGAGTCTGGCCTGCGGGTTGCGCCACTTGGTGGAGGCGTCGGCGTAGATTTCGCGGCGTTTGAGATGCCGGTGGAACTGCTCCAGGAGACAGAAGGTGTAGGCGTGCCTGTTCACCGCGCCGTCCTCGTGGACGGGCTGGCCGAACACCAGGCGCTTCCATGGGCCGGTCACCACGGCCGCCTCGATTAGTCGGGCCGGAATCAGTGGTGCGGGCAGCCTGCTGCGGTGGGCCAGCACCTCCGGCAACTGCCGCATTGCCGCCAGCACCGGGGCGCCCTCGGCGTTCGCGCCGAAACAGATCACCGTGGGCAGCACCTTCAAAAATCCCGACACCGTGCTGTAGCGGCCGACTAGCTCGCTGCGCCAGTCGTCGGGCTCTTCCGCATCCGCCGGCAGCACGTTCTCATTCACCAAGACCAGCGCCGCCCGCAGTTCCGCCCGCGACACCACCGCCTCGATCGCCTCCCACACCTCCGACACCCGGGGCTCTTCGTCCTCGCCACCCCAGGCATCGGAGTCGAACAGCGCCTCCACCGCCACCGCCAGGCGGGCCGAGGCCTTGGCCAGCTTCGGATGCTTGCGGATCTTCTCCTTGTCCGCGGCGGTCTGCGCCTTGTTCAGCAGCTCGGTGGTCATCAGCAGGTCCAGCAGTTCCAGGGTGTCATCGACCGACTTTGCCTCCAGGAACGCCACCGTGGCCAACAGCGTCGCCAGACGACGGCCATCGCGGTGACGGCGGATCTGCGAGGCGTCCGCGCTCATCCCGTACTTGGCCAGCTCCGCCAGCCGGCGCGGCGGCACCAAGCGGTCGGCCCCCAGCTCCGTCATGCCCATTCCCGCGACCTCGGCGACCTGCTCCAGTGCTTTGATCAGCGTCGGCCCGGACCCGCGCGGGACCGGGCCCTTGCGCCAGCGCTCCAGGTCCGAGACCCGTGACCCTGGCGGAACCTCCAGCAGCTGGTCCAGCACATAACGCTGACCCACGGTCAACAGCCCTTCCAGGACACCCCACAGTCGCCGGGTCGTCTCATCGCGGACGTTGGTGACCAGCCGGGCTAGCGTCGTCACCCCGGGCAGAAGCACATCCCGCTCCCGCAGCCAACGCACCGCGTCGAGAAAGATCGCCTTCGGTCCATCCCCCGTGGTCCAAGACCTGGCCTCCACCCACGCTCGCAGATCCCCTTCGACGGTCCCGAACTCCTTCAGGCCGTACACCCGCCGAATCTCCCACTGGTGATCGAATCGCGTCTTGGTCCGCTCGGTGTACTTCTTCACGCACGACGGGTCGGCGATGCCCAACTGCTCGGCCACGAAGTCGAGGACCGCGGTCGGCACCTCCAGCAGGTCCTCCAGGAACGTCCCGACCCATCGAACGGTGACGAGTTGAAGGCTGAAGCCGAACTTCATGTGGTCGCCACGACGACGCTCAACCAGCTCTCGGTCCTGGTCATCAAGGAAGAACACCCGCTCCAGGTCCGCGCGCGACGGCACTTCCCCGTATCGGCCGTACGTGGCCGCTTCGTCATCGGTTAAGAACTCCACCACCGGCATACGCCGCAAAGGAGGGCCAGCCCCGCCCATAACAAACCGAAAGTAGCCGAACAGTTACTCAATCCGCCGCCATGTCGCTGCCCACCCGCATCGGACCGCTGGATGGCGGTAGGTCAACTGACGTCAGCCCGCTACCGCCACTGACCGATTGGTTGCTGCTCAAGGGCCTTACCGTGGATGGTGCAGGACAGCCTGTGGGAGCGGATCGAGCCGCCGCTGCCGAAGGTGGAGCGGCGCCGGCGCCATTCGGGACGTAAGCGGCTGGATGACCGGCTGGCGTTGCAGGGCATCTTGTTTGTGCTCTACACCGCGATCCCGTGGGAGTTCCTGCCGCAGGAGCTCGGGTTCGGCTCAGGCATGACCTGCTGGCGGCGGCTGCGCGACTGGCACCAGGCCGGGGTGGGGGACCGGCTGCACCAGCTCCTGCTCGCCGAGGAGTTCCTGCCGCAGGAGCTCGGGTTCGGCTCAGGCATGACCTGCTGGCGGCGGCTGCGCGACTGGCACCAGGCCGGGGTGGGGGACCGGCTGCACCAGCTCCTGCTCGCCGAGTTGCACGCCGCCGGTCAGCTGGACTGGTCCAAGGCGGTGATCGACAGCTCCCACATCCGGGCGCTCAAGGGCGGCCCAAAACCGGGCCGAGCCCGGTCGACCGCGCCAAGCCGGGCTCGAGACACCACGTCATCACCGAAGGCGGAGGCATCCCCCTCGCCGTCTCCCTGACCGGCGGCCACCGCAACGACGTCACCCAGCTCATGCCCCTGATCAAAGCCATCCCGCCGGTACGCGGCCGCGTCGGCCGACCACGTCAGCGGCCCGACTGCCTGTACGCCGACCGCGGCTACGACCACGACAAGTACCGCCGCCTGGTCTGGCGCACCGGCATCAAACCCATCATCGCCCGGCGCGGCACCCCACACGGCTCCGGCCTGGGCATTCACCGGTGGGTCGTCGAACGCACGATCGCGCTCCTGCACTGGTTCCGCCGCCTGCGCATCCGCTGGGAAGTCCGCGACGACATCCACGAAGCGTTCATGACCCTCGCCGCTGCCATCATCTGCTGGCGACGCCTCGTCCGCTGATCTTTCTGTTAGGACCTCTAGGTGCCGCCAACCGACGAAAACGCGCTGAGAGCGTCCAGGAGCGGGCCGGGCCCTCCTGCTCCCTTCCCTCTCGCCACTTCGAGATCGCCCAGCAGCGTGCGCTACAGAGAGATCGTTTAGCGAAGATCACTAGACGCAAACCGGACACGGGCCACTATTGTCCCAATCGGCATATATCGAACTCGAACAGATGGACGAGCCGCCACCGTTCGGCGTACTCTCGGCGCCCATGGAGCAACCCGCCACCGAGGAGCCCCGCGCGCTCACCATGCCGCCCATGGTGCTCCTCGCCCGCACGCGGACGACGTTCCTCCTCGCCCGTGCCAGCCTCGTCGCCAACAACCGACAGGAGTGGTGGGGGAAGATTGCCATCCCCCTCGGCTCCGACGCGACCGGCGGCGACCTCAGCATCAACATTCGGTGGGTGAACTACACGATGCTGACGCGCCTCGACGGCGTCGGCTACAGCGAAGTGCCGACCCTCCCCGGCTTGGACGACGACCGGTAGCCGCCGAGTGGTCGCCTGCCCGCCCCGCACATGGCGGTTCGGGGTCTGCGCACCCTGTCAGGTGACGCGGTAGCTGGCCGCATGCCATCCAAAGTGGCCACAGAGTGGCCAGGGCCAGCGGAGGTGGCCAAAGCAATGTGAGCGTTGAGCAGGTGTGACTACATTTCGCAGTATTGACTTTACTTTGAGCGGCGGATCATGGAGTCCGGCCACTTCTCCTGTTACTCCAGCGCCCCGCCCGCTGTGCTGCTCGACCACCACGCCCGGCGCCGGCGGATCGAACAGGGTGGACTGCATGGAAGCGTGACCATACATTTACTCTGAGTAGATACAATGCTACGTTGAGTGAGATCCAGGGGGATCAACGTTCCGTCACTCTGACCGGAGGCTTGCGATGTCCTCGTCGCTCACCGCATCCAACCTCGCCCTCATCTTCGCCGCGCTGGACAGCAACGATGACAACCGGCTGACCGCCGCCGACTTCACCCTGCGGGCCGACCAGTTCTGCGCCGCCCTCGCCCCTGATCCCAACTCCGCCCACCACCAGGGCATCAGGAAGGGGTTCGCGGACTGGTGGGAGCACCTGCGCGCCACGGCCGACATCGACAGCGACGACTCCGTGAGCTGCGCGGAATACCTGGCCGCCGCGAGCAACAGCGCCGGGCCATCGGCTAACGGACACGCCGACGTGGTCCTCAGCCTGGCCGCTCCGCTGTTCGACGCCACCGACACCGACGCCGACGGAGCCATCTCCCTCCAGGAGTACGTCCGCTTCTACACCGCCATGGATCTCGACGGAAAGATCGGGGAACTGGCCTTCGCCCGCCTCGACAACGACGGCGACGGCCGGCTCAACCGCCAAGAATTCCTCGACGGCGTCCACGCCATCCTCACCAGCGAGAACCCCGCCGACCCTGGCACCTGGATGCTGGGCCGCACCTGACCCCCCGTAGTTGTGCCGCGGCACGAAGGGGCTTCTCACCGGAGATGGCCACTTTCGATTGCACGATCGCCCGGGGGGACTGCGCAGGCAAGTGGTCAGCGCAAGGTCACGCCATGATCAATGGCCGGATTCGATGTCACCTGACACTGGGCCCTGTTCAGGGCGCAGGCAGCCTGCCTCCCGCGCTGTGCCTGGACAGGTCGGGGCCTGCGCACCCCGCACAGTGCGGAGGCAGACCGTTCAGGGGTGGCCGGTCACGCTCCCGGCTAGTACCACCAGGACGTCGCCGGTCGCAGCGCTCCCGCCACGGTTCCTCCCGCCCCCGCGGGGAGAATCGCCGGCGGGCCCGCGCCTGGAGCGCTCCCAATCGTGACCTGATCAGTGGGCGCGGGCTGCACGGCCGGGGCCTCCGTGGGCGCGGCCGTGCTCGTCGGCTCCCCGGTCGGCTCAGGATTCCTGGTCGGCTCCTGCGTGGGCGACGGCTCCGGCGCCGAGCTGGTCGGGGTCGGCTCCTGCGTGGGCGAACCCGCGGGTGGACGGGCTCGGGGCCGGATCGGTCGGCGCGGCCGTCGTCGGCGGCGCGGTCGGCAACTCTGTGGGGGCCGTCGTCGGCGACGACGACCACACCCCCGCGCAGGCGCTCGCGGGCGCGGCGGCCGGTGCAGTGGCCACGTGGGCGACGCTCGCGATCCTGCTGTGAAGGAGGGGGAGCCCCCACCCGGGCTCCCCCATGCTTGGCTGCTCGTCAGCCCCTCCGGCTGGCAGGCTGTTGGAGCTAGACCACTGAACAGCCCTTGCCGTGGACGTACCCGTAGGGGTCGGATATGCCCTCCTCGCAGTGAAAGACCAGCCCCCCGTCGACCCGGGTGATGGTGTAGTCGTACACGACTTCGTGGCGCTGGCGGCGCCTTTGCTCGGTCTGGCAGTCGCGCCCGATGACGTTGGTCCCAGTAAAGCTGTCGATCACCGAACGGCACTCGATGTGCGGACCTGCTTGCGCCGCCGCCGCCGGTGCGTGCGGTGCGGCCGTGGAGGCTTGGGCTGCGGCGAGCGGGATCGTCGTTATCGCTGCGGCGGCGGAGAGGGTGATGAGTGCAGTCACAGTGCGTCGCACGGGCGGTTTCCCTTCGTGGGTCAGGTGTGGCGGGAGATACGGATGCGCCACATACGTAGCGTAACTGCATGACAACTTTCCGCATCGACAATGTCTCGTATCCCCCGCACGCCCGCCCAGGCGCTCGCGGGCACGGTGGCCGGCGCGGACGCCACGGCGGCCACCCTCGCGCTGATGTAGTGCTGGCCGGCGCGGTCAAGAAGAAGGCCGCCGGCTTGTTTGCCGAGTTCATGAACGGGACGTCGGCGCTGGCCACGGTGTTCTTCTCGGCTTACATCACCGACTACTGCACCGACAACCTGCGCACAGGTCTCGGCACTGGCTCAGGTGAGGCGCCGCCGCAGGGCGCCTGCTCAAGGGACTGCACACAACGCGGGTTTCGGGGCCGAATTTCGCTGGTTGTGCCCGAAAGTCCCGCAGACGGCACGGCTGGAGACGTACGCGACGTTATTCACGCTGGTGGCCGGGCTGCTGGCCGGGGCGCTGATGAGGGGTCTGGCCATCGGCGAAGATTTCGGACACCGTTTGTAAGCCCGCTTTGCCGTGCGGCACGCGGCGCTAACACCGCGTCGGTGAGCCGCACTACCGTTAGATACGACGAAAGGGCCCGAGCCGTTCCAGCGGCCCGAAGCCCTTCTCGTCGCATCAACACCGGTCCCCGGAAGGGGCCCACGTGCTAAATGCCTGTACATCCCAAGTCCAGGTTATCCATGCACGTCGGGTGCCGCAACGAACGGCGCACCTTCCGGGGCCGGCCGACGTGTATGGAGGCAACTTGTCTGACGCTGCCAGCCAGCCCACACCCCCGCCACCGCCTGGTGACGGCTTCTGGATCTCCAAGGAGACCGTGCGCATCCTCGTGAAGGGTGCCATCGGACTGGCTGTGGTCTACCTGCTCATCCGCGTGGGCGCCGACCCCTCGGTTCTCGGTCCCATCCTGAAGGCCCTCAAGCTTTGACTTGGGGCTCCCCGCCGTCTTGCGCTGGCGGGCCGTCCATCCAGAGCGTCCCGCCAGCGGCATGTCACACGATCTCCCAGTCGTCGGCGTCCAGGTTGGACTGGGACGCGACCCACGGGACGATCTGCCCGTTCGCGGTGAACGTGTCGATGTGCGGCCGGTAGGTCACGGTGCGGCCGACGAGTTCGGGCGCGGCCTGGCCGAGCGGGTGGTTCGCGTCGACAGTGATGGTCGAGCCGGGACGCGGAAGACCCACATGCCCTTGCCGTTCCATCCGGCGCGGGCGAGCCTTCGCCCGGCCTTGAGTGCGTTGAGGGCGTCACCGAATTTCACTTCTTCTCCCCCTTCGCCTTCTGGCCGGCCTGCCACGTGGTCTTGTCCGCGGTGCCGGTGACCAGGACTTTGGCCTTGGTCTGGAACTTCCGCGTCGCCGTGGTGGAGTCGGCGCCGTACAGGCCGTCCACGTCCACGTCGTAGCCCAGCTCATCGAGGAGGGCCTGCCACGCTTCGACGTCGGCGCCCTTCATGTACGCCTTGCCCTTGGTGTAGACGAGCGTCCGTGACCAGGCGACGGGCTTGGCCGGCTTGCCCTCGACTTCGGCCTTCACCCAGGCGAGGAACTTGTCCCAGGGGAAGCCGGGACCGGGGTCGGTGTGGGAGCCGGTGCCCGGGTACGCCCGGGTGACGTCGACGTGGGCGCAGAACCCTTTCTGCCCCGCCTTCACCTGGGCGGGGGTCAGGTGCTTGATCGGGATGTTGTACTTCTTGACCCAGGCCGCGGCGACCTTGGCGGCGTTCTTGAGGGTGGCCGTGGATGCGGCGTCGAGCCAGTCGGCGCGCTTCTGCCGGGCGTAGCCGTTCAGCTCGATGTGCAGGCCGTCCGCGTTCGCGTTCGGCGCGGCCCACGCGGTGTCGCCGTCGTCGACGCACCGGACGGCGCTGTTCTGGTCGACGCACACGTGCGCGGAGGTCTTGGGCGAGCTGGTGGCGAACCAGCGGGCGACGTTCTCGGCGGTCTCGGGCTTCTCCGGGGCCTCCATGGAGTGCATGACGATCAGCCGGACGGGCCGGATCCGGCCGTTGGTGTAGTAGCGGGCCTGGATCTTCTGCATCGCTCCCCCGTGGGCGGGTTGGTGGTATGTCGCCGGAGAGGATGCCGGGTTGAGTCGCTAACGTCGCGTCGCCCTGCTCATGCGGCCATTCACCAGCGCCGGGAGTTGCCGGCTCGATACGCTCGCTCCCTCCGATCGGGTGGCCTAGGAGGGTGACGTGAACTGGGAACCGGTTCTGGTCTCGGCGGCGGTCTCGCTGGTCGTCGCCCTGGGCATCGAGTACGCGGCCAAGCCTCGACTGGAGGCGCGGAAAGAACGCATCCTGGAGGCGATGCGAGCCCGGCGAGACCTACTCGCCCGCGTGACCCTCGTCGGGTGGACGGCCTCAGCCGCGGCGGCCGAGCTGCCAGCTGAGGCGAGTCGGGAGGTGCGGGAGAAGCTTCGGGCCGAGCAGGCGCGGCAGTTCGAGCGGCTTGAGGGCGAGGTACGGGGGTTGGTCGATGACGCTGGCCGCTACTTGTCCACGTTCGCGGGGCCCGCGCGGGTGATCATCGCGGACTACCTGTTCGTCCAGCACGGGATACTCCTATCGGAGCGTGCGCGGTCGGAGCAATGCACGCAGGTGAAAAGACTGGCCATGGAGGTGTGAGGCGCCTAGCAGATTCCGGACAGTCGGCTACATAAGCTGACAGAAGTCTGGAAGAGGTAGGTACGTGGCAAGGCGTCGCAGGCAGTTCTCGCCGGAGTTCAAGGAAGAAGCCATCCGCATGGTG
>NZ_VCKX01000225.1 GCF_005889725.1 Nonomuraea zeae
GGGGTGGCCGGTGGCCGCCTGCCAGGCCTTCTCGAGCTCCGGCAGCCCGAGTGCCTGGGTGAGAGCCTTGAGCAGTGCGGGGCCCGGGGTGGTCGCCGGATGCGGGAACTCCTCGAAGACCGCGACACACCTGACGAGCCAGGCCAGGGCTTCGACCGGACGGCCGCGATCGATGGCCACGAGCCCGAGCTGGCCGTAGGCACCGGCCAGGCCGGGCCGGTTGCCGAGCTCCTCCTCAAGCGCCAGCGACCTGCCCAGCAGCTCCTCGGCCGCCGCCGGCCGGCCGCGCCTCTGGGCCACGATGCCGAGGTGGTGATAGCAGGCTGACGCGTCCCGCCGGTCGCCGATCGCCTCGAACACGGTGATGGCCTTGCCGAGCCACTCCTCGGCCTCATCCAGCCGTTCGCGTATCTCGGCGATGACCCCGAGCCCGTGGTAGGTGACTCCCACCTGACGCCGCTCTCCGGCGCTCTCGTGGATGACGCGGGCCTGGTTCAGCCATCGCTCGGCCTCCTCCCAGCACTCACGCGCGACGGCGAGGGCCCCGAGCTCCTGGTAGCCCAGCGCCAGGTTGTACGGGTCGCCCTGCTTCGCAGTGTTCTCGGTGGCTTTCCGGTACCACTGCTCGGCCTCCGCCCAGCGCTCCTGCTCGCGGGCGACCACCCCGAGCTGGTGGTAGGCGACGGATTGGTAGTCGCGACGCGCGTCGCTGCCGGGCTGCCGGTCGAGGAACTCGAGGAGATCGAGGTAGGTCCGCCGGGCCACGTCCAGCTCGCCCGCTCTGAGCTGCCAGTTGGCTTCGGTCGCGACGGCGAGCAACCAGTACTTCACCGCGGGCTGCTCCATTCCGCCGTCAGGTGTGCCCAAGGCGAGACGGGCCCGGTCGCACCACCCTCTCGCCTCCTCGGCCAGCCCGCGTATGTCCCAGTACTTCACGAACGGCTGGGTGATGTTCCGGGCCTGCTCCCACAGCCCCCGGTCCAGCGCGTGGCCGAGCATGGCGTGCAGCGTGCGCTGGTGCAGGTCGATCAGGGCCGCCGCCCACCCCGCGTCGCGGCCGGCCAGCTCGTCCTCCAGCCACGAGGCGTAGGCGGCGCAGGCGTCCAGGAACGCGCGGACGGTGGCGGCGTGCTCCGCGTCGAAGGCGTCAGGTCCGCCGGCGCGCCATTCCCCGATCAGGTAGGCGGGCAGAGCCGGATGGAGGCGGTACATCCGGCTGGGCAGCTTCGAGAGCAGCCCGATGGCGGCGGCCCTGGACAGCGCCTCGTCCCAGTCCTCGCCGCTCAGGCCCCTGAATCGCTCCGGGGCGTCTTCGGCCAGCGACAGCGCCCCCAGGATGCTCGCGCTGACGACGCCGTGGAAGAGCGCGACCGCGACCAGGGCCCGCCGGTCCGAGGCGGACAGATGCGTGAACGAGTAGGCGACGCAGGCCCGGAGCGACGTCGTGCGATCGCCGCCGTCCCCTCCGGGCAGGGGGATCGTGCCGCGCAGCGCCGACAGCAGGACGCCGGCGTCGGTCGTGTCCAGGTGCGGCAGGATCAGGCGCATGCTCAGCGGATGCCCGTCCAGCCACTCCATCAGCTCGGCGAACCTCGGCATCCCGCGCCGCGGCCGGGCCCGCGGGAAGGGGCTGAGGAGCTGCTCGGCGTGGTCGACGGCCTCTTCCGGGCTCAGCCCGCCCACCTCGATCCGGCGCAGGTCGCCGAGCCAGTCCTCGCCGGTGCGGCTGGTGATCAGCACCGAGCTCTTTCCCGACCGGGCGATTCGGGCCAGGAAGTCCTTCAGCTCATCCAGCTTGCCCTCGCCGGGGGCGGCGGCGCCGGGCAGGGTGCGTACGGACTCGAAGTTGTCCCAGATCAGCAGCAACCGCTGCTCCGCCAGCAGCCGCCGGACGATGCGCGCCCGCTCGGCGGGCTCGTTGAGCACGAAGTCCGTGCCGAACACCCGCCGGCCGACGGCGTTGACCACCCCGTCCAGGCTGAAGGACGCGACGCCCGGCTCGTACGAGTGCCAGATCACCCAGTCCGGCCGCCCGACGCCGCCCGTGTCGCGCCACCAGCGGCCGAACGCCTTGGCCAGCTCGGTCTTCCCCGTGCCGCCCGGCCCGTGCAGGATCACCACGCGTTGCAGCCGGGCCGCCGACTCCAGCGCGTAGAACAGGTCGTCGCGACCGACGAACGTCCCGACCGGCGCCAGGTCCGCGCCCGTCTCGGCGTCCCCGTCCGGCGCGGCGCGCAGCCGGTCGAGCAGGGTGTTCAGCGAGGCCCCGCTGCGCTCGGTCCGCAGGCCAGGGAAGCGGATGTCGCGCCGTGAGTAGTGCACGGGCACCACCCAGTCGGCCAGCGGCAGGCTCCCCTTGGGGCTCGGCCGTTCGTCGCGCAGGGCCAGGCGGGCGCGGCCGGCGGTGACCGCGTCGGCGATCCGGTCCCCGGCGAACAGCCGCTCGTAGAAGGCCGCCATGAACTCGGCCGCGGCGACCGCGTACACGCTGTAGGCCATCGCCACCACCGACGCCGCCCCGCCCTGCACCAGCCGGGTGGCGACCGCCGCCTCCACCTCGGCGCCGACCTGGCCGGACCGGCAGGCGTTCAGGACCGCCACCGGCACCCGGCCGGCCGACAGCACCTGGGCGACCTTCTCGGCGGGGACCCGGTCCGGCCCGCCGTCCGCCCGCTCGAACACGAGCATGCCGCGCGGTCCGGGCCCCGCGTACCTGAGCGGGCTCGCAGGCGCTCGCTCCTCGCCGAAGACGCCGTGCCCGTCGAAGTGCACCACCTGGAACGGCTCGCCCGCCTCGGCCGCCTCGGTCAGCACCTGACGGAGGCGATCCAGGGTGGGCGGCCGCAGCACGACGAGGTCGACGTTCCCCCGCACCGCCTCCAGCCGCCGCAGGAGGGGCCGGGCGATCATCCGGTACGCCACGTCCCGCCGGCCGGCCGGGCGGGAGATCACCATCAGCACGCGCAGCCGCGTCCCGGCGGCGGGGAACGACCCGGCCAGGTCACGTACCGGCAGGCTCCTGGTGACGGCGACCCGGTCGAGGGCGATGGGCAGGTCGCGGTCGGGATCGACCATCAGCTCCCACGGCAGCCCCAGCCGCCGGGGCGACGCCGACTGGAACACCAGCTCCACCGCGTTACCCCTGGCCCGCACGGCGGCGTAGGCGGCCCGCGCCGCCGCAGATCCGAATATCGCAAAGAAAAGGCTTTTGCCCCAGTCTGGCAGTCGCTCGGCGATATCCGAGCCCCTGTCGGAATACACCGCGTAGGGATAACGCAGATAGTCCTCCAGATACCAGCGCAGATCCTCCAGCGCCTCATCATCCAGCGGCCAGGCCAGCTCGACCGGCTCCCCGACGCGCTCGGGGAGCTGCTCACCGGCCAGCCACACCGACAGGGACACCAGGTCGTCGTCACCGATGTCCACCAGCAGCCGATCGATCATCGACCCACCCGCCTTGCCCAGGCCCCGGCTCCAGGCTAGACAAACGGCGCGGCTTTTGCGCGGAAGTCTCCAGGAACCATCAGGTTGACACCGTAAACAACGGCTGTTTACGGTGTATACATGAAACGGGGAGAATCATGGGAAAAGGTGGCCGCACCGATCGCCTCGGCCGTGCTGTTCTACTTCGGCACCGGCTTGTCGCCGATCCCGGCGCTGACCTGGGTCGCGCCGCTGCCGGTGCTGTGGGCCGCGGTGCGCGTGAGCGGCCGGGCGGCGTTCATCGGCAGCTTTCTGGCCTACCTGCTGGGGCAGGCGAGCCAGTTCGAGTTCTTCTGGCGGACCCCGTCGGTGCCGCGGCCGATCGGGCTGCTGATCCTGGTGGGCAGCTCGCTGCTGTTCGCCGCCGTGACGCTGCTGTTCCGGGCGCTGGTGCGGCGGGGGTGGCCGCTCCTGGGGGCATGCGCGGCACCGGCCGCCTGGGTCGGGGCAATGCACCTCAACACGCTGTTCAACCCGTCCGGGATCATCTGGCCGTTCGCCACGAACCAGGCCGAGGTGCCGGTCGTCACCCAGATCGCGTCGGTGACGGGGGCGTGGGGAGTGGAGTTCGTCGTCCTGCTGGTGCCGGCCGCCGTCGCGGCGCTGCTGTCGGCGGGGGTCGCCGGCCGGGCGCGGCTGCGTACCGGGGTGGTGGCCGCGGTGATCTGCGCCCTCACGCTGGGCTTCGGGGCCTGGCGGCTGGCCGGTGCGCCCGGGGGCGATCCCGCGCAGCGGGTGGCGGTGCTCTCGGCCACCCGCTACCAGTGGGCGCCCGACGCGGCGAGCGCGGGCGGGCAGTCCCTGGTCGCGGCCTACGCCGGGCAGATCGCGGCACTGCCCGCGGGGGTGCGGACGGCGGTGCTGCCCGAGGGCACGTTCGGGACCGACGAGAGCAGCCTGCGGTCGGTGGTGGGGCCGCTGGCGGCGGCCGGGCGCGGGCGGGGCATCGACGTGGTGGTCGGGGTCGTCCACACGACGCCGGCCGTGAAGTACAACTACTCCGTCCAGCTTCCCGCCGACGGGTCCGCGCCTGTCTTCTACACGAAGTGGCACCTCTCCCCTGACGTACCGTTCAAGAGGGGTACGGAGCTCGTCTTCGCCCGGGGTCACGAGGACCGCGTCGGGCTGGCCAACTGCATGGATCTCAACTTCGCCATGCCCAGCAGGGGCTACGGGCAGGCCGGGACGCGGTTGCTGGCCGTGCCGGCGGCCGACGAGTTCGGCAACGGGTGGCAGCACAGCCGCATGGGCCTGCTGCGCGGGGTGGAGAGCGGCTTCACGGTGGCGTGGGCGGCGCAGTGGGGCACGCCGATGATCTCCGACCCGTGGGGGCGGGTGCTCGCGGGGACCGACACGGAAGGCACCAGGGCGCCGTTCGTCGTCGCCGTGGCCGACGTTCCCGCCGGGCCGGGCGGCACGCTCTACGCGCGCTTCGGCGACTGGTTCGGGTGGGTGTGCGTGGCCCTGGCCGTGGCCGGGCTGCTCCCGCTCCTGCGAAGGAGGCCGCGGCCCGGTCCCGGCCGGACGGTGGACGAGCCCCGAGCGGCGCGGAGTCCGCTCGGGGCGTGAGAGCCGTCAGCTCGCTGTCAGCCACACCGTGGTGTCGGAGGGCAGGAGGCCGTCCTCCAGCTGGCCGCTGGCCAGCGCCACCTCGCCCGGAGGCAGCGGCACCGGGCCGGCGCCCAGGTTGGTCACGCAGGTCAGGCCCGAGTCCCTGGTGAAGGCCAGCACGTCGGGGCCGAGGTCGAGCCAGGCCAGCGTGCCGTCTCCGAGCAGCTCCCTGCGCAGGCCGAGGCCCGTGCGGTAGAGGTTGAGCATGGAGCCCAGGTCCGTCCGCTGCGCCTCCACGGTCAGCTTGCGCCAGCTCTCCGGCTGCGGCAGCCACGGAGTGCCCGCGCCGAAGCCGTACGGGGGCTCCTCGCCCGACCACGGCAGCGGGATGCGGCAGCCGTCCCTGCCCGGGTTCGTGCCGCCCGACCTGGCGTACATCGGGTCCTGGCGCAGGTCGTCGGGCAGGTCCTCCACCTCGGGCAGGCCCAGCTCCTCCCCCTGGTAGACGTAGACCGAGCCGGGCAGCGCCATGGCCAGCAGGGCCGCCGCCCGCGCCCGGCGGTAGCCGAGCTCCAGGTCGGACGGGCTGCCGTGCAGGGCGCCGCCGTGGGCGAACGAGGTGTCCGCCCGGCCGTAGCGGGTGACCGGCCTGGTCACGTCGTGGTTCGACAGCACCCAGGTGGGCGGGGCGCCGATGGGCGTGTGGGTGGCGAGGGTCAGGTCGATGACCTTGCGCAGCTCCGCCGGGTCCCAGGGGCAGGACAGGAAGTCGAAGTTGAAGGCCGTGTGCAGCTCGTCGGGCCGCAGGTAGCGGGCGAAACGCTCCTGATCGGGAAGCCAGACCTCCCCGATCAGGACGCGCTCGCCATACTCGTCGGCCACCTCGCGCCACCGGCGGTAGACGTCATGGACCTCGTCGAGGTCTTCGTAACCGGTGTCCGACTTGATCAGCAGGGCGGCGGAGTCGATGCGGACGCCGTCCACGCCCCGGTCGAGCCAGAAGCGCAGCACGTTCTCGAACTCCTGGTGGACCTCCGGGTTCGTCCAGTTGAAGTCCGGCTGTTCGGGGGCGAACAGGTGCAGGTACCACTGCCCGTCGGGCACCTGGGTCCAGGCCGAGCCGCCGAAGATGGACTGCCAGTCGTTGAGCGGCTCGTCGGCGAACCAGAACCGGCCGCGAGCCGAGGGATCGGCCAGCGCCTCCTTGAACCAGGCGCTCTCCGTGGAGCTGTGGTTCGGCACCACGTCGATGATGACCTTGATGTCCAGCTCGTGCGCCTCGGAGATGAACTTCTCCGCCTCCGCGAGCGTGCCGAAGACCGGCTCGATGTCCCGGTAGTCGGCCACGTCGTAGCCGCCGTCGGCCATCGGCGACGGATACCACGGGTTGAGCCAGATGGCGCCGATCCCGAGATCCTTCAGGTACGGCAGGCGAGAGCGCAGGCCGGCGAGGTCGCCCACGCCGTCGCCGTTCCCGTCGGCGAAGCTACGCAGGTAGACCTGGTAGATCGCGGCCCCCCGCCACCACGTTTGCGACATGCGCTATCCCTTAATGCTTCCGGCGGTGAGTCCCGCCATGATGTGCCGTTGGAAGATGAAGAAAACGATGATCATGGGGATGCTGGTGATCAGCAGCCCGCCCATGACCTGGTTCTGGGTGACGGCCCCGGCCGTCTGCGACAGGCCGACGCTGATCGTCATCTTGTCGCTGTCGGTCATGACGAGCAGCGGCCAGACGAAGTCCTTGAACGAGGTGACGATCGTGAAGATGGACACCACGCCCAGGATCGGCCTGGAGATCGGCAGGATCAGCGAGCGCAGGATCCGCACCGGCCCGGCCCCGTCGATCTCCGCGGCCTCGATCAGCTCCCGGGGGATCGAGTCGAAGAACCGCTTGAGCAGGAAGATGTTGAAGCCGTTGGCCGCCGCGGGCAGCCACAGCGCCCACGGGTTGTTGAGCAGGCCCAGGTCCACCACCGTGACGTACAGCGGGATCAGCACGACCATCGCCGGGATCATCAGCGTCGCCAGCATCATGCCGAGGATGACGTTGCCGAACATCGGCCGCAGCTTCGACAGCGCGTACGCCGCCGAGACGTCCACGGCCATGCAGACGATCCAGCCGCCGAGCGCGTAGTAGCCGGTGTTCGCCAGCAGCGTGCCGATGTCGAACAGGTCCCACGCCTCGAAGAAGGCGTCCGGCGTCGGATCGGCCGGCACGAACGTCGGCGGCATCTGCGCGAGCTCTTCCGGTGTCTTGAGCGCGCCGGTGACCATCCAGTAAAGCGGGAAGACGAACGCCAGCGTGAAGAGGACCAGGACCGAGACCAGCACGAGCCAGTAGATCCGCCGGCCCCATCTGCTGTTGAGCTGGTGAGGGGAGACGATCGTGCGGAACTGCACCTCGATCGGCTTCGGCGACCTCTTCCTGCCCCGCTTCCGCCCGGTGGCAGCCCGGGCTCCGACGGAGATCACGCCTTGTCCTCCCTGGTCAGCCGGAGCTGGAAGGCCGCGAAGACGAGCAGCACGATCATGAGCATCATGCCGAGCGCGCCTGCCGAGCCGTAGTCCTGCAGCGTGAACGCGTTCTGGAACATCAGGTACGCGACCGTGACCGTGGAGTTCTCCGGGCCGCCGCCGGTGAGCATGTACGGCTCGATGAACACCTGCATGGTCGCCACGATCTGCAGCATCAGCATGAGCAGCAGGATCAGCCGCGTCTGCGGGATCGTGACGTGCCTGATCCGCTTGAAGATGCCGGCTCCGTCAAGCTCAGCCGCCTCGTACAGCTCGGGCGGGATGTTCTGCAGCGCGGCCAGGTAGATCAGGGTCGCGCTGCCCATGTTCATCCAGGTCGAGACGATGACCAGTGAGATCAGCGCGGTGGAGGAGCTGTCGAGCCAGGCCAGCGGCGGCAGGCCGAGGACGTCGAGCACCTGGTTGAACAGCCCGGGCCCCGGATCGTAGAACCACCTGAACAGCAGCACCGCGACGATCGGCGGCAGCATGACCGGCAGGTAGACCACGAACCGCAGGTAGGCCCGGGCGTGGCGCAGCTCGTTCAGCACGAGCGCGACGACGAACGGCACGGCGTAGCCGCACAGCAGCGCGAGGAGCGTGAACTCCAGGGTGTTGAGCCAGGCCTCGCCGAAGGCGGGGTCCTGGAACGCGGTCACGAAGTTGTCCAGGCCCACCCAGATCGGCTCAGTGATCAAGTCGGTCTTCTGGAAGCTCAGGATGAACTCCCTGACCATCGGATACCAGGCGAACACCGTGAAGCAGAACAGCGCCGCGCACAAGAACCCGTAGGCCGTCAGATTGCGCCTCAAGATCTGCATTCAGGTCAGCCCTTGGCCGCCAACATCGAGTTGGCCTTGGTCTCGGCGTCCGTCAGGAGCTGGTCGGGGCTGGCTTCCTTGCGGCTCAGGATGCCCGACATCGCGACGTCGAGGATGGCGTACAGCTCCTGCGCGTGCACCGGCTCGGCCTTCGGCGGGACCGTGCCGGCCGCCTGGACGTAGAGCTCGTAGTTCGAAACCGGCAGCGAGGCGTTCTTCACGCGGTCGGCCTGGATGGCCTGGCCGGTGGGCGAGTCACCGAAGACGGCGTTGTCCGGCACGCCCACGGGGTTGCCGATGCTCTTGCCGCGGGCGAAGTCGAAGCGGCCCTTGCCGACGGTGTTGAAGCGGAAGTCGACCCACTCCAGCGCGGCCTTCGCCTCCTCGGGCGTGGCCTTCGGGTTGATCATGAAGGCTTCGCCGCCGCTCAGGGAGGCCTTGGCCTCGGGGAGGCCGGTGATGCCGTAGTCGGCCACGTTGCCCTTGAACTTGTTGACCACGTCGGTGACCACGTCGGGCGCGCCGAGCATCATGCCGACCTTGCCGCTGCCCATGGCGACCATGAGCGACTCCCAGCCGACCAGGAGCTTGCTGCCCATGCTGTTGTCCACCCAGCGCATGTCGTGCAGGTTCTGCAGCACGGCCTTGCCCTCGGGGGAGTTGAACGCGGCCTTCTTGCCGTCGTCGGTCAGGATGCTGCCGCCGCGGCCGTAGATGGCCTGGGTGAAGTGCCAGCCGCCGGTGTTGCCGCCGGAGTACTCGCCGTAGCCGACGTAGCCCGGGCCGATGGCGGCGATCTTCTTGGCCGCCTCGCGGACCTCGGTCCAGGTCTTGGGCGGGTTGTCGGGGTCGAGCCCCGCTTTGGTGAACAGGGCGCGGTTGTAGACCAGGCCGACGCTGTAGTGGACGTTCGGCACGCCGTAGACCTTGCCGTCCTTGGTGACCAGCTCCTTGTGGTCGGCGCGCAGGTCGTTCCAGTTCTTGATGACGCCGGTGCTCTGCGTGATGTCCAGCGCCTGGCCCTTGGAGATCACGTCGTTGTAGTTGGTCACGGGGACCACGAAGGCCGTCTCCATCTGGCCGCCCGCCAGCTTGGGACCGAAGGTCTTCGGGTCGAAGCACGGCTGCTGGTCCGTGCTCTTCACCGTCACGCCGGGGTGCGCCTTCATGAACGCGGCCACGTCGTCGTCCCAGGCCTGCCGCTCCTTCGGCGCGGACTTGGCAGGCTGGCAGGCCACCGTGATCGTCACGGCCTTGGCGCCACCGCCGGCGGATGGGGTGGCCGGCTCGTTCGAGCCGCAAGCCGTGGCCGTGAGCCCGAGCACGGTTACGAGCAAGAGTCCCGTGGATCTCTGCATGGTCTGACCCTTCTGATGCGAGGTGCCCACACCATAGGATCGCCAACCGAAGTGCGCAATATTTCGACGACCTATTGCAAGATAACGACTACGTTACGACCCCCCGTCACCCCTGCGCCCGGGCGGTGGAGGCCCTGACCACCAGCTCCGGCTCGAACAGCAGCTCGTCCGCCGGCACGACCGCCTTGTCGATCTGCGCGACCAGGAGATCCACCGCCGCCCTGCCCATGGCGTCGATCGGCTGGCGGACGGTCGTCAGCGGCGGCTCGGTGCAGTTCATCAGCGCGGAGTCGTCGAAACCGATGACCGAGATGTCGGCCGGCACGGAGAGCCCGGCACGGCGGGCGGCCCTGACCGTGCCGAGCGCGAGCAGGTCGCTGGCGCAGATGACGCCGGTCACCCCGCGCTTGACCAGCCTGGCGGCGGCCGCGTGCCCGCCTTCGAGCGAGAACATGGTGTGCTCGACCAGCTCGGGGTCGCCGCCCTCCGCCTGGAACGTCTCCAGCTTGCGCCGCGAGGGCATGTGGTCCTTCGGCCCGAGCACCATGCCGACCCGCTCGTGGCCGAGCGCGCGCAGATGGGCCAGCGCCATCTCCGCCGCCACCACGTCGTCACACGACACCTGCGGGAAGTCGAGGTGCTGGACGGCGGCGTTGACCAGGACGGTCGGCAGCTTGCGCTCGTGCAGCAGCTCGTAGTGCCCATGGGAGGCGTCGGCCTGCGCGTAGAGGCCGCCGGCGAAGACCACGCCGCTGACCTGCTGCTGGAGCAGCAGATCCACGTAGTCCGCCTCGGAGACGCCGCCCACCGTCCTGGTGCACAGCACCGAGGTGAACCCCTGCTGGGCCAGGGCGCCGCCGACCACCTCCGCGAAGGCGGGGAAGATCGGGTTCTGCAGCTCGGGGAGCACCAGGCCGACCAGCCGGGCCCGGTCGCCGCGCAACTGGGTGGGGCGTTCGTAGCCGAGCACGTCCAGCGCGGTCAGCACCGCCTCGCGGGTCGCGTCGGAGACCCCCGGCTTGCCGTTGAGCACGCGGCTCACGGTCGCCTCGCTCACCCCGACCTTCTTGGCCACCTCTGCGAGTCGTCGTGTCATGCGCAAACTATACGGCCTTGAGCGCAAGCGCTTGCAATGGCTTACGTAGATCGGACGTCGCGCCTTGCACCGCGCCCATGGCGGACTTCCTGCCGGTTCCCGCTCTCTGACCAGCACCTAAAGACCGCACGGCGCGACTTCTGTCAGTCAAATGTTTGCGAAATCTCGTCGAAATATTGCGGCTATCTGCTCGACATCCTATGGTTCGGCCATCCGCCTTACCCGAAGGGCCACCCCCATGAGAGCACTCTTTGCCGCCCTTGCGTTGATACTCGGATTACTGGTCGCGCCCGCCGCGTACGCGATGGCCGACACGAACCTCGCCGCGGGCAAGACCGCCACCGCGAGCAGCGTCAACGACGTCTACCCTGCCGCCAACGTGACCGACGGCAACCAGGCCACCTACTGGGAGTCCGCCAACAACGCCTTCCCCCAATGGGTCCAGGTCGACCTCGGCACCAGCGCGAGCGTCAACAAGCTCGTGCTCAAGCTGCCCACCGGCTGGCCCAGCCGCACCCAGACGCTGACCGTGCAGTCCAGCGCCAACGGCTCGTCCTTCAGCACGCTGGTCGCCTCGGCCACCTACACCTTCAACCCGGCCGCGACCATCACCTTCGCCGCGACCACCACGCGCTACGTCCGGCTGCAGATCACCGCCAACACCGGCTGGCCGGCCGGGCAGCTGTCCGAGTTCGAGGTCTGGGGCAGCGCCGGCGACAACCCGCCGCCGCCCGGCACCAACCTCGCGCTCGGCAAGCCCATCACCGAGTCCTCGCACACCCACACCTACGTCGCCGCCAACGCCAACGACAACAATGTGCAGACCTACTGGGAAGGCGCCGCCTACCCCGGCCAGCTCACGGTCCAGCTCGGCGGCAACGCCGACCTGAGCTCCGTCACGCTCAAGCTCAACCCCGACGCGGCCTGGGCCCGCCGCACCCAGACGCTGCAGATCCTCGGCCGCGAGCAGAGCGCGACCGGCTTCACCAGCCTGGTGGCCTCCGCGACCTACACCTTCGACCCGGCCACCGGCAACACCGTCACCATCCCCGTGACCGGCAGGGCCGCCGACGTGCGGGTGCAGATCACCGCCAACTCCGGAGCACCCGGGGGCCAGATCGCCGAGTTCCAGATCTTCGGCGCCCCGTCGGCCAACCCCGACCTGACCGTGCCGGGCCTGACCTCCGCGCCGGCCGCGCCGGTCGAGACCGACGCGGTGACGCTGTCGGCCACGGTCCGCAACGCCGGGACCGCCGGCTCGGCCGCGACCTCCGTCAACTTCTACGCCGGCACGACCAAGGTCGGCAGTGCCGCCGTCGGCGCGCTGGCCGCGGGGGCGTCGGCCACCGTGTCCGCGAACATCGGCGCCAGGGACGCCGGCACGTACCAGCTCACCGCCAAGGTGGACGAGGACAACAAGGTCATCGAGCTCAACGAGGCGAACAACAGCGCCACCGGCACCCTGACCGTGAAGCCGGTCGACACGGCCGACCTGATCGCCTCCCCCGTCGCCTGGACGCCGGGCAACCCGGCCGCGGGCAACACCATGACCTTCTCGGTCGCGATCAGGAACCAGGGCACCGTGGCCGCCTCCAGCGGCTCCCACGGCATCACGCTCACCGTGCTCAACGACTCCGGCACGGTGGTGCGGACGCTGACCGGCTCGGCGAGCGGCGCGATCGCGCCCGGCGCCACCACGAGCCCGGTCGGACTCGGCACGTGGACGGCCGCCAACGGCAAGTACACCATCAGGACCGTGCTCGCCGACGACGCCAACGAGCTGCCGGTCAAGCGCGCCAACAACACCAGCGAGCTGCCGCTGTTCGTGGGGCGCGGCGCGAACATGCCGTACGACACGTACGAGGCCGAGGACGCCGTGATCGGCGGCGGCGCGGCCCGCGTCGGCCCGAGCAGGGACATCGGCACGATCGCCGGCGAGGCGTCGGGACGGCGCGCGGTCACGCTGAACCAGACCGGCGCCTACGTCGAGTTCACCACCAGGGCGGACACGAACACCCTGGTCACCCGCTTCTCGATGCCGGACGCGGTGGGCGGCGGCGGGATCGACTCCACGCTGAACGTCTACGTGGACGGCACGTTCCTCAAGGCCATCAACCTGACCTCCCGCTACGCCTGGCTGTACGGCGCCGAGGCCGGCCCGAACAACAACCCGGGCTCAGGGCCGCCCCGCCACATCTACGACGAGGCGAACCTGCCGCTCGGCACCACGGTCAGGGCGGGCAGCAAGATCCGGCTGCAGAAGGACGCGGCCAACGCCCACACCTACGCCATCGACCTCGTGGACTTCGAGCAGGCCACGCAGATCGCCAACCCCGACCCGGCGAAGTACGCCGTACCGGCCGGCTTCTCCCACCAGGACGTGCAGAACGCGCTGGACAGGGCCCGCATGGACGCCAACCTGACCGGCGTCTACCTGCCTCCCGGCGAGTACCAGACGTCCAGCAAGTTCCAGGTGTACGGCAAGGCGATCAAGGTGCTCGGCGCGGGCCCCTGGTTCACCAGGTTCCGCTCCCCCTCGGGCCAGTCGAACACCGACGTCGGCTTCCGCGCGGACGCCACGGCCAACGGCTCGACGTTCGCGAACTTCGCCTACTTCGGCAACTACACCGAGCGCATCGACGGCCCCGGCAAGGTCTTCGACCTCTCGAACGTGGCCAACATGACGATCGACAACATCTGGGCCGAGCACCAGATCTGCATGCTGTGGGGCACCAACACCGACAACATGACGATCAGGAACTCGCGGATCCGCAACGTGTTCGCCGACGGCCTGAACATGACCAACGGCAGCACCGGCAACCACGTCACCAACATCGAGACCAGGTCCACGGGCGACGACAGCTTCGCGCTGTTCTCGGCCATCGACAACAACTCCGGCGAGCAGACCGGCAACGTCTTCGAGAACCTGACCTCGCTGCTGACCTGGCGAGCCGCCGGCCTGGCCGTGTACGGCGGCTACGACAACACCTTCAGGAACATCTACGTGGCCGACACGCTGGTGTACTCGGGCGTCACGATCAGCTCCCTGGACTTCGGGATCCCGATGCACGGGTTCGGCGCCAGCCCGCCCACCACGTTCGACAACATCTCGCTGGTCAGGGCGGGCGGTCACTTCTGGGGACAGCAGACGTTCCCGGCGATGTGGATCTTCTCCGCCTCCAAGGTGTTCCAGGGCATCCGGGTCAGCAACCTGGACATCGTGGACCCGACGTACAGCGGGATCATGTTCCAGACCAGCTACTCGAGCCCGACGACCCCGCTGTACCCGATCAAGGACACGATCTTCACGAACGTGTCGATCAGCGGGGCGCAGAAGAGCGGCGACGCCTTCGACGCCAAGTCCGGGTTCGGCATCTGGGTGAACGAGCTGCCCGAGCCCGGCCAGGGCCCGGCCGTCGGGTCGGCCACGATCAACGGGCTCAGGCTCAGCAACAACTACCAGAACATCAAGAACACGACCTCGACCTTCACCCTGACCGTCAACTAGACCCCTCTACTGCAGCTCGGATCTGGTGGGCAGGCCCTGCCAGTCACTGACGCTGGTCACCGCGGCGGCGCTCAGCAGCGCCCCGCGGTGCAGGCGTTCCTGGGGGGTGAGGCCGTCGAGGGCCGCGCTGATGTAGCCGGCCGCGAACGCCTCGCCCGCCCCCGCCGTGTCCACGACGGGGACCTGCCAGCCGGACACGTCGTAACGCATCCGGTCCGCGCGCACGCTCGCGCCCTTCGCGCCGCGGTCCACCACCACCTCGCGCTCCGGCGTGAGCGCGGGCTTGACCAGGTCCAGCTCGTCCTGCCTGAGGAAGAGCAGGTGCGAGTCGCAGGCCAGCTCGCCCAGCACCTCCTCGGCCTCGCGGACCGACGGCCACAGATCGGGGACGTACTCGACGGAGAAGGAGATCATCACGTCGGCGTTCCTGGCCGCGCTCACGGCGGCCCGCACGGCGTCCTGGGCGTCCCGGCCGAGACCGGCCGTGATGCCGGTCACGTGCAGCATCTTCGCGGCGGCGATCCGGTCGATCGGGACGTTGCCCGGCGCGAGCCGCGAGCCCGCGGAGGCGGTGCGGTAGTGCGTGACCTTGAGCTCGCGCCCCACGCGCGTCTCTCTGAGGATCAGCCCGGTGGGCAGCCCTTCGGCCACCCGCATGTCCTCGACGTCGACGCCCTCACCCCTGAGCACGGTCAGCGCCCTGGCCCCGAGCTCGTCGTCGCCCACCTTGCCCAGATACGCGGCCCGGTGCCCGAGTCTGGCCAGGCCGATCGCCAAGGTCAGCTCGGGTCCGCAGACGTCGAGCCTGGCGTCGTTCTCATGGCGAACCCGGCCGCTGGCGACGACCCCCAACGGCTCGCCTAACGTGTAGACGTCGGTCATGAGCCAGACTGTAGTGGGTCAAGTCGCCCAAAACGGATTTTGGCGCGTAAGCCCTGGTTAAGACCGTGATCAAATATTTCTCGTAACTTTAGCGAACCTTTTCCCCATCTGATGGCTCAAAGTAGTAGTGAGGGCCGGTCACCCCGGGACCGGCTCGGAGTCAATACGGGGAGAGGAATCAGCACCCTCATGAAAAAGATCGCAGTAGGTATCCTTTCCGCTCTTGTGGGCGGAGCCATGCTGGTGTCGGGCGCGGGCGCAGCCTCGGCCGCCACCAAGGTCGACACGCAGCTCAAGATCCGCGACATCTCGCCGAACCCGGTCGTCGTGAAGGCCGGCGCCGAGACGACCGCGTACTTCGACATCGGGGCCAGCTCCGACGTCAAGAAGGTCGAGCTCAGCGTGGCCCCCGAGGACGCCGGCTTCCGCACCATGCGGACCAAGGACGTCAAGGACCTTGAGGGCTGGCGTTTCGCCATCGGCTTCAACGAGAACGACCCGGCCGGCAAGTGGCGCGCGACTGCCGTCGCGTTCGACGCCGCCGGCAAGGAGATCGCCAAGGACTCCTCGTTCTTCGCGGTCGACATCCAGAAGGGCAAGGCCGAGACCCGCATCTCGCGCTTCTCCGCTGACCCGTACAAGGTCCGCAAGGGCAAGTCGATCTACTTCTCCGGTCGTCTCCAGGTCGATGACGAAGGCTGGGAGGGCGTCCGCGGCGAGCGCGTGAGCGTCTACTACCGCGCCAACGGCTCGAGCGCCTGGAAGTGGGTCGCCACCGCCAAGACCAAGTGGGGCGGCAAGTTCAGCGCCAAGACGCGCGCCTACAAGAGCGGCACGTTCAGGGCCGTCTACAACGGTAGCGACGAGCTCGACGGTGCCAAGAGCCGCACGGACTACGTGCGGGTCTATGGCTCCTGGTGGCGTCGCTGATCCATCCCGCTTGAGGCCCGGTCCCGCATGGGGCCGGGCCTCCGGCTTTCCCGGATTCTTTACCTCCTCCGAGGTTTATCGATCACGCAATCGCCGCAGGGACAGTCCCATTGCGTTGATCGACCCCCGAAGGAGCTCGCATGCCGCACCCCGTGATCGCCCTCGTCCTGCTGAGCATGACGACGAGCACGCTGGGGGCGGCGCCCGCGCCTGAGCTGTCAGTACGTTATGAGCGCCCCGACTCACCGCGCGCCGAGCAGGCCAGAAAGCTGCTGAAGGACAGCGGCGCGCTGAAGACCCGGATCAGGCTTCCCAAACCGGTCAAGGTGGTCGCGCGGGACTGCGACGAGGCCGACGCGCGCTGGGACGGCGGCAAGCGCCGGATCACCATCTGCTACTCGCTGGTGGACAAGGTGCGCCGCACGATGACGGGCATCGCCGAGACCGAGGAGGCCGACGCCCGCACCACGAAGGCGCGCACGGAAGGCGCGCTGGCCGTCCTCTTCCACCACCAGCTCGGCCACGCCCTGAGCGCGATGAACGGGCTGGGCGACAGTCACGCTCAGGCCGACCAGTTCGCGGCGCTGACGCTCGCCGCCGACGCGCCCGCGCACGTGGTGCCCGCCCCCGAGGCCCGCCACCTGCTCGCCGGGCACGCCGGCATCGACCACCTCTCAGGACCGGACGAGTCGGCCACGTTCGCCTGCCTGCTGTACGGCTCCGACCCGGCCCGGCACGCCCGGATCGCCCAGGGCGGCTGGGTTCCCGCCGAGCGGGCGCCCGCCTGCGCGGGCGAGTACGACCGGGTCAAGTCCACCATCGGGTCCATGGCCGTTGCACGGCCGTGATAGTCGGCACGTAAGGGGTACCGTCCGGAGTATGGCTGAGGACCTGCTCAGAGACTTCGACCCGTTCGACATCTTCGACACCGAGGCGGCCCGGCTCGACCGGTTCTTCACCGGCCTCGACGAGGCCGGCTGGGAGCGGCCGTCGCGCTGCGACGGCTGGTCGGTCCGCGACGTGCTGGGCCATCTGGCCGGCGAGGAGCTGTACAACCACGCCTGCCTCGACGGGACCGTCCACGAGCTGCTGGACCGGCTGGCCACCGAGGGCGTGACCGGGTTCAACGACTTCAACGAGTGGTCCGTGCGGCAGCGCAGGGACCGGCCCGTCGAAGAGGTCCTGGAGGAGTGGCGCACCGAGAACGGCGAGACGCGGCGGCGCATGCGCGCGCTCGGGCGCGACGGGACGCTGGACACCATGGCCGGGCCGTACCCCGTGGGCCGGCAGGCCTTCCACTACGACTCCGAGTACGCCACCCACGCCGACGACGTCGGCGCGCCCGTGTCCGAGAAGGAAGAGGAGGACAGGACGCTGTGGCGGGTGGCCGTCGGTCGGTTCGTGCTGGCCGAGCAGGAGGCCAAGGTGCAGGTCGAGCAGACGGCCGAGCAGATCTGGGTGGCCGTGGACGGGGTCAGCGCGGCGCTGTCGTACCCCGAGTTCGTGGAGGCCACGGTGGGGCGGCTGCCCGGCTCCCACGACGTCGACCCGCGCATCGTCTCGGCCCTGAGGTGCCTGGCCTGAGCCTGCGTACCCGGCCCGGAGGGAGGCCGATCATGTGGCTGCGCAACCGTGAGGGCACGGAGCCGGTGAACGCGCGGAGCCCGTTGCGCGCCCGGCGGATCCTGTCTCTGATCGCGCTGGTCCTGGGCGTGGTGGCGGCGGTGTTCTTCGCCGTGCGGGCTATGAGCACCGGTGCGGAGGTCTGGCGCTGGGAGGCGGCGATCGCGGCCGCCGTGGCCGTCATCGCCACCGTGGATCTGCTGGTGCTGCGGCACCGCCGGTCACCGGGCTCAGGTCGTCAGGACCGCGAGCAGCAGTAGGACGATCACCACCGCGCCGATCGAGAAGATCACCCAGACGTGGGCCAGGGCCCACATCCGGAGACGGTCTCCGTACGCCTGCGGGAAGCCGTCGCCGTCCGACTCGATTTTGTTGATCGCCGCGACGCGCTTGGCCAGGTCAGGATCCTCGCGCTCAAGGGCCTGCTCGATTTCAGCGAGTATGCGGCGTTCCCTTCCAGAGAGACTCATCGCCATCACCATTGCTCTCACGCCGGTGACCAGTCTTTACCCACGCGGCACACCCGGCATGCCCGCCGCGGAGTCAGAGGACCTTCACCAGGAGCTCCTAATGCGGGAACGCCTTGGGCGGGCGCGGGTCCACTTCGTCCCTGTACGCCGCGATGACGGCCGCGATCTGGCGGGCCAGCACGGTGTCCTCGATCCGGTCAAGATAGAGCGAGCGTCTGGCCAGCGCACCGAGGTCCACGGCGAAATAGATGGCCATCAGCGGATTGACGAACAGCTCGCTGCCCCGCGTCCGGTCGGTGAAACGCACGTCGCCGAACTCGCCGCGGACCGCCGCCGCGATCGAGCCGTTCACGATGCTGGGGTAGCCGGGCGTCTCGGCGCGGGCATGGGCACGTCGAGGCCGTGGACCGCGGCCAGGCTCGCCATGTCCTCGACCGGGGTGCCGAGACCCGCCTCGTCACCGCGCAGCAAGATGTCGGTGCCGCCGTCCACCAGCACGATCGCGTCGAGGGCCAGGCGGTCGGCCAGCTCGGCGTAGGCGGCCCTGAGCGGCTGGACGCCGACCTTGGGGAAGGCGTACACGGTGGACGGCCCGCCCTGCGCGGCGAGCCAGCGGGCCAGCGTGCGCTCGGGGAAGTACCAGTCGGGTGAAGGGGTGTCCGGGCCGATCACGGCGAGGTTCGCGGCCTGCCAGACGTCGAGGTCGAGGGCGTCGAGGCGGCTGAACGACAGGTTCGCCAGGTGGACCTCCTTGCCGCGCTCGCGCAGGGCCAGGGCGAGCGGGAGCCCGGCGTACACGTCGAAGCCCCCGCCCGCGCCGGCCACGAGGATCCGCTGGGACGTCTCGAGGCGGGCGGACAGGGGCGAGTCGAGCATGCGTCACATCTTGCTATAGCGCTGCCTGAAGCGCTCGACGCGGCCGGCGGAGTCCACGATGCGGCCGCGGCCGGTGTAGAAGGGATGGCTGGCGGACGACACGTCCACGTCGATGACCGGGTAAGTCCTGCCGTCCGACCACTCCACCGTCTTGTCGCTGGTCGCGGTCGAGCGGGTGAGGAAGGCGTACTCGGCGCTCGGGTCGCGGAAGACGACCGGACGGTACGCGGGGTGCAGGTTCTTTCGCATGTCCCCTCCAACCAAGTGACAACGGTTTTCATTCCCTGGCTTCGGGATCGAGTCCGAGCACCGTACGGCCGCCGTCCACGGGGATCGTCGCGCCGTTGACGAACGCGGCGTCGTCGGACAGGAGGTGGGCCACGACGGAGGCCACCTCGGCGGGGCTGGCGACGCGGCCGAGCGGGTGGAGCGCGGCCAGCTGGTCCTCGACGGCCCTGGCCGCCTCGGGCTCCTGACCGGCCAGGAACGACTCGTACCGCTCGGTGGCCACCGAGCCCGGCGCCACCGCGTTGACGCGGACGCCGCGCCTGCCGTACTCCACGGCCAGCGCCCTGGTCAGGCCCTCGACGGCGGCCTTCGACGTCGAGTAGGGCAGGCTTCCTGGCACCGCTCTGGTGGCCTGGTGCGAGGTGATGTTCACGATGGCGCCGGGGGTGCCGGCCGCGAGGAAGTGGCGTACGGCGGTGGCGCAGCCCACGACGGCCAGGTCGAGATTCGCCGCGATCAGCGCCCTGACCTCGGCGATGGGGGAGGAATGGACGGAGGCGTCGCGGAACACGGCGGCGTTGTTGACCCAGCCCGCCAGCGGGGCCGACTCCTGGGCCAGGTCGGCGGCCCAGGCGGCGACCTCCTCGTCGGCCGCGTCGCCGATCAGCGGGACGACCCTGGGGCCCGCCCAGTCCAGGGCGGCGGCGTCGCGTTCGACGGCGACCACGGTGGCCTGCTCGCCGAGCAGCCGCTCGACCACGGCCCTGCCGATGCCACGTCCGCCACCGGTCACCACGTAGGAAACACTCATGACCTCGACGCTAATGCGGCAGGAGCGGCGATTCCCGATCTCGCCGGACCTTACGTGACTTTTATCACCGTATTTACGGGTGGTGAACGGGAACGAATCCATCGTGATCGCCCATGCCGGCCCGAAGTCCTCCACCCGGATGATCGGCGCACTCGCGATCACGCAAACCGCTGGATACGGCGTGCTCTATTACGCTTTCTCGGTCTTTATCCCGCCGATGTCCAGGGACCTGCACGCCGGGGTCGCGCAGCTCACCGGGGCCATCACGCTGGCCGTGCTGGTGTCGGGGGTGGTGGCGCCGGTCATCGGGCGCTGGCTCGACCGGCACGGCGGGCGCGGGCTGATGACCGCGGGGTCGGTGGTGGGCGCGCTCGCGGTGCTGGCGTGGTCCCAGGTGCGTACCGTGGCGCAGCTGTACCTCGTGTGCGGCGTGCTGGGCGTGGCGTCGGCGATGGTGCTGTACGAGGCGGCGTTCGCGGTGATCGTGGCCTGGTTCGACGCGGCTCGGCGGGCGCGGGCGCTGCTGGCGGTGACGGTGGTGGCGGGGTTCGCCTCCAGCATCTTCCTGCCGCTGACGGGGTTCCTGGTGGATCGGTACGGGTGGCGGCAGGCGCTGGTCCTCCTGGCCGCCGGGTACGCGCTGACCACCGTGCCGCTGCACGCCCTGGCCGTGCGCGGCCGTGGGGCGCCCCCGCACGCGAACCGGCGCGAGATCGTCGGGACGGCGCTGCGCGAGCGGCCCTTCTGGCTGCTCGCCGCCGCCTTCCTCACCCAGACGGGGGCGGTGGCGGTGATGGGGGTGCTGCTGGTCACGTACCTGATCGTGCTCGGGCACCCGCCGGTGTTCGCCGCGGCGGTGGCCGGGCTGCTCGGGGTGCTCTCCGTGACCGGGCGGCTGGTCACGACGGGGCTGCAGGCGCGGTGGCGGGTCTCCCTGATCACCGCGGCCATGTTCGGGCTGCAGGGACTGGCCGCCGTGCTGCTGCCGCTGGTGGGGCGGAGCGTGGCGGGGGCCGTGGTGGCCGTGGTGCTGTTCGGGCTGGGGTT
>NZ_VCKX01000226.1 GCF_005889725.1 Nonomuraea zeae
TGGCGGATCTGAAGGACAACATCAACTCGATGGTGAAGTCGCTGCGCGAGACCACCAGCGCCAACGAGCAGCAGGACTGGCTGAAGTCCAACCTGGCCAGCATGTCGGGGCTCATGCAGGGCCACCGGGACCTGGCCACGGTGGCGGAGCTGGTGATGAACGAGCTGGCGCCGCTGGTCTCGGCCCAGTACGGCGCGTTCTTCCTGGCCGAGGAGAGCGAGCTGCAGCTCATCAGCGCCTACGGCTATCCGGCGACCCCGGGGCGGCCGACCCGGTTCAAGCTCGGCGAGGCGCTGGTCGGGCAGGCGGCGCGCAGCCGCAGGACCATCGCGATGACGGGCCTGCCGCCCGGTTACATCACGATCTCCTCCGGGCTCGGCCACACCGACCCCGCCTCGGTGATCGTGCTGCCGATCGTGGTGGAGGAGCAGGTGCTCGGCGTGATCGAGCTGGCCTCGGTGCAGGCGTTCACGCCGGTGCACCGGGCGTTCCTGGACCAGCTCATGGAGACGATCGGCGTCAACCTCAACACGATCGTGGCCAACGCGCGCACCGACGAGCTGCTGATGGAGTCCCAGCGGCTGGCGGTCGAGCTGCAGACCCGCTCGGAGGAGCTGCAGAACCAGCAGGACGAGCTGCAGCGCTCCAACGCCGAGCTGGAGGAGAAGGCGACGCTGCTGGCCCGCCAGAACCAGGACATCGAGACCAAGAACCTGGAGATCGAGCAGGCCCGCCAGGAGCTGGAGGACCGCGCGCACCAGCTGTCGCTCGCCTCCACGTACAAGAGCGAGTTCCTCGCCAACATGAGCCACGAGCTGCGCACCCCGCTCAACTCGCTGCTCATCCTGGCCCAGCTGCTGGCCCAGAACCACACCCGCAACCTCACGCCGAAGCAGGTCGAGTACGCCGGCATCATCCACTCGGCCGGCTCGGACCTGCTCCAGCTCATCAACGACATCCTCGACCTGTCCAAGGTCGAGGCCGGCAAGATGGACATCAACCCCGAATGGGTGCAGCTACGCCCGCTGCTGGACTACGTCGAGGCCACGTTCCGGCCGATGACCAGCCAGAAGAGCCTGTCCTTCCGCGTCACCACCGCGCCGGGCGTGCCGGCCGACCTGCTCACCGACGACTCCCGGCTGCGCCAGGTGCTGCGCAACCTGCTGTCGAACGCGGTCAAGTTCACCGAGACGGGCAGCGTGGAGCTGCGCATCGAACCGGCCGCCGCCGCCGAGCTGCCCGCTTCGGTACGCCCGCACGGCCCGGCCATCGCGCTGCGGGTCCTGGACACCGGGGTGGGGATCGCCGAGCAGCAGCTGGAGGTGATCTTCGGGGCGTTCCAGCAGGCCGACGGCACCACCAGCCGCAAGTACGGCGGCACCGGGCTGGGCCTGTCGATCTGCCGTGAGATCGCCTACCTGCTCGGCGGCGCCATCACCGCGCAGAGCACGCCGGGGCAGGGCAGCGTGTTCACGCTGTACCTGCCGGTAGCGCGGCCGGGGTTCGACATGACGCCGCCGGACTCCGGCGAGCAGGCGCAGATCTCCTCGGGCACGATGGTGACGCCGCGGCGGCTGCTGGTGATCGAGGAACGCGCGCACGGCCTGCTGTCGCTGGTCGCCGAGAGCGTCGTCGGGGACCTGGCGAACGCGCACGACCTGGGCGGGACCATCGAGGTGGTCGCGGCGGCCGGGAGCGAGGAGGCGACGCGCCTGCTGGCCGGCGAACCGTGCCACTGCATCGTGCTGGATCTCGACATGCCGGATATGTCGGCGTACCAGCTGCTGGAGTCGATGGACGGCGACCAGCGGCTGCACGGGGTGCCGGTGCTGGCGTACAACAACTGGCGCTCCCACCCGCAGCAGGAGGTGCGGCTCGGCAACCAGCCGCTCGAACTGCTCTCCAGCCTCGACGAGCTGCGCGAGCGCATCGCGCTGCACCTGACCGCCGACCAGCCTGGTGACGTGCTGCCCCTGGTCAGGGCGGAGAGCGTGGGCGCGGCGGAAGGGCGGGAGATCGACAACACCCTCGCCGGCCTCACCGTGCTGGTGATCGACGACGACGCCCGCAACCTGTACGCGCTCACCAGCATGCTGGAGATCCACGGCATCAACGTGCTGCACGCGGAGAACGGCCGCAAGGGCATCGACGCGCTGACCGCCCACCCGGAGACCGGCCTGATCCTGATGGACGTGATGATGCCGGAGATGGACGGCTACACCGCGACGGAGACGATCCGGTCGATGCAGCAGTACGCCGACCTGCCGATCATCGCGGTCACCGCCAAGGCGATGCCGGGTGACCAGGAGAAGAGCCTCGCGGCGGGCGCCAGCGACTACGTGACCAAGCCGGTGGACGCCGACCATCTCATCGAACGCATCCAGCACTGGATGAACCCGGCGTGATCTCGTGAGGAGCGGTGACGTGCACACCCCCGCAGACGACCCGCCCGCCGGAGGCACCGGCGACCGTGACCTCGGCCGCCTGGCGGACACCGTCGAGCGGCTGCGGCGGGAGGTCGAGCGGACCCGCCGCGCCGCCGACGACCGCGCCCTGATCGAGCTGGCCAAGGGCGTGCTCATGGAGCGGCTGAGCTGCGGGCCGGCGCAGGCGGCCGGCCAGCTCGCCTCGCTGGCCGGCAAGGCCGGCGTGCCGCAGCTCGAACTGGCCGCCGACGTGGTCAACCAGGCCGCCCGCGACCGGATCAGCGACGTCGCCCAGACCGAGTCCGGCGCCTCGGTCTGGCTGCGCGCCACCGAGAACGCCGCGCTCGGGGCGAGCGACACCCAGGCGGTGGCGCGCTCGCTGGTGGAGCACGCGCTGTCCCCGCTGGGCGCGACCGCGGTGGCGGTGTGGGCGGCGGGCCCGGACAGCTGCCTCACCCTCGCCGGGTACGCGGGGTTCGGGCCCGAGGAGGCCAGGCGGTGGCACCACGTGCCGCCCGGCGTGGTCACGCCGGCCACCCGGGCCATGGTCGAGCGCCGGACGATCTGGCACGCCGACACCGGCCTGCCCTCCATCGGGCGGCAGTCCTCGCGCGGCGGCCGGGTCACCGCCCCCATGATCACCGGCGGGCGGGTGCTGGGCGTGCTGGAGATCTGCTGGCCGCAGGCGCTGCCGCCCCGGCCACCGCGGATCGAGCGGCAGATCGACGCCCTGGCCGAGCTGTGCGCGCACACGCTGGACGCGCCCTTCGCGCCGCTCGGGCAGGACGGCCCCGCCCTCGCCGAGATCGTCGATCTGGCCGACGCCCTGCCCGATCCGGCCCTGGTGCTGCGGGCGCACACGAACGCCCAGGGCGACCTGGCCGACTTCCGCATCCAGCACGCCAACGAGCGGCTGACCGACGGCGAGCGGCTGCTGCTGGAGGCCTACCCGCTCGTGCCGGGGGGGCTGCTGCTGGAGGCGTTCCCGCTGGCGGCCGGCGGGCTGTTCGCGCGCATCGAGCAGGTGCTGGCCACCGGCGAAGCCTTCCGCGCCGAACGGATGCCGCTCGGCCTGAGTTCCACGGGCGTGGCCGACGTCAGCGTCACCCGGCACGCCGAGTGCGTGCTGCTCGTGTGGCGCGACCACGACGAGGGCGCCCGGCTGGCCGGGATCCTGGAGCACGCCCAGCGGCTCGGCCGCATCGGCGGCTTCGAGGAGAACGCGTTGACCGGCGAGATCACCTGGAACGCCCAGCTCTTCTCGGTGTACGGCATGTCGCCGGACGACCGGCCGATCCCGCTCGAACGGCTGCGCGACCACGCCCACCCGGACGACGAGGTCCCCATCGGCCGTTTCCTGCGCACGGTGCTGCATCACCGGCGCTTCGCCGCCACCGCGTTCCGGCTGCGGCGGCTCGACGGGGTGGCCCGGCACATGCGCGTGGTGGCCGAGCCGGTTTTCGGGCCGGATGGGCAGTTCATGGCGATCCGGGGCGCGTACCAGGACATCTCCTCCCAGCACTGGACGGAGGTCGCGCTCTCCGTCACCCGCGACCAGCTCGCCCACACCGAGCAGCAGTCCGCCGAGCGCAACCGCCTGGCCCTGCAGCTGCAGCACGCCATCATGCCGCCCTCGCACGGCACGATGGAGTCCTTCGGGCTGCACATCGCCGTCCGCTACCGGCCCGCGCAGAAGGAACACCTGGTCGGCGGCGACTGGTACGACGCCGTCGCGCTGCCGAACGACCAGATCCTGCTGTCGGTGGGCGACGTGGCCGGGCACGGGGTCGAGGCCGCCACCGGCATGGTCGTCCTGCGCAACGCGCTGCGCGGCCTGGCCACCACCGGGGCCGGGCCGGCCCAGCTCATGGCCTGGCTCAACATGGTCGCCCACCACCTGGCCAACCGGCTGACCGCGACCGCCGTCTGCGGCCTGTACGACCCGCCCAGCCGCATGCTGCGCTGGGCCCGGGCCGGGCACCTGCCGCCGATCCTGCTGCGCGAGGAGGAGGGAGCCGAGCTGCCCATGGTCAGGGGACCGCTGCTCGGGGCGTTCACCGACGCGCGCTACGAGGAGGGCGAGCTGCAGCTCCAGGCCAAGGACACGCTGCTGCTCTACACCGACGGGCTCATCGAGCGCCGCGACCACAACCTGCGCCATGCCCAGGACCGGCTGCTCGACATCGCCAGGCGCACCTCCGCCACGCTCGACCACCGGCTCGACGACCTGCTCACCCACTGCAACTCCGACACCGACGACGACACCTGCCTGATCGGCGTCCACCTGAGCTGACCTGGCCGGCCTCCCCCGGGAGCTCCTCAGGTTTCCCGCGGCCCTATAATTGCATGCGCCGGTTATCGGCATGTATGAATAGCCAGCGACTGCAATCAATATCGCTCTCGTCGCGTGCGGGTGACGCGCCTCCCGCCCGGCGGCCGACCCCTCAGGCGCGACCCAGGAGTTTCGGCATGGCCTCCCTGTTCACCCCGGTCACCCTCAGGACGCTGACCATACCCAACCGGATCTGGATGGCGGCGATGTGCCAGTACAGTGCGGAGCCGGAAGGTGAGACGGTGGGCGTCCCGACGGACTGGCATTTCGCCCATCTCGCCGCGCGCGCCTCCGGAGGGACCGGCCTGATCGTCACCGAGGCTACCGCGGTCAGCCCCGAGGGCCGGATCTCCCCCTATGACCTGGGCATCTGGAACGACACCCAGGTGGCCGCGTTCCAGCGCGTCACGGCGTTCCTGAAGTCGCAGGGCACCGTCCCCGCGATCCAGCTCGGCCATGCCGGACGCAAGGCGTCCACCGAGCGCACCTGGGTCGAGGGCGGGCGCCCGATCAGCCCGGACGAGCCGTACGGCTGGACTCCGCTGGCCCCCAGCGCGATCCCCTTCACTCCCGCGTCGACCACGCCCGAGGAGCTCACCGCGGACCGCATCCGCGGGATCGTCCAGCAGTTCGCCGACGCCGCCCGGCGCGCCCTGGAGGCCGGCTTCGAGGTCGCCGAGCTCCATGGCGCCCACGGCTACCTCATCCACCAGTTCCTCTCCCCGCACAGCAACCACCGCACCGACGAGTACGGCGGCTCGTTCGAGGGCCGGACCCGCTTCGCTCTGGAGGTCGTCGACGCCGTGCGCGCGGTGTGGCCCGAGGAGCTGCCGATCTTCTTCCGCGTCTCCGCCACCGACTGGCTCACCGAGAACCCCGAGGATGACCGCGACGGCTGGACCGCCGCCGACACCGTCCGGCTCGCCAAGGAGCTGCACGCCCGCGGCGTGGACCTGATGGACGTCTCCACCGGCGGCATCGCCCCCGGCGCCAAGATCGTGGCGGGTCCCCACTACCAGGTGCCCTTCGCCGAGCAGGTCCGCAACGAAGCGGGAATCCCGGCGGCGGCGGTCGGCCTGATCACCGATCCCGCTCAGGCCCAGGAGATCATCACCTCGGGCCAGGCGGACGCCGTCCTCCTCGGCCGCGAGCTCCTGCGCGACCCGTCCTGGGCCCGCCGGGCGGCAGAGGAGCTCGGAGGCCAGGTCAACACCCCCGTTCAGTACCACCGCGCCTGACCGTCCAGCGGGTCAGCGCGTCCTCGGCCTGGGCGGCCATCGCGGCGACCAGGTCCTCCGCCGAGGGCAGGTCGGTGATGAGATCGACGGCCTCGCCCGCCCAGACCGGCAGCGGGGGGATCGCGCCGCGGGCTACGTCGTCCTGGTAGTCCTGACGGGCCTGGGGATCGGCGGCGAGCTCGGCCTCCCGGCCGCGCCAGCGATCGAGATAGGGGTGGCCGAGGGTGCGGGCCGGGTATTTCGACGGCCACCCGGAGCCTCGCGCGATGTCCAGCACGGTGCTCCGCTCGGTGTCCTGGCCACGTCCCCCGAGGATCGCCTTGGTGATCGAGGGATCGACCAGGGCCTCGGTGGTGGCCTGGAAGCGGGTGCCGACGAGCGCTCCGGCGGCGCCCAGCACGAGCGCCGCCGCCACACCGCGTCCGTCGGCGATCCCGCCCGCCGCCAGCACGGGCACCGGAGCCACGAGATCCACCACGGCGGGCACGAACGGCAGGGTGGACCGCCCGCGCGCCGCTCCGTGCCCGCCGCTCTCGGTCCCCTGCGCCACGATCACGTCCGCGCCGAGGTCCGCGGCCTGCCTGGCCTCCTCCAGATCGGTGACCTGGAGGATCAGCAGCGCCCCTGCCCGGCGGACCCGCTCCGCGTACGGGCTCGGGTCGCCGAAGGACAGCATCACGGCGCTGGGGCCGTAGCTGAGCGCCAGCTCCACCGCGGCGAGATCGATCCCCCAGGTCAGGAACCCGACTCCCCACGGCCCTTTCGTGGCCGCGACGATCGGCACCTCGCGTGCCAGCCATTCCGGGTCCCCGTACGCGCCGCCCAGGAGGCCGAACCCGCCACCGCGGGAGACGGCCGCGGCCAGCGCGCCACCGGCCGACCCGCCCATCGGCGCCAGCGCGATCGGGTGCCGCACCCCCAGCATCTCCGTGAACACCGTTGACAACGTCATGCCTGCATCATGCCTTCTGTCGCGTTCAGCCCGCTTCGAGGGACCCGCCAGCACGTTCAAGCCCGCTCCGAAGGAGCTTCCGGCACGTTCAAGCCCGCTCCGAAGGACTTTCTCGCGGGCTCAGCCCGCTCCGAAGCACACGAACGTGGCGGTGGGCTCGCCGGCCGAGGCGGCCGCCAGCGCGTCGGCCGGGCTCGCGCCGCGGGCGACCTGCCTGTGGTAGGCCATCATGACCTGCTCGGCCACGCTGTCGGGCACCCTGGTCAGGCTGGAGATGACGGTGGAGGTGCCGAGGTAGAGCAGCGCCGCGGTGAACCCGAGCAGCTCGTCGCCCGCCCTGACCACGGCCTGTCCCACGTCGCACGCCGACAGCACGACGTGGCCCGGCGCCTTGCCGAGCCGCTGCAGGTCGTAGGCCATGAGCGGGCCGTCGGCCAGGTCCAGGCGGGAGAAGAGCACGTTCTCGCGCTCGTGGTGCCCGTGCGCGGCGAAGTGGGCGAAGGAGGCGCCGTCGAGCGCCTCAAGGGTGGCCGACACCGTGGCCAGCCCGCCCCTGAGCCGGCGCGCCTTGGGGTGCACGGCCCCGAGCTGCTCGACCTCCGTCTCCGCGTGGTCGAGATCGGGCCCGGCGACGAGCACCGAGGAGACCCCCTCGGGCGCGTACGGCTCGCGGACCCGCCTGGCCGACAGCCACACCAGCGCGGACGGCGCCACCACCAGCGGCCGGCCGCGCAGCCCGGGCAGCAGGCCCCAGGGCACCGCGGACAGGGCCATGGTCGGGACGAGCACGATCCCGCGGGTTCCGGCCAGCCCGGCCCGCAGGGGCGCGATCACCGCGTCCTCGATGACGCCGAGCTGCCGCTGCACGGACGCCTCGATCACGGCTTTCATCGCCGGTCGCAGGTTGCGCCCGGCCTGGGCGTTGAGGTCTCCCGCCAGCCGCCGCGCGGCCTCGGCGACCGGTTCGTACGCGCTGAGCTCGTACAGGCGGCACCG
The DNA here is from genome assembly GCF_005889725.1 of Nonomuraea zeae. Lineage (GTDB taxonomy): Bacteria > Actinomycetota > Actinomycetes > Streptosporangiales > Streptosporangiaceae > Nonomuraea > Nonomuraea zeae. Next base: position 7,945 of record NZ_VCKX01000226.1, read on the forward strand.
GCCGCGTACGAGCACCAGCGCCAGCAGGGCGCCCCCGACGGCGAACAGGCTGACCAGCGCGGAGTCGTCGGCCGCCAGCGCCTCCTCGACCGCGCCCGTGGGGGCCTGGCCCAGGCCCGCGGCCACGCCGGGCAGCTGCCAGCCGCGTTCCCTGATGACCTGCTCCAGCTCCAGGCATCGCCGGCGCAGCTCCGGTCTGCGCCGCCCGGCCGCCTCGTCGGCGTGCATCTGCTGGGCGAGCTGGCGCAGCTCGGCCAGCGCCTCGGCGGTCTGCTCGTCCTCGGGGGCGTGCGGCGGGCGGTAGCGGAAGGCCTGCGCGCGGCAGCGCTCCGACCAGGCGAACACGTTGCGTGCCGAGCCGCCGGCCAGGGCCGTGGTGAGGCCGTACGCGGCCAGGTCGGCGCCGAGCGCCGTCACGCCGGTGAGCATGTCGAGGCTGCCCAGCCGGCCGCGGTGCGAGTCGATGAGGGCGAGGCCCGAACGCACCTTGCGCAGGGCCTGGCCGCGCTGCCCGTGCGCGCCCGCCAGCTCGGCCGTCGTGAGGTGGCGCATGAGGCGTACGTCCAGCGGCGCACGCTGGGCCGCCGGGCTCGTCGCCGCCGCTGCCGCCGCCTCTTTCACGCGGCCGGCCGCGATGAGCGCCCTGATCGAGACCAGCCGGGCCATCTCGGCCTCGCCCTGCATGTCCAGCCCGGCGAACCGGCCGGACAGCTCCGCCGCCCGCGCGGCCACCAGCCCCGGCCGGGCTGCCCGCCCGAACCCGCCACGCGGCGCGTCCCCGGCCCCGGCACCGGAGCCGCCCCGACGCGCGGGCTCCGAGTCCGGGCCGGTCGCCTGGGCGTAGTCGCCGCGCAGGCGCATGAGGGCGGCGCGCAGGGCCCAGGCCGTGCTGCCCCTGCGCCAGAAGTGCGACTCCGCGCGCCTGGCCCAGTCCCGGGCCTCGGCGACGCGTCCGGCGTCGAGCGCGCACTGGGCGCGGGCCAGCTCCGCCTCGGCGTAGTCCTGCAGCAGCCGCTGCTTGCGGAAGCCGTCGATGGCCTGGTCCAGGGTGCGGCCGGCCTCGTCGGTCAGCCCCACGGCCAGCAGCGCCCTGGCCCGGTCGAGCGCGAGCACCGGCAGGAAGCCCGGGTTGGCCTCCCGGTAGAGCGGCTCCACCCGGGCGAACACCGACAGCGCCGCCGGCACGTCGCCCAGCAGCAGGTCGCAGTAGCCGTCGTTGTGCAGGGCCTTGGCGGCGAGCACGTCGTGGCCGAGGGCGTGGGCGATCTGCGCGGATCTGTGCGCGTCGTCCCTGGCCTGGCGGATCCGGCCGGTCGAGAGGTGGATGACCGACCGGTTGAGCAGCACCCTGGCCAGCTCCACCCGGTCGTGGTCGAAGAGCATGGGCGCGGCGAGATCCAGCTCCCGCAGCGCCTCGGCGTTGGAGCCCAGGCGCAGGAGGAGGAGGCCGCGCTGGGCGTGCACGATGGCCAGCTCCGGCGGCGGCGCGCAGCGCTGGGCCTCGTCGAGCAGGCTGAGCCCGAGCTCGGTCCGGCCCCGCTCGGCCTCCGCGTGCGCCAGGCTGGTCAGCAGCCGCGCCAGCAGGTCATCCCACCCGGACGCGGCGGCCCCGGCGCCGGTGGTGTCGTCGCTGGGGGCCCCTTCCGTGGGCGTACCGTCCCCAGAGACGCCGGACCGGGCCGGCGTGGCGGGCCGGCCGAGCAGGGCGAGGGCCTGGCGCAGCCGGCGCGCGGCCAGCGCCGGGCGGCCGTTGTCGGTCGCCTCTACGCTGGACCTGTGCAGCCGCTCGATCCGCTCGCGGAGGGCGGCTGCCCGTTCGTCGTCCGCCAATACGGCCTCGCGCGGGTCAGAGAATGAGTGAGGGAGTCACCGCCAGTATCGCCGCCCGCGCCGGATCGTCCAGTCCCTGTCTCACCACGAGCTGCGTCAGCCCGCGCGGCACCACGTCGAGGACGAATCTCCCCTGGTCGTCGGCCCTGACGGTGTGCGGCCCGTCGCTCGTGCGCAGCTCCACCAGGTGGTCGCCGGGCGGGGCGAGCCAGCCGTCCACGCGCACGGCGTGCTCGTCGCGCGCGCTCACGCTGATCATGATCGTGAGGATCTCGCTGTCGAAGGTGATCGTACGGCTGTCCTCACCGCCCCGGACCCCGGCGGCGAGCCCGCTGTCCTCGTGCGGCCGCAGGATCTCGAACTCCGGCGACTCCAGTGCCAGAGCGAACTGCAGGCGTTCGACCAGCGTCGCCGGGACGGGGTCGATCCGGCGATACACGTCCGCCATGTCGTCAATGAGGCGCTGATCTTCGGCGGTGAAGCCGGCCACGCTCTCCCCATCGGCACCGTTCATCACGGGCTCCATTCCGGGTCCATCGCGAGCAGGCGGCGCAGCTTCGCGAGGCATCGGCCGCGCGTGGGGCCGATGCTGCCCATCGGCATGCCCAGCGCGGCGGCCACGGCGTCGTAGTGCGGCCGCGGCACGAAGGCGATGATCCTGAGCAGCTCGCCGCACCGCTGGGGCAGCTTCTCGACCGCCCTCCAGAGGGTGCGCCGCCGCTCGTCGTCCATCAGCAGCTCGTCCGGCGACAGCACGCCGTCGGGCAGGTCGTCGAACGTGTCGTCGCCGGGCAGGTCGGCCTTGCGCGCGGCCGCGCCGGCCCGCCACGCCTCGCGGCGGGTCGTGGTGACCAGCCATTCGATCAGCGCGCCCGGAGCGGCGATGTCGTTCAGGTGGCGCAGCAGGATCAGCCAGGTGGTCTGGATGACGTCCTCCGCGGCCTCCGGGCTCAGGCCCTGGTTCCTGGCCGTGTGCCAGAGCATCGGCGTGAGCTCGGCGACGATGGCGTCCAGCGCGCCGCTCCTGCCCGCGCGGGCGTCGAGGAGCAGGGCCGCCAGCCGGTCGCGGCGCTCGCTGCCGCGACCGGCCGGCGCCCGGCCGGGTGCGGGACCGACTCCGGAGCCCACAGCGGAGCCCGCTGCGGGGCCTACTGCGGGGCCCACTGGGGGATCCACGGCGGGGACGGGATCCACGATGGGGTCCGCCGGGGACCCGACGGGCCCCACGGTGGGATCGACGGCGGGATTGACGGTGGGATCGACGGCGGGATTGACGGTGGGATCGACGGCGGGATTCAAGGCGGGGTCCTTGGTCATCATCAGATGGGGGTGATTTCCGGGCGGATCACCTTTTCGCTGATCATCTGCTGGATGGTGTCGTGGGCTCGCCGCATGCGATCGACGTTCACCTGGTTCACCGTCGCGGTCAGCCGCGCGGCGATGACCCCGGCCACGATGGGCGCGGCGAACGAGGTGCCGCTCCAGCTCCTGAACGGGCTGGTCGAGTCGCCGTCGAGCGAGGTCCGCCGCCCGTTGGTGAGCGCGGCGCTCTGGGCGCCCTGCACGTTCGGCGGGAACGTGCTGACCAGCATCGCGCCGGGCGCGCGCCACCGGACGGCCGGGTTCTCGTTGCTGAAGATCGCGATCGTGTCGTCGGGGTTCTTCGCGGCGACGCCGAGCATGGGCGCCAGCGGCGGGCCGTTCGGCACGACCGTGTCGGAGTGGGCCGCGAGATAGAACGGCCTGGTCGTCGAGTAGTTCCCGGCCGCGTTCACCACGATGACGCCGCGCGCCCGCAGCTCGTTGACCTTCTCGAACAGCGCCTGCATGGCCTGCGTGCCCTGCCCGGTCTCGGCGAAGCCGCCGAAGGCCAGGCACAGGACGTCCACGGTGAAGCCGGACCTCATCCGGTCCAGCAGGCGGTCGACCGCGGCGTGCACCGCCTCGCCCGGCACGATGCCGTCGTCGTGCATGACCTTGTACATCAGGACTCTGGCGTCCGGCGCGAGCTGGGCGATCAGCCCGGCGATCATGAGGCCGTGGCCGGTGTGGGTGTTGAGGGTGCCGACGAGCGGGTTCGGCAGCTCGCCGAGGTCCTCGAAGCCCACGAGCCTGGCGACCGGCCTGCCGCCCTGCGTGGGGTGCACGGCCTCGATCATCGCCTGCCCCTGGGGGTCCACGGTCAGGAACGCGTCATCGTCGGTCCACGGCCTGAACCAGGGGTGGTCGCGTACGACGCCGGTGTCCAGGGTGACCACGGTGATCCGGTCGCCGCCGAGCTCCTCGATCGACCTGCGGCGCGGCGGGCCGCTCATCAGGGTGACCGGCATCCGGCCGTAGCCGGCGTGGGAGAGGACGCCCGACTCGTCGATCACGCCGTGCCCGCTCGTGGCCGGCGCGCCGCCCAGGTCGGCGCCGATGCCGTCGACGCCGGACCCGACGTAGAGGTGGTCCAGCGACGCCCTGGTCACGAACTCCTCCAGCGGCACCCCGCCGGCCTGGTCCCGGCAGGCCCTGCGCAGCTCGCGCAGCGCCCGCCAGGCGTCCGGGTCGACGTCCGGCAGATCTCCGGTGGCCTCCAGCGTGGCCGGCATCCAGACCGGCTGCTCCGGGTAGTCCCTGCGCCGGGCGTTGTCGACACTGTCCTGCGAGATCCGTACGCCGAGCCTGGACAGGTTCGCGTCGATCCAGCTCGACGACTCCTGCGCGGCCAGCGCCTGGCCGGGGATCAGCAGCACGCGCGCGCGGTAGACCGTGGAGTCCGGCGGGGTCTCGTCCTTGTCCAGAGGGACGGCCCAGGGGTCGAGGATCCTGGCACCGTGCCGGTCCAGGACGGCCGGGGGAAGGGTGATGCCCTGCCATGGCAGCCCGAACTGTTCTGTCCCGCCCTCGGTGGGCGGTTCGGGGATGTAGTCGATGGTCATAACATCGTCTCCGTTCTTCCCTCTGTGGCCTACGAGGGCGGCTCCCCGGCTGCGATACGTACCTCAGATAACGGAACCATCACAGTTGCCGGCGGCCTGGTCAGTACGGTGGCCCGGCGAGCCGCCACCAGACCGTCGAGTCGGCCGCCAGCCGTCCGCCGTCCGGGGCCGTGCTGGCGAGCAGTACCTCTCCCCGCACCGGACTCTCGACGGGCCGCCCGGTCAGGTTGACCACGCAGGCCACGTCTCCGCGGACGAACGCCAGCGTCCCCTCCGGCGAGTCGAGCCAGGTCAGCGCGCCGTCGCCGAGGTCGTCCAGCTCGCGCCTGAGCCGGAGCGCCGCCTGGTACAGCCGCAGCGTCGAGGCGGGGTCGCGCAGCTGTGAGTCGACGCTGAGCGGCCCCCACGCGGCCGGGATGGGCAGCCAGCTCGGGTCCGCGGCCGGGAAGCTGAACCCGTGGCTCGGCTGGAGGTCCGCCCACGGCATCGGCACCCGGCAGCCGTCGCGGCCGCTGTCGGGGTCGCGCAGCCGCTGCGGGTCCTGGCACAGCTCGGCCGGCAGGTCGAGCACCTCGGGCAGGCCGAGCTCCTCGCCCTGGTAGACGTACACGGAGCCGGGCAGGGCCAGCATCAGCAGCGCGGCGGCGCGGGCCCTGCGCAGCCCCGTCTCGCCGCCGCCGTAGCGGGTGACGTGCCGCTTGACGTCGTGGTTCGACAGCACCCAGGTGGTGGGCGCGCCGACCAGCGCGGTCGTGGCGAGCGAGGCGTCGATCACCTCGCGGAAGGCGGCCCCGTCCCATGGGGTGGCCAGGAAGTGGAAGTTGAACGCCTGGTGCAGCTCGTCGTCGCGGACGTAGAGGGCCAGCCGCTCGGGAGTGGGCGCCCATGCCTCGGCGACCCCGATCCGCTCCCCGCCGTACGAGTCCAGGATCCGGCGCCAGGCCCGGTGGATCTCGTGTACGCCGTCCTGGTCGAAGAAGGGCAGCACGGCGGTGCCGATCATCTCGACCTGTCCCGTACGGCCGATGTCGGGCAGCCCCTCGGCCTTGACCATGCCGTGCGCGACGTCGATCCGGAAGCCGTCCACGCCCAGGTCGAGCCAGAACCGCAGGATGTCGGCGAACTCCTCGTGCACCTCCGGGTGCTCCCAGTTGAGGTCGGGCTGCTCCGGGGCGAACAGGTGCAGGTACCACTGCCCGTCGGGCAGCCTGGTCCAGGCCGGTCCGCCGAAGACCGACTCCCAGTCGTTGGGTGGCAGGTCGCCCCTGCCCTCACGGAAGACGTACCGGTCGCGGGCCGGGCCGCCGGGCCCCTCGCGCAGGGCCTGGGCGAACCATTCGTGCCGGTCGGAGGTGTGGTTCGGGACCACGTCGACGATGATCCGCAGGCCCAGCCGGTGGGCGTCGTCGATCAGCGCCTTGGCGTCGGCCAGCGAGCCGAAGATCGGGTCGACCTGCCGGTAGTCGGCCACGTCGTAGCCGAAGTCGGCCATCGGGGAGGTGTAGAACGGCGTCAGCCAGACGGCGTCCACACCCAGCTCGGCGAGATAGCGCAGACGGCTGCGGACGCCGAGCAGGTCTCCGACGCCGTCGCCGTTGCCGTCGGCGAAGCTGCGCACGTACACCTGGTAGATCACGGCCTCGCGCCACCATCCGGTGGCGCTGGCGGCGGGACGCTCCGCATAGGCAAGCTCGGTCATGTAAGGCCCCCAGATCAGGTGGCACCGGCGGCTGCCGCCGGTGCGGGAGATGGCGCAGGACCAGCAGATACGCGCCGTGCGCCCGAGGAGTGTTCATCGTCCTGCGCCGGCCGCCCCCTGGCCTACCCCACCTCACCCCAGCCCGGCGGGGAACCGCAGGCCGGCGGGGCTGTCCTGCCGCCTAACGATCTCCCGTGGGGTCGACGCCGCGCAGCATCATCCCCTGTCCACGCGAGCGGTGCACGTCGTCGGCGGGCCGGTCCTCGGGGTCGCGGAACTGGATGAGCAGGGTTGTGCGGGCCTCGGCCGCCCGGTTCACGCCCGACCCGTGCACCGTGAGATAGGAGAGGAACAGGACGTCCCCCGCCTCGGCCTCGACCGGCACCGCGGCCTCCAGCGGCCAGCTGTCCAGCGGCAGGTGCCAGCCGCCCTCCTCGATGTGCGGCAGCGGCCCGGCCCTGTGGCTGCCCGGCACCACCCGTACGCACCCCTTCTCCTCGGGCGCGTCGTCGAAGTGGAAGATGGCCGCGCCGAGCGTGTGCCTGGTGTGCGGGAAGTGGGCGGCGTCCTGGTGCATGGGGAACGGCGACCCCTTCTCCGCCGGCTTGACGAAGATCTTGGTGTGGTGGAGCTGGACGTTCTCCGAGCCCATCAGGGCCGCCGCCACGTCGGTGAAGCGCGGATCCACCATGAGCCGGGCGAAGGCGGCCGAGTGGAACTGCGCGTCGTGGCAGTGCCGCAGCTCGGTCACCCGGCCGGCCAGCTCCCTCGCGCTCCCCCAGGTGGCCTCCGTGTGGCGCAGCCTGGCCAGCACCGCATGGCACTCCTCCCGGTACGCCCGCGCCTCCGCCTTGCTCAGCAGTCCCTTGACCAGCACGTAGCCGTTGTCCCGGTAGAACCGTGCCATCGACGAGTCGCTCATCCCCGCGCTCCTGCCATCCGACGTGCACACACCTGCGGCGTTCCCTGAGAATGGCATACCGCGGCAGGACGTCCGCGAGCCAGAGCCCGCCCGCAAGCCGGAGCCCGCCCGCCGGGCCGCTCGAAAGGAGCACGACCGTGCGCGCCTACTACGAGGCTCCGGACTACTACGAGCCCGCTCCCGGCGACCCGCCCGCGGTGTTCCTGGCCGGGGGCATCACCGGGGTCGAGGACTGGCAGCGGCGGGCCGCGGCGGCGCTGCGGCGCCGGCCCGCGATCGTGCTCAACCCGCGCCGCCGAGACTTCCCGATCGGCGACCCCGCGCAGACGCCGATCCAGATCGCCTGGGAGCACCATCACCTGCACCTGCCCGGCGTGCTCACCCTGTTCTGGTTCCCGCCGGGCGGCAGCGTGCAGCCGATCGCCCTGCTGGAGCTGGGCGCCGCCCTGGACAACCCGGCTCGCCGGCTCGTCGTCGGGGCGGACCCGAGCTATCCGCGGGTGGAGGACGTGCGGTGGCAGACCCGGCTGGCCCGGCCGGGCGAGATCGTGCACGCCACCCTGGACGACACCCTGAGCGCCGCACACCGGCTGACCGGCTGACGCGTATCGCCGGTCACGCCCCAGCAGCACCGGAAACGATCACCGGGTGCGCGTGCAGGCCCCCCGCCGGTTGGATGTGCATGACATATCCGGGTGGCTGACGGGGCCTCGCGCTAGGGTCTCGTCATGGTCATGTTCACCTGCAGCCGGTGCGGTACGGCGGTGACTCTGGACCTGGCGGAAACCGGCTACCAGCCCGCCCGCAGGCCGCCTCCGCGCGAGCTCCACGAAGACGCCCCGCAGTTGATTCCGCGCGGCCGGTTCGCCATCGACCCCGAGCCCTCCCCGTTCAGGTGTTCGTTCCCGGGATCGACCGGCTGGTGGCGGACGAGGGGCCGCGCGGGACGATCCTGGTGAACGTCGACGATCTCATCGCGGTGGAGCACCATCCGAACCCCGATGGCATGGGTTTCGGATGTTGCAGCTGGGACCCGCACGGCCCCAACGTGAACTGTGCGGCGTGTGGTCAGGGGGTCGCCGCCGAGGCGAACGACTGCGGCATGCCGTGGTACTGGGTGAGGCTCTTTCCCGACGCGGTGCTCGGCGCACCTCCCGCCCCCGCGCCGGACACCGTCCGCCGCAGGCACGATAAACGTGGCAAAGGCCGCCGGCGCAGGATTGAGTGATGGTCCAGGCAGCGGGCGTCAGCGGCCGCGTCACTCCTCCACGTCGGCGATGTCCACCGGTCCCCCGGCCGCGGTTCTCGGCTTGAGCCGCACGGTCAGATGGTGGGTGGTGGCCCTGGTGGCGCTCGCCGAGGCACCCGCCTCCAGCACCCAGACCTTGACGCCCGCCGATCCGCCCGCCTCCTTCGACAGCTCCATCCCGAAGTCGATCTCGACCTCCTCCACCTCGAACCGCAGCGCTTCGCCGGCTCCGGCCTGCATGGCCGCCTGCAGTTCGCGGCGTATGCCGGTGACCGCGTCCGCGAGCCCGATCCAGGGTTCATTCGTCATGCGCCGATTATTCACGGCTGTCGCCCGCCGTCGTGCCGCAGCGGATTAGCATGTCAGCACACCCCCAGCGGAAAGCGGTGATCTCCCTGGACACTCGTATGCTCCCGCCCTTCACGGCTGCCCGGTTGATCGCCGCCATGGAAGGCTCGATCGTACGGGTGCTGGCGAAGGGAGCCGGCGGGACCGGATTCTTCGTGGCCCCCGGCCTGGTCCTGACGTGCTCCCATGTGATCGGCCGGCAGGACGGCCCGTCCGTCCGGATCGTCACGGGCGGCCAGGTGTTCGCGGGCAGGGTCACGGCCCGCCACCCCGCCCAGGCGCCGGACGGAGAGCCGTTCCCCCTTCCCGACCTCGCGCTGATCGAGGTGCCCGGCGCGCCGGACAACCTCGAGTGCGTCCGCTTCGATCTCGAGCCGCCGCAGGTGGAGGACCGGATCCACACCATCGGCCACACCCGGACCTGGTCGCGGCTGCCGGGAGCGGAGCCGGCCACGTTCACCTATGAAGGGCTGCACCGGGTCGACGGCGGGTCACTGCTCAAGCTGGCGAGCGGGCAGGCGGTGCCCGGCATGAGCGGTGGCCCGCTGCTCAACCTCGCCACCGGCGGCGTCTGCGGGATACTCAAGACCAGCCGCGATCCCGGCAATCCGCACGGCGGGTGGGGCGTCCCGGCGGCCGCCGTCGCCCGGCTCTTCCCTGAGGCCCTCGACGCGGGCGAGCGCTTCCACGCCGGCCCGGCCGGCTGGCCCGGTCCCGGCGCCGCGCGGGGCCTGATCGTCGACCTCGGGCATGTCAAAGAGGAGTCGCCGGGCGGCAAGCCGGGAGAGGTGCTGTTCACCGTCACCGACGCGACCTCCGAGAAGGTGAAGCTGACCTCCATCCGCGCTCTCGTACGCGACCGGTCCCCCGTCCGCAGACCGCATCATCGCCTCCCCGAGGGCGTCCCCGAGCAGTACGACCTCGATCTCGCGCTCACCCCGCACCTCGACGCCCACGAGCTGCTGGACGTGCACCACGTCCTGGATCCGGGCGAGACCGAGGGATACCGGGTGCGCGTCACCTCGCCCGAAGGATGGCGCTACCGGCTGGAGTTCGTGATCGGCTGGCACCGCCTGGGCTCCGGCGATCCCCAGGAGAGCTCCCTCGGGCCCGTCGAGCTGGCCTTCCGCGTCAAGAGCGAGGAAGGGCTCGCGGCGCTCGTACGCGAAGGCAGTGACGCCATGGCCGGTGACAGCGATGACGACTGAGTGGACGTGCCCGGGCTGCGGCCACGCCCAGCTCGTCGAAGGAGGCCGCTACCTGCCGCTCGGGGAGGACATCTCCCCCTCCCGGCTGCGGGACGAAGCCCGGCTGCGCGTCGTCTGCGGCAGCTGCGGCGCCGCAGACTTCGTCATCCCGCCGCTGATCGTGGACCTGCTGCCCAGCCTGCTGGTCTTCGTGGCCGACGCCGATCGCCCGACCCTTCTGGAGGAGTTCCGGGAGTTGCTGGACGACCTGGCCGAGGAGATCACCGAGGAACGTCTCGCCGAGATATTGCACTCCTCCTACCAGGTGGTCGTGGGCCTGGATGGCCTGCACCGGCTGCTGGACCTGGCTCTGGGGGGCGCCACCATGGAGATGCTGCTTCCCGCGACGCACATCGTCCCCATGTGCGCGCACCACCATCTGCTCGTCGTGGCCAAGGAGTACGCCGACGCCGGACGCGAGGTGGACGCCTGCCAGGTGCTCCTGCGCGGCGCCGCCCATCCGCTGTACGACCCTCACTTCTTCCGGGAGCTCAGCGGCTACGCCCACACCGCTGGAGATCGGGAGGTCGCCGAGGCGGCGCTGGCCGAGGCAGAGCTCCAGGAAGCCGGTCACAGCCACGTCTGGGTGATCCTGCTGCCCGCCGGAACGCACAGCGCCGAGGCGGACCCGCCCGCCGACCTGTGCCCGCCCACGTTGTACGCCCGGGTGCGCGACACGACGCAACCGATCCTGCCGGACCCGTACGTGGCCGCCCGGGCCGGCATGCTCGTCGGCGAGATCGAACGCGCGATCGTCCATCTCGGTCCCACGTGGGAGCTGTCGTTCTACCGCGAGACCATGACCCTGCAGTTCGAGCAGTGGCTGGAGTCGGAGGAGCTCCGCTACGACCCGAGGGATCTGGTCGAGGTCTTCGCCGCCGAGCGCCGCGAGGCGCTGCCGGAGCCCGATGCCACGCTCGGCCCGGACGAGCTGGGCAGGCTCGGCGCCATCCTCGCCGACACCGGCCACGAACAGCACGGGCTGCCGGTCCTGCGCCGGGCGATCGAGGGCGCCGCGCCGGGGACGATGCCCATCACCAGGTACAACCTCGCGGTGCTCCTCGACCGTACCGGGTCCGCGGCCGAGGCCGTCGCCCTCTACCAGGACGTGGCGGCCGGCACCGACCTGGACTCGGCGTCGCGGGCCCTGCTGGCCCTCGGCCGTCTTCACCAGAGCAGCGGCGATGATCAGGCGGCCCGGCCGGCGTTCGACGAGGCCGTCTCTCTCGGCCACCCCGAGCACGGCCCGCGGGCCCTGCTGGAGCTCGCGCGGCTGGAGGGACGCCAGGGCGACCCGGCCACGCAGGAGCGCCACCTCCTCGACCTCGTCGAGGCCCGGATCGAGGACGTGAGCGAGGCCGCCGCTCTGGACCTCGGGGTCCTGCGGATCAGAGCGGGGGACGTGGCCGGGGCTGTTCCCTTGCTGGAGCTGGCGTCCGAGTCCCTGGACGACGAGATCGCAGGCGCCGCCACCGAGGCGCTGAGCCGGTTACGCGCACGCTAGCCCTTCGCGCCCCGGCCGTCCTCGGTGCGGGCGGCGGTGCCGGCGTCCGGTCACCGCCGGCAGGTCACCGGATACGCGGCCTGCACCACGGGTTTGTTGTGGTTGAGCACTTCGAGGGTGACCGTTCCGTCCTTGCGCTCCGGCCGTTCCCAGTTCCAGGCCTGCACCTCCAGGATCCCGCTCTGCCCGACGGTGTGCGTCGAGGGCGACGACGGCCGGCCGTCCATGATCCAGCGGTAGGTGATCTCGGTCCCGGCCGCCGCGGCGAACGCGCCGTGGGCGGTCAGGTACGGCGCGTCGGCGCAGTCGCCGTAGTAGGCGACCGGCCAGATCTCGGTGATTTGCACGGTCCCCGGCGAGGGGTCCTTGTCCACGCACGTCAAACTGTACGGCTCCTGCTTGACCACCTTGTTGTGGTTGAGCACCTCCAGCCGGGCGATGCCGGTGCCGCTGGCCCGCGCGGAGCTGTACCAGAAGTCGCCGATCACGCTCTTGACGCCGGGCTTGAGGGTCTGCGTCCTGATCGGTCCAGGCTTGCCGTCCACGACGAGGCGGTACTTGACCTCGGCCACGCGGTCGGTCATCACCAGGCCGTCCGCCCGCAGGCCGATGGAGCCGTCGCACACGCCCTTGTACACCGGCGTCAGCAGGTAGTGGAACGTGAGCCGGGCGTCCCCGGGGGCCTCGGCGCAGGCGAAGGAGAACTCCCGCTCGACCGGCTCCTCGGGGCCGCCCTCGGTCATGAGACCGAGCGTGTGACCGCCGTCGTCCGACGGCCCGAAGCTCCACGACGCCGAGACGTCCTGGGAGCGGGGCTGGTCACCGGCGGGGAAGTCGAGCACCTGCTGCTGCCACTTGGCCCCGTCCAGGATCCACCAGTACGTGACCTTCCGCGCCGGGCCCGCGGGGAGCGAGACGCGGCCGGTGGCCTGGTAGGCGATGGGCTCGGCGCAGCCTCCCTCGTAGTCGCCCGGGGTGAGCGCGACGATCCGCGGCTCCGGCCGCTGAACCGGGGGCTCCGTGGGAGGCGGTGACGTCG
>NZ_VCKX01000227.1 GCF_005889725.1 Nonomuraea zeae
GCCCCCCATGGCTCCGCCCTCGAGCCCCTGCTCACCTGGCTGCAGGACAACCTCGGCCGCGACCTCACCCTCGCCGACATCGCCGCCCGTTCCGGAACCAGCACCCGCACCCTGATCCGCCGCTTCCGCGAGCAGACCGGCACCACCCCGCTCCAATGGCTGCACCGGGCCCGCATCCGCCGATCCCAGCACCTCCTGGAGACCACGGACCACTCCGTCGAGCGCATCGCCGCCCAGGTCGGCTTCGGCTCGCCCACGGCCTTCCGCGACCGCTTCAAACGCACCACCGGCGTCACCCCACACGCCTACCGCCGCTCTTTCAGCTGACGCGCCGGTCTCGGCCACCTTGTCGGGATCGAGCGAAGATCGGTAAAGAGCTTTACACCTGCGGAGGATCGGGGATTTGAAGCCCCGGGAGGGCGTGGCCGCCAACCCGCATCAGCAGCGCAGGGAGGACCGTCCCATGTTGTTCATGGGTCCCGCTAGCTCCAGCCACGCACCCGCCACCCCGGAAAGACGATCACTCCAGGTTTCCTCGGACGCGTCCAGATTCCAGCAACTACGATGCGCGGCATGTCGCCACTGTCCCGCGATGGGGTCCCGGCCGTTCGTCCCGCTGCCTGGCGGGTGCAGCAGACCTGGACCAGCTTGCTGCCGAAGGGCGTGACAGCATGCCCGCCGTTAGGCACCACCGACGGTCACACCAGTTGGGTGGCGGCGGTGACGACCGCGGTCCTCGACGGCCGTGCCGTAGCGGTCACCGGAGGCGGTGACGGCACCGTACGGGTCTGGGATCTGGCGACCGGCGAGCAGGTCGGCGCCTCATGGGCTGGTCACACGAACGCGGTGCGGGCGCTGACGAGGTCGGTTCTGGACGGTCGTCCCGTTGTGGTCAGCGGTGGCGACGACGGCACCGTACGGGTGTGGGAACTCGCGTCCGGCAGGCCGGTGGGTGAGCCGTTCCACCTTCAGGCTGACAACGTGGAGGCCCTCGCGATCGCGGAACGCCATGGCCGCCCGGTGGTGGTCACCGGTTGCTACGACACGACCGTACGGGTGTGGGATCTGGAAAAGCGGCAGGAGGTGCTGGCGCCGATCCGCGGTCACACCGGCCCGGTGTACGCGGTGGCGACCGCCGTGCTGGACGGCCGCTGGGTAGCTGTCACGGGCGGCGACCGAACAGTCCGGGTATGGGACCTGGATACCGGTGATCCGGTGGGCAGCCCGTTCACTGGCCACAGCGGACACGTGGGCGCGCTTGCGGTCGCGGAGCTGACGGCCGGCCATCTGGTGGTCGTCTCCGGTGGCTACCGGACGACCACCCGCGTGTCGGACCTGGCCACCGGACTTCCGGTCGGTGACCTCCCCCGATCCGCGGACCTGGAGGCGGTGACGACCACGATTGTGGACGGCCGCCTATTGGCGATCACCTGCAATTCCAACGAGCCGACCATCCAGGTGTGGGACCTGAAAACGGCCGAGCTGGTCGGTGAGCTGTTCCCTCAGCATCCCCGCACGGTGCATGCGCTGGCCACGGCCGTGATGGATGGCCGGCAGGCGGTGATGTCGAGTTGCGACGGCGGGTCGGTCCGGGTGTCCGATCTGGTCGTCGGCGAACCGGCCGGCAAACCAGTTCGCCATGACGCCACGATCACGGCGGTGGCCACCACTTCGGTGGCCGGCCGGCCGGTGGCGGTCACCGGCAGCGAGGACGAAACCGTACGAGTATGGGATCTGGAAACCGGCGATCAGGTGGGCCGGCCGCTCACGGACGACACCGGCGCCGTCACTGCTCTGGCCGCGACCCAGGTGGACGGTAACGCGGTGGCGATCGCCGGCGGCAAGAACGGCAATGTCCTGCTTTGGGACCTCACGCTGGGGAGAGCGGCCGGAGCACCGTTGACCACCCACCACGGTCCGATCACCGCCGTCGCGGCCGACGACACCGGCGCCCCGCCCCGGGCCATCACCGCCGGCGACGACAAGACCATCCGGCTATGGGATCTCCGCACCGGCGAAGAGACCGGCAGCCCCCGCAAGAGCGACCATCGATGGGTGCACGACCTGGCCACCACCACGCTCGGCGACCAGCCCGTCGCCCTGCTCGGACGGTGGGGCGGCGGCTTCCGGGTCCGTGACCTCGCCACCAACCGCGACACCGGGCTCCAGACCACCGGAAGCAACGGCAAGCCGGTACGCCTCGTGGCCGCCACCGTCGTGGACGGACGACCCATCGCCATCACCACGAACGACGACTGGCGCGATCCACCGATGAAGGTATGGGACGTCGCCACCGCTCAGCAGATCGGCCGGCTTCCCGCGGGAACCGTGAGCGCACTCGCCGCCACCACGGTCGACGGCCACCCCATCGCAGTTACCGCCGGCCACCGAACGGTGTCGGTATGGAGCCTCATCACCTTCGACAAGATCGGCCCTGACCACGCATTCCCCGGCTTCGTCAACGCCGTCGCCGCCACCCCGCAGGGCCACGTCATCGTCTGCTTCGACCGCGACATCGCCGTACTCACCGCGACCCGGTCGAGCTGACCGTGGCATGGTTCGACCTGCCGCCGCGCCCCACGATAGAAGGCCCCCGCGAACGAACAGCCGCAGACAGTAAACAACCAGCTCAGCCAGTCGCTGGGGGACGGCTGCCCCCACGCCAGATGGAAATTCCCGCGCAGCCGAGGCCGAGCAGGAACGGATGGACGGCGCCGCGTTCGATGAGGCCGACGAGGATGTTGGCCCCGGAAATGAGGTCGGCGAAGTAGGCCACCATCGAGACCAGACCGATCACGCCGACCGTGACCAGCGTTCGCCCGAGGTTCAGAGAAAGTCCGACGCGTCGGTGCATGCTCCCGAGCACGATGGCCAGTACGTTGGCGCCGACGAAGCCGGCCAGGGCGCCCAAGGCATGGAAGTCGCCGGTGCCGTCGTTCATCGCCTCGCCGGATCCGGGAAACAGTCCCAGCAGGACGCCGCCGGCGGCCAGCAGCGCCGCGGGCACGAGCGCTGCCCAGCGGCGCCAGCCCAGCAGACCGCGCAGCACCGCGACACCGGCCAGGATGGTGATCCCGAACAGGAAGAAGCCGGTGTTCATCACCCACGCCAGGGGTGAATGCATGTACTGCCCGAACAGCGTCGAGGGCCCGTGGACTCCGAGATTGCTGATGAAGTGGTACGTGTAGCTGTAGGGCGGATCCGTCCATGCCGCGGCGGCGATGAACTCGGCAAGTAAGAAGATCATCGGCCCGGCGATGAGCAACGCGCCCGCGGTCCGGCGCTGCGAAGGCCGACGTGCGTCGGGGGCTGGCGCTTCAGGCTCTGCGCCGCTTACGGGTTCGTCTCGATCGAGGTTCGAGAGCGAGTCGATGTTTCCGGCCATGGTCATGGTCCCTTCACGTGTCGGCGCGGGCACCGTGGTCGGTGCAGGTGCGCGCCGAGTCGAGGCAGCATCGGGGATGCCCGCGTCCCGATTTAGCTTCACTCACACACTTACTATACCGAGACTACTTTTACCGTCAATATAGTTAGAGTCCGGCACTAGTAGGATCCAGCCATGGTGGATGGAACGGTCGTGGGACGGCGCGAACGCAAGAAGGCGGCAACCCGGGCGGCGATCCTGGACGCGGCAACGGCGCTCTTCCTCGAGCGCGGCTTCGACGGGGTCAGCGTTCGCGAGATCGCGGACAAGGCGGACGTCTCACCCAAGACGGTCTTCACGCATTTCGCGCACAAGGAGGCGCTTGTCTTCAGCGACGAGGACGAACGGCATGAGCGCCTCGTGGCCGCGGTGAGCAGCCGGGCGCCGGGAACCACGATCTCCGACGCGCTGAAGGCGCACTATCTCTCCGAGATCGCCGCGATGAGGTCCGGGCCCCAACGCCAGATCCTCACTCTCATGGAGGAGACACCGGCCCTTATCGATTACGCGGAGAAGATGTGGTTCCGCCATGAGGGCGCCCTGGTTGCCGCGATCACCAAGGAGTTCGGGCTCACGGAGCCGAACGACGAGATCCGCTTCTACGTCCGCTTCGCCCTGCATATCCAGCTCAGCGCCACCCACGAGGCAGATCCAGAATCGACCATCGATGCAGGGTTCCGGCTCCTCGATGAAGGCTGGGCGCGCTACCAGGAGGCCGGAGGCTGGAGCGCATCAGGGTGAAGGCTGGGGGCGAGGCCCTTTCGCCAGCGCGAGGACCGAGGATTTGAACCCGCATGGCGTTGCCCGATCGGTCCCTCCTGCCCTGAATGGCGCTGTACAAATCGAGGCCCTTGGCGCTCAACCTGAGCCGAAATGCCCTCGCCCAAGTCACGTACCCCTTGTACGGTCACCCGCATGCACTCGCCATACCGGCAGACCCCGGTGACCCCCGCGAATGCACTGACCGCCCGATGGGCGGAGACCTGTTCGGGGGGATCGGTCGTGATGGCCGGTGCAGGCGCCTGGCCGCTGCTGGCGTACCTGGCGTCGGCCGCCGATGGGCAGGGGCGCAGGGAGCTACAGGAGGCCGTCGGGACAGACGCCGCCACCGCCGCCCAAACAGCCCAAGCCGTCCTGTCGATCATGGATGGGTCTCCGGCCATCCGTGCAGCGCTGGGCCTGTGGTTCCGGCCGAACCTGCCGCTGCGTCCGGCCTGGACCAGCGCCCTTCCCCCTGGCATGCGCGGCGAGCTGACCTCAGACCCGGCTGCGGACCAGCTCCGGCTCGACAGGTGGGCGTACGAGCAGACTGGCGGGCTCATCCCCGCCATGCCCCTCCAAGTTACCGAGCAGATGCTCTTGGTCCTGGCCATGGCGCTCACCGTTCGCACCACGTGGCTACGCCCGTTCACCGACGGCGTCGGCATGTTCGAGACCGGACCCTGGGCCGGACGCGAGATCCACGTGTTACGCCGCAGCACCCGAGTACTCGACCGAGCCAGAATCGCCGATACCCCCGCCGGCCCCCTGACCCTGCTTCGCGTCATGGGCACCGGTGGAATCGACGTCCACCTCGTTCTTGGTGCGGACTCGATGAAACCCGGCCACGTTCTCACCGCGGGTATCGACGTACTGGCCGGGCGCCACCCCGCCACCGAAGCCGGCGTCCTCGGTGCAGGCAGCCAAGGCCCCGGAATAACCGTTCGCTTCGCCCGCGACCATGCCCCTGACGACGCGTTGAACGTCAGGGTGCCACGGTTCACCGTCACCTCCGAACATGACCTCCTGGACCTGCCAGAGGTATTCGGCCTGGCAACGGTGACCGACGCGAGGTCTGGTCATTTCCCCGGTATCAGCGCCATGCCTCTCGCCGTCACCCAGGCCCGGCAGAGCGCCGTCGCCTCCTTTCAGGCCACAGGCTTCGAGTCTGCCGCGGTGACCGCCATCGGTGCCGTCGCGGGCGCGATAGCGCCTCCACCTCCCTATCGCGTACGGCACATCGACCTCGACTTCGCCCGCCCCTTCGGATTCCTCACTGTCGACCGCAGAAGCCACCTCATCCTGACCGCCGGTTGGGTCGACGAGCCCGAAACCTACTCTGCGGAACCCAGCGACTGGACACTGTAATAAGGGGCTCCGGATCATGAATCGCATCGCCGGGTCGCCCTCAGATGCCGTCGACCGCCTCCCTGTCAGTCGTGGAGCATGCCTTCCGAACGGGAAGGTGGGACGAGAAGCGCCTCTGCGCCGATCGGGACGAAGCCGGCGGCGAGGAATGTCCGGACGCTCGCCGCGTTGCCCGGGGCGATCTGGGCCCAGAGGGGGTGCGTGCTGACATGCCTGGAGGCGCGGGCGAGGGCCCGGCCCAGACCACGTCCCCGGCTGGCCGAATCGACCTCGATCGCGACCTCCCATCGCCCGGCGACGCCTCGTCCGATGACCAGCAAACCCCCTCGGCAGGTCCAGACGCGTACATCGTCCCGATAGCGGCGGGCGCGCCGGACACGAGGATGGGCCGCATCCGTGACCTCGACCAGTTCGATCGGCGGAGGACCGACACAGGGGGCAGCCAGCGCGAGCAGGTCGATGCTGCTGACCCTGCGCCCCGTGCGTTCCTCCAGCTCCCTGAGGAAGGGCGGGTTGAGCGGCGCCGACAGGTCTCCGTCGGGAAGCCGGGATCTGATCCAGTCCTCGTCGAGGTCGGCGTAGATCACGTTGTGCGCGGTGAAGGCGATCACTCCCGCGTCACGCGGGGACGGCTGCGGGACGATCGTGGGGCCGGCCCCAGGCTGGGGCATATGTCCGCTAGCCACACCGGCAAGAATGTCCCGCAAAGTGACCATCCGCAGACCGTAGTCACTGACCGGCGCACCCTCAAGGGCCGTCGAATCCGAACGAAACGTCGCCGTCACGGTGCTTGACCACCAGCATGTTCTACCTGGACCTTGCGGTTTGGCGGCCTTTCGATCTTCGTGGGGGGTCATGGTTGCGGGGCTGGTGGCAACGGCTCGTGCCGTAACCGGTCGGCCGAGTCGCGAACCGCAGAAATGCGATGGCGCAGGATGCCCGTCTCGGGTGATGCTGTACCGATGTCGTCGCCGCTGACCGAGGTGGAGTACGAACGTACGGCCGCCATGCTGCGAGGCGGACGTATCCACAGGGTCGTCTACTACCCCTTGATGGGCGGCGAGGACGGTTGCGAGGCCGAGGAGTGGGACTTCGGAACGTGGCACCAGCCCACCATGGGAGTGGAACTCTCCACCGACGAAGGCGCTTGCTTCTCGGCTGTGTGGGGCAGCAGCTTCGACCACTTCGGGCTTGAAGTCTTCCCTGAGCCGATGACCGCTCACCTGCGGAGGATCGGAGAGCCCTTTGGGTCGACGGCGGTGGACGTGACCGATCACCCACGCTGGTCGAGCCTCGCCGCCCGAAAACTCACCCGGGTCGATATCACCTGGTCCCAAGACACAGAGAGGGAGCTTCGGACGCCGAACGCGATCAGGTTGTGCTCGCGGGAGAAGGCCGTGTGGATAGCCGCCGGGAGCCCGGCGGAGTGGCCGCCAACTGAGGTCTACCACCTGGGGACCGACGACGTCATGGTCGTCTTCACCGCCGAGTTCGCGGCCAGGGTAGGCATTCCCTCTGTCGGCTGACCGCCCGGAGGTCGGCTGGCCGGCCGCCGGCCCCCGCGAACGCCATCCGGGTGATTTCCGGGGACCGCCCCAGAGAGCGGAGGCGAGCAAGGTCGCGGCGGTAGGTACCCCAGACTCCCTGTCGCGTTATATTCCTGACCTTCCAAAAGCGGTAAGGCGTCCAAAGCCAGGACATGAGGTGTCGCCGTGAATGCGATCGAGTTCCGCGTTGCGGGGCCGGTCGCCCCCAGCGCCTATCCGCACCTGGACATCCTGATCGACGGCATCAATCTCATCGAACTCACGCGCGCCGTCGAACTACCGCTGGCCTCCAGCCCACGCATCGCGGGGGCCTGTGCAGGACTGCTGGAGCGGGACTCGATCTGCTGGCCAAGCACCCATTTCCTCGGAGCACCCCATCTCCAGTGATTTCCGAAGTGGCCGCCGCGCAGGACGAACCCGATGACCTCGCCGCTGTGGGAGCATCCGTACCATCAGCGTGCCGGTGGGGTGGCGTCCAAGCGTCAGCCGGTCTGATCACCGGATCGGACCGATCGGCGTTCCCAGACCAGGGCCGCGACCACACCGATGGCATAGGCGATCAGGTCCCATGCGTCGGGGAACGCGCCGACCAGGACACCGCCGATGCCCGGCGGGGTCATGCCGACTATTTGGTAGAACTCGACAGCGGCGGCGATCGCGGCCGTGGCCAGGGTGCGGCGTGCGGCGGTGGTGCGCCACAGCAGCCCCAAGAACGCGTAGACCAGCATGGTGGCGCCGACGTCGCTCACGTAACCGCGGATGAACGGTTGTCCCGGGCCCCGGTAGAAGAGGGCGAACGCGCCGACGGCGAGGGCGACGCCACCCAGAAGGACCATGGCGCGGCGCATGAGATTGACATCTTCTCCGAATCTCAACGATCAGGACGAACCGATCATAGAGCTCGTCCCTCGTGGCGGCATGCTGATCGCGCCAGGTCAGCGACCGCGCTGGAGTGCCATGGCGACGACATGCCCGCACGCTGGAACCACATCCTCGCCCAGCCACCACCCCACTCCTCGGGCCCTCTGCTTCATCAGAAACCACGCCCGCCGGGTCCACAGCGCAAACGCCTCGACCGCCGGGTAGGTTCCACCACGCTCGGTCGAAAGCATCCTGATCTGTCCGCCCACCCAGACGCCGCATGACCGTCCGCCTGGAAATCGCAAGGCCTGGCCTGCGCACTCTGGGGAAACTCGTAGCGCCGTTGCAACTATGACTCCCGGCACACAAGAAGGCCCTCGCCCCAAGACTGGGGCGAGGGCCTTTCACCTGCGGAGGATCGGGGATTTGAACCCCGGATGGTGTTGCCACCAAACCGCATTAGCAGTGCGGCGCCATAGACCTGACTAGGCGAATCCTCCCGGTAGCCACCGCGGCTCAGCACAGCGTACCGGCCTTCTGGCGAGGCAGCAAAGCGATTGCCCGGCCAGCCTTCACCAAGAGTTATCAACAGCCTGTGGGTAACTACCTGTGGATGAAGCCCGCCCAGAGCATGGGCGGGCTTTCGGGCTGTGGATAACCCGGGCAAAGGGGTCGCCTCGCCTGTCGACAAACAAGCCGAACAGGGCAACTTAGGCCGGGTTCGCCTCGCCCTCGATCTCGATCTTGATCTTCTTGCCCACCAGCACGCCGCCGGTCTCCAGCGCCTGGTTCCAGGTCAGGCCGAAGTCCTCGCGGTCGAACTCCGTGGTGATCGAGAAGCCCCAGAGCGCCTGGCCCCAGGGGTTCGTGCCGGCGCCGCCGTACTCGACCGTCAGCTCGATCTCCTTGGTGACGTCGCGGACGGTCAGGTCACCGACGACGGTGAACTCGTCGCCCGAGTGGCCCACCACGCGGGTGCTCTTGAAGGTGATCTCAGGGTACTTCTCCACCGACAGGAAGTCGTCGCTGCGCAGGTGACCGTCGCGGTCGGCCACGCCCGTCGTGATGCTGGCCGTCTGGATCGTCAGCTCGGCGGTGGACTCCAGCGGGTTCTCGGCGACCGTGACCGAGCCGGTGAAGCTGTCGAAGTGGCCGCGGACCTTGCTGACCATCATGTGCTTGACCACGAAACCGATCCGGGTGTGGGCAGCGTCAAGGTTGTAGGTGCCGGCGGCGGGGAGGGTCAGGGACTCCCAGGTACGGGTGCTCATCGGGGTTCTCCTTGGAGAGGTTGCGGTGCGGATGTCTGCGGCAACAAATGTCTACACGAGGAATATTCCGCACGTCAACTATCGTCGGTTAGAGTATGAGCGTGATGAACTTTGACGACCCGCGGCTGACGGCCATCGGGCTGCTGACCGAGGTGCATGCCGGGCTGCTGGGCAGGTTCCTGCCGGTCTTGAGCGCGGCGGGGTTGTCGGAGATCGATTTCGAGACCGTCATCCGGCTGGCCCGCTCGCCCAACCAGCGGCTGCGGATGAGCGATCTCGCCGCCCAGACCGGGCTGTCGACGAGCGGCGTGACCAGGGTGGTCGATCGGCTCGAACGCGAAGGGCTGGTGCGGCGCGAGGCGTGCTCCAGCGACCGCCGGGCCTCCTACGCCGCGCTCACCGACGCCGGGCGCGAGCGGCTGGAGGGCGTGCTGCCCCAGCACATCCAGGACATCGACGACTGTTTCACCGGGCTGCTGAGCGAGAGCGAGCTGAGCGCGTTCCTGGACAGCCTGCGCAAGATCAGAGCCGTCGTACGCCCCTGCGCTACTGCCGGGGCGGTTGAGGCGGAAGCCCCAGTGCGCCCCTGAGCTTGGTCATCGCCCGCGACACCGTGCTCTTGACCGTCCCGACGCTGATCCCCAGCGTCTTCGCGATCTCCGGCTCGGTCATGTCCTCGTAGTAGCGCAGCACGATCGCCGCCCGCATGCGCTCGGGGAGCTCGTCCAGGGCCTGTTCGAGCAGCTCGTGCAGGGTGCCGCAGCTGGCCGGCTCGTGCGTGACCACCTCCGGCAGCTCGTCCGACGGGTACTCCTCCAGCTTGCGTCGGCGCCACTGCGAGATGTTGATGTTCACCATGGCCCGGCGGACGTAGCCGTCCAGCGCGCCCCGGTCCTCGATGCGGTCCCAGGCCAGATATGTCTTGGTCAGCGCGTTCTGCAGCAGATCCTCCGCATCCAGCGGGTGTCCGGTGAGCTGGTGCGCCGTGCGCAGCAAAGCAGGTCCGCGGGTCGTGACGTACTCGCGGAACTCTTCTTCCCAGCCGGTGGTCTGCATCGTGGCCAGAATCGCAGCCGGATGCCCTATTCAGCCTGAACCAGAATTCAGGTTTCGGCCCGCCGACGATAAAGGTAGTTCAAGGTCGGTGGCGGTTTCTTCGACGATGGGGGTGAAGTCCCTCCCCAGGGGATGCGTATTTTGCACTGTTCTGCGGCGCTACGGTGTGAGCCACCCCGAAGTCGTGTGAATCTAGTACCCGACGAGGGAGGGCGGATGGGGTATCCGAGCGTTGAGCGCCGCCGGGTGCTCGCCGCGGCCGCGCTCGGCCGCGAGTCCGGCGTTCCCGGCCCTGACCCGGGCAACGGCGAGCCTTTACGCGCCGTAGCCGGTGAGATCCTTGACATCAGCCCGCATCTCATCATCATCGAGACCCCCGCCGGCGCCGAGGAGCGCCTGGTGATCGCGCCGTGGGCCACCGCCTGGCACGGCGCCGACGTCCGCCCCGCCGATCTCCCCGTGGGTTCCATGGTCATGATGCGGGCCCTGCGCGAAGGGCGCGTGGTCGAGCGGATCTGGGCCGGCACCACGCGCATCACGGGAACGATCCTGTCGATCAGCGGACGTAAAGAACTGACCGTCGAGCTGGACTGCGGGCCGCACCGGGGGCACCGGACGATCCTCATCCCCTACCGGGCGACCGGGCGGCTGCAGGTGCGGCACCCGAAGTTCGAGCCCGGCTACCTGTTCGACGCGATCGGGATCAGGCAGGACGGCGCCGGCCTGGCGCTCTTACCCGCGACCTCGCAGCCCGCCTACCCGGCGCGCGCGGTGCCGGACCCGCCGCCGGCGTACGCGGGCATCCAGTCGCGCATCTCCGGCACGGTCACCTGGTCGGACACGTTCGACGAGGAAGAGCGCGGCGCGGCCTATCCGATGCTGGAACGTTCTGACACCGGCTGCGCCGACGCCGGCCTGTCGTGCGCGGGCCTGCCCTACCTCGCCGTCGGATCGCTGCTGCAGGTCAGGAACCTGTGCTCCAACCGCTCCGCCAACGTGCCGGTGGTCGCCTGCGGATGCCTGGCCGGGCGCTTCTGCGACCGCTGCGTCGAGTGCGACACCTCGCCGCGCGGGCGGATCGCGGAGCTGTCACCGTTCTCCTACGTGGAGCTGGGCGGCGACTTGGTCAAAGGGTGCTTCAACGCTCAGCTCGGATTGGGGTGACACGCGTGCTGGAATCGCAGGTCCCGCTCCTGATCGTGCTTCTCTGCATGGGCACGGTGGCCAAGGTGATCACGGTGCGGTCCGGGGGTGAGCCGGGCGCGCTGGCCAGGCTGGGGCCCGCGGTGCTGGTTCCCGGCCGCATGCAGGTGCCGGCGCTGCTGGTCTGCGCCGGGGGCGAGGTGGTGCTGGCCGCCGGGCTGCTGCTCACCACGCATCCCTTCTTCAGGTGGGGCACGGTCGCCTTCTTCGCCCTGTCCACGTACGTGCTGCTGGAGCTGCGCCGGCGGCGGCCGGACGCGGGCTGCGGCTGCTTCGGCGAGGTGAGCTCGGCGCCGGTCGGGCTGCGGTCGATCGGCCGGACGGTGACGCTGACCGGCATGGCCGGCGTGTCGGTGTGGGCGCCGGTCGCCGGGTGGCAGGCGTTCACCCAGCCGTCGTGGCTGACGGCCGCGGGGGTGGCCGTGCTGGCTGCGCTGTCGCCCGAGATCGAGGAGCTGATCGACCGCGTACGGTATCGCGCCCCCTGCGAGCAGCGCCGC
Organism: Nonomuraea zeae; assembly: GCF_005889725.1. GTDB lineage: Bacteria > Actinomycetota > Actinomycetes > Streptosporangiales > Streptosporangiaceae > Nonomuraea > Nonomuraea zeae. The sequence continues at coordinate 11,990 of NZ_VCKX01000227.1, forward strand.
GGCCCCGCCGAGTCGGTCACCCTGTCCAGGCTCAGGTCGAGCGGCACCTGGCGGGCCCACCAGGGCGAGCTGACCTCGGCCGAGCCGTACGACAGCTGGCGCGAGCTGTGCTGGCGCTTCTTCGCCTTCCGCAACCGCGATCAGGACGACGTCGTCTTCGCCGTCTATCTGAGCGGGCGGCGCCCGGCGGTGCGGATGGCCGTGGTCAGCGGGGAGGACAGCGGGTCTCTGCCGGAATATACGCCAGTATCGGCCTGACGCTAGAGAGCGCTAGATTTCGCTCGACAGGCAGGCTGATATAGCTCTATTGGGCTGTCTAGCTTCCCCACTAGACAGCCCAATAGAGGTCTAGGGGCGTCGCTCAGATCGGTTGAGCGCGCAAGAACCTGCCGAAGTGCGGCACCGTGAAGGCGATCAGGCCGCGCTCGGCGCTGTAGATGAGCCCTTTCTTGATGAGGCTGTCGCGGGCGGGCGAGAGGCTGGACGGCTTTCGCCCGAGGGCGTCGGCCACCTCCGCGGTGGCGACCGGCTCGTCGCCGATCTGCGCCATGGCGTGCATGTAGTCGCGCTCGGCCGGGGTGGCCCGCTCGTAGCGGCTGCCGAAGAACCCGACCGCGAGCTCCTCCTCGGCCTCCGGCGCGGAGACCTTGACGTCTTCGATGGTGATCGGGGTGCGCGGCGCCAGGTCCCAGGCGACCTTGCCGTAGGCCTGCACGAAGTAGGGGTAGCCGTCGGCCGCCTCGTAGAGGGCGTCGAGCGCCTCCTGGGTGAACTCGACCTCCTCCTCGCGGGCGGGCAGGATCAGCGCGAGATCGGCCGCGTCGCGGTCGAGCTTGTCGATGCGGGCGTAGCGGAAGAGCCGCTCCGAATAGCTCTTGCTGGCCGACAGCACGCTCGGCAGGTGCGGCAGCCCGGCCCCCACCACGATCAGCGGCCCGCCGGACTGGGAGAGCTCGTGGCAGGCCGCGCAGAGCGCGGAGACGTCGGCGGCCTGCACGTCCTGCATCTCGTCGATGAACAGCGCGATGCCGACGGCGAGGTCGGTGGCCACGGAGGCGGCGTCCACGAACAGCTCGGTGAGATCGATCTCCAGGTCGCCCGAGTCGGCGCGCCCGCGGCTGGCGGGCACCTCGATGCCGGGCGACCAGTGCGAGGTGCCCTTGGCCGCCGCCGGATCGCGCATGGCGAACGCCTTGAGCACGCCGAGGAACTCCTCGATGCGCTCGGGCGCGCGGTGGCGCGGGGCCAGCTCGCGGATCGCCATGTGCAGCGCCGCGGCCACCGGCCGCCTGATCGACTGGTCGGGCCGGGCCTCGATCTTGCCCGTGCCCCACAGCCGCTGCATGGCCATGGATTTGAAGGTGTTGAGCAGGACGGTCTTGCCCACCCCGCGCAGGCCGGTGACGACCATGCTGCGCTCGGGGCGACCGCGGGCCACTCGCTCCAGGACGACCTCGAACTGCTGCAGCTCACGGTCGCGTCCGGCGAGCTCCGGCGGACGCTGCCCGGCGCCGGGAGCGTAGGGGTTTCGCACAGGGTCCACGCTCTCGGACTTTATTGCCGGATATAGCGGCCGTCTTAGATTTGGGAAGAAAGTGCTACGGCGTGTCCGAGCAGGGGCGGGCGCGAGCACCGTCATCGGACACACCCCCTCTCACCAGGCCGAACCCATGTTCGATTTCGATACCTAGAACTGTAGCGCGCACTCGAACACCTATGCGATGGTTTCGAGTAAAGATCTTTGCAACAGGCTCCACACCGGAGGCGTCTGTGTAGGTGTGGAGTTCGAGGATTTCGTCCGGGCGCGGGGCTCGGCCCTGCTCAGATACGGCTACGTGCTGACCGGCAACGCCGACGACGCCGCCGATCTGGCGCAGGAAGCCTTGCTGAAGCTGAACGACAGCTGGCACCGGGTCCGAGACAAGGACAACCCCGAGTCGTACGTACGGACGATCATGGCCCGCCAGCACATCAGCTGGTGGCGCAGGCGGCGGCTCAAGGAGCACCTGACGGACGACGTGCCGGAGGGCTCCTACGTCGACAGCCACTCCTTCGGCGAGCTGTGGAAGGAGCTGGCCACGCTGCCGCGCAAGCAGCGGGCCGTCGTGGTGCTGCGTTACTACGAGGACCTGTCGGACCAGGAAATAGCCGAGATCCTCGGGATCTCCCGGGGAACCGTACGCAGCCAGGCGTTCCGGGCACTCCACACGCTCCGGGTCAAGCCGGGGATACTCGAAAGGGGACAGTCGTGAGGTCTGAGGACGAACTGGTCGACGCGCTTCAGTCGGCCGCCGCGCGCGCCCCCGAGGACGGCGACCTGCTGGCGGGGGTCGCGCGCCGCAAGCACCGCAGGAGCCGCCGGCGTGCGCAGACGCTGGCCGTGGCGGCCGTGGTGGTCATCGGCGTGGGCGCGGCGGGGATCAGGGGCGTGCTCCCCGGTGCGGGCGGAGGCGACGGCGGGGTGGCCGCGCCTCCCACCGGCGGCACGGCCACCGCGACCATGCTGCCCCCGAGCCCGGCCGCGACCGCGGCGCTCGTCCCACCGGCGGGCAAGCAGGCCGTGCCGGCCGCCGAGCTCTGGCCCGAGGCGGTCTTCACCATGCCCGCCAAGAACGCCGACGGCTGGCGCTACCGCCCCATCACGGGTCTCAGCGCCACGGAGGTGCTGCTGAGCGCCGAGTCGTCGTTCGAGAGGGCCGGGAAGTTCGAGGTGTACGACTCGGCCACGGGCAAGTCCCGCGTGATCGCCACGGTGCCGCGCACGCCCGGGCTCGCCAAGTACATCCCCCAGACCGCGACCACCGACGGCCAGAACCTCGCCTGGTACGCCTACGGCGAAAAGGACGGCGCGCCCGTACGCGAGATCTGGACGGTCCCGCTGTCCGGCGGCGAGCCGAAGCTGCTCGGGACGTTCACCGGCGAGCACGCGCGGATGGACACGATCGGGATCGGCGGCGAGCACGTCTACTGGTCGGAACAGTCCGGCGGCCTCTGGCGCGTCCCCGTCGAAGGCGGCACGCCGGAGCAGGTGCCCGGCGGCGACGGGCTGCACCTGCTCGCCTGGCCGTACGCCGTGGACGTGGCCCGCTTCTCCAGGGAGCCGGACCTCAACCAGACCAGGCTCGTCGACCTGGCGCGCGGCGCGACCACCGTGATCGCCGCGCCCGACGGGATGAAGGGCCTGCGCTGCGGGCCGTCCTGGTGCGGCGGACGGGACGATGAGGGCTACTTCGCGCGGTCCCTCGACGGCACAGGCACGATCCGCCTCGCCGGCCTGCACAGCCTGTCCCCCATGATCCCGTTCCCGATCCTCGACCGGTTCCTGAACGGGGGGACGACCATCTACGACAGCGCCACCGGCAAGCTGGCCGAAATCGGCCAGGGCAGCAAGATGTACGGCGTCGGCACGTCCTCCGAGCCGAGCACGATCTCCTACTGGGACGGCGAGCCCGGCACGTTCAAGGTGCTGAACTTGGCAGCCGTCCCGCCCGCCCAATAGCGTTCGGGACCATGCGGACCTTCGCGAATGTTCAGGAGCTCAAGGCGGCCGTCGGCGAGACGTTCGGCCCGACGGAGTGGCGCACGGTCACTCAGGACCAGGTCAATCTCTTCGCCGACGCCACCAGTGACCATCAGTGGATCCACGTGGACGTGGAGCGGGCCAAGGAGGGGCCGTTCGGCGGCACGATCGCCCACGGTTACCTGAGCCTGTCACTGCTGCCGTCTTTTATGTTCGAGATGGTCGAGGTGCGCGGCATCGCGATGGGCGTCAACTACGGCCTGAACAAGGTCCGCTTCCCCCGCCCCGTGCTGGTCGGCGCGCGGATCAGGGCCAAGGGCGAGCTCAGCGACGTCAAGGGCACGCCGGCCGGCTACCTGTCCAACCTGAAGATGACGATCGAGATCGAGGGCGAGAAGCGGCCGGCCTGCATCGCCGAGACCCTCAGCCTGTACGTCCCCGCCCAATGACCCGCTGATTCCGTGCAACAGTAACGCGCGCTCATCGATCCCTGGGTTCGTGGAAGATTTCGACGAGTTCGTCCGCGCCCGGGGAGACGCGCTCCTCCGGTACGGCTATGTGCTGGCCGGCAACTCCGAGGACGCGGCCGATCTCGTACAGGAGGCACTGGCCCGCCTGGGCGACGCCTGGCCACGCGTGCGCAAGAAGCACGACCCCGAGGGGTACGTGCGAACGATCATGGTCAGGCTGCACATCAAGTCGTGGCGCCGGCGGCACCGCGAGGATCTGGTCGCCGCCGTCCCCGAGCGCGGCGAGCACGACCGGTACGGCGACGCCGCCCTGTGGGCCGGCCTCCAGGAGCTGCCCCGCAAGCAGCGGGCCGTCCTCGTCCTGCGCTATTACGAGGACCTGCCGGACAAGGAGATCGCCGAGATCCTCGGCGTCTCTCGCGGCACCGTACGCAGCCAGGCGGCCCGTGCCCTGGACAAGCTCCGGATCAAGCGCGTGTTTCAGGAGGCACGATGAGAGGCGAACAGGACCTGATCCGGACATTGCGCACCGCTGCCGACCAGGTGGAGCGACGCGATCTCGCGGAGGGCGTGGCCCGGCGGCGGCGCGCCAGGCGTACCAGGCAGCGGGTGCAGGTCCTGCTCGCGGCGGTCGCGGTGGTGGCGATCGCGGGCGGTACGACGGCGGTCCTGTCGGGCGAGGACCGGCAGCCGCCCCCGCCCGCCGTCACGGTCACCCCGTCCGCACCCGAGACGTCCGTCCCGAAGACGAGACCGGCGGCCGAGCTGTGGCCACAGGCCGTCGTCAAGGTGCCGGTGAAGAACGCCAAGGGCTGGAAGACGTACCCGGTGACCGGCTTGAGCGCGACCGAGGTGCTGCTGGTCGCGAACTCGGCGTTCGAGAAGGCCGGGCGGCTGGAGGTGTACGACTCGGTCTCGGGGACGATCCGCGTGCTCGGCGACATCCCCAGCCCGCGGAAGAAGTACTACCCGCAGCACATCGCGGTCGGCGCCGAGTACATCGCCTGGTACGGCGAGACGCCTCAGGACAGTGACGACTGGGCGGATTTCTGGATCATGCCCAGGGAGGGCGGCAAGGCCCGGCGCGTGGGCGAGGTCGCGGCCGACGTCGAGAGGATCGCCGTCACCGGCGACTCCCTCGTGTGGTCGGTCAAGGAGGGCGGCGTCTATCGCATGCCGCTGACCGGCGGCGTCCCCGAGCGGCTGCCCGGCACGGACGGTCTGCGCCTGTCCGCCTGGCCGTGGGCGGCCGCCCGGAGCGGCGACCGGCCGGACGCGAACCAGACCCGCGTCGTCAACCTGGAGACCGGCCAGTCGTCCGACGTCTCGCTGCCCGAAGGCGTGCGGGTGATGCAGTGCCACGCGCAGTGGTGCGTCGGCGTCCTGGACGACCGCGTGATCGTGCAGCGCGTCGACGGCTCCGAGCGCAAGAGCCTGCCTCGGGCCCTGCGGCCGCACGGCTTGCGACTGCTGCTGGGTGACCGGTACGCGGTGCTCAGACCGTACGAACCGGATCGGAACCAGGCCGAGGTGCCGGTCGCCGTGGTGTACGACCTGGCGACCGGGCTGATGGCCGGGGTCGGTGAGCGCTCGGCCGGACCGGTGTCCGGCGGTGTGGGTACGGGCGCGTCCTCCTCCGCACCGTCCACCACGGTCTCCTGGGACGCCGATCTGCAGTACTACGAGAAGTGCGGGAAAGCGGGTTGCACGGTCAAGACGCGCGGGGGCGGCAAGGAGTACACCGTGCTGAACCTGGCCGCCGTCACACGATGATCGCCACGACCGCCGCGACGCCGATCAGCCCGAGATAGGCCAGCACGAGCCGGGTGTCCCTGAGCACGCATTTGCTCCGGGTCAGCCCGGCTCGCCGCGCCTTCCAGTAGCCGGCGAACCCCAGCGCCGCGAACCCGAGCGCCGCCCACGGCCCGAGCAGCCAGCCGAGCAGCGCCACGGTCGCGTACACGCACAACCGGAGCGGATCGTACGGACCGTCCTTCTTCACGGGACCACCTGGCGGCTCCTCGTACGGGCCGTCCTTCACAGGACCACCTCGAACGGCGCCCGGGGACGGGACGCCACGCTGGACAGCCGTTGCCGCGAGAGCTGCGGCCAGGCCTGCACGGCGCAGAACGGCGCGCACTGGTCCTGCTCGGCCCGCGTGCCGACGTGCACGCAGCACTGCGTGAGGCGTTCCTCGATCATGGTCGAGATGTCCATGAACGGCTTGACCGTGATGCGCACGACCCGCTCCCCCAGCATCCTGCGCAGCTTCCTGCGCCGGCCCGGCAGCGCGGAGGAGGCCAGGGTGAGCAGGGTGGAGACGCCGAGGTCGCAGTTCTCGCAGATGTTGCGCCAAAGGTCGCCGATCTGCGGGTGGGACAGGGACGACTGCTCCGACAGCAGGCCGAGCAGGGATTCCTGGACGGCCAGCCGCAGCTCGCGCGGCAGCTCGGTGTCGGCGATGCGGTTGGAGACCAGGCCGAGGTTCTCCTTGAGGCGGTCATGACCGATCAGCGCGGTGAGCGAGCGCCACTGCCGGGCGTCGTCGCGGATGAGGTAGCCGACCGAGCAGCAGTGGGGGTGCGAGCAGGGCAGGGCGGTGAGGTCGCGCCAGGTCACCAGGCCGCCGGTCTGCGGGCCGAGGCGCTTGAGCACGCCGGTGTGGGTGAGCCTGTCGGACGGGTCGATGGCGCCCGACCTGCCGGAGCCGAACTGGGGTTGCAGGGACACGCCTCCGACGTACGGGGTGTCGAGGGCGAGGCGTACGACGTCGCCGATCTCGCCGTCGTTGACGCCCAGCGCGGCGGTCATGACCAGCGTGGTGAAGATCTCACGCTCCGACAGGCGCTGTACGGCCTGCGCCTTGACGCGGGTCAGGTCGCCGCCCCGGTGGTGCTTGGAGGCGTCGGCCGAGCTGCCGTCGTACTGGAGGTAGACCTCGACCCGCTCCCTGTGCTCGGTGAGCAGGTCCAGCAGGGCGTCGTCCCTGGCGATGAGGACGCCGTTCGTGTTGAGCAGGATGCGGGTGACCGGGCGCTGCGAGAGCTCGGCGAGGAGGGTCTTGAGCTCGGGGTGGAGGGTGGGCTCGCCGCCGCTGAGCATCAGGACGTCGAGCTTGCCGTTCTCCCTTTCCAGCCGCTGGTCGACGTTCGCGAGGACGTCGGGGACGGGGACGATCCCGGACAGGTCGGGCCCGCTGCCGGCGAAGCAGGTGGGGCAGCGCAGGTTGCAGGCTTCGGCGATGTCTTCGAGGAGGATGCAGGTGTGCTGGGTCTGCATCTCGGGGAGACCGTGGAGGTAGGCGCTGGGGATGGGGAGAAAGTTCCCCGACCTATCCGGCATGTGCTGCTTTGTGGGGGCGGTCCATTCCTCCAGGTACGCCAGGATTTCCGGGTCTTCGTCGTACAACGTGCTGATAAATCCGTGTTCGCGACACCCGCGCTCCAGCCAGACCTTGCCGTCGCGGGCGACCAGATAGCCGCTCAGCCGTTCGACCTTGTCGAGGTCCCGGCCGTGGCAGTGGGGGCAGAACGCGTTGACGTACCTGAGGATGCGGTCGCCCCGCAGGCCCATCCCTGTGCTCATGTCATGACCTTCCGCCGGAAAAGGGCATCGTAGTAGCCGCGCCGCCAGCCGTACCCGAGCCGGAGGGCGAGCAGCAGCAGGCCGGGGATCAGGAACCACTGGGGTCTGGTGAGATCGAGCCAGACCGTCTCGTTGGCCCTGGTGAACTCGACGAGGAAGCGGAAGGCGGCGTACGCGGCGAGGTAGAGGGTGAACAGCTCGCCCGGCCGGGTGAGCCGCCTGCGCGCCCAGACGAGCGCGGCGAACACGGCGAGCTGGAAGATGATCTCGTACACGAACGACGGGTGCATGGCCTGCCCGGTGAGGCAGCCGGGGCATTCGGGCGTCGTCGGCGGGGCGTGCACGCCCCACGGCAGGTCGGTGGGGCGGCCCGGGGCCTCGGTGAGGTGGCAGCCGATCCTCCCGACGGCCATGCCGAGCGCCACGGCCGGGGCGAACAGGTCCCCGGTCCGCTCCCGGTAGCCGATGACCTTCTTCGCGATCAGCACTCCGACGTACGCGCCGGTCAGGCCGCCGAGGATGCTGCGGGAGCCGTACAGCCACAGGTCGTCGAGGTCGAGCGTCTCCATCCAGCCGGCCAGCCGCATCCCGATCGCGCCGCCGACCAGCGCGCCGGTGACGGCGACCAGCGACTGCTCGTTGAAGGCGCCCCTTCTGCGGGCCTCCATGACGAAGACCACGGAGGCGACGAGCACGCCGAGGCCTACGAAGATCTCGTGGTAGGGCATGTCAGCCGTACAGGCCCGGGTTGAGGCCGGTGCAGATGCCCGCGGACAGGATCGACCAGAGCGCCCAGCCGATCATGAGGCCCAGGCCCATGCCCTTGGACCAGGGCTTGCGCATGAACACCAGCGCCGCTCCCAGGCCCAGGCCGACGAGGGCCAGGATGATCGCGCCGGCCACGATGTAGGCGACGGTGGGGCCTTCGGGGTTGAGGGCCACGACGAAGATGAAGAAGCCGACCAGGGTGTTGACGATGCTGTAGAGGGTCAGGCCGGCGAACATCAGGCCGATGAGCAGACCTACGGACCCGGTGGCTGTCTCTTATACACTT